>JAEMQF010000353.1 GCA_022758925.1 Burkholderiales bacterium | reverse complement strand
CGTGCGCTCGTCGCATGAGCCCCCGCCCGGCCGTTCCGAAGGGGGCTCGCACCGCAGTGCGAAGCACGAAGGTTACCCATGATCCCCGCCCGGCCGTTCCGAAGGGGGCTCGCACCGCAGTGCGAAGCACGGAGGTTACCCAGCGAGCGTCGGCGGGTGACGCAGCTTCAATAGTCGGGTCGGCTGCCCGGCGCCAGGTTGTCGAACTTCGTGAGCGGCTTGAGGAACGTCAGCCTCACGGTTCCGGTCGGGCCGTTGCGCTGCTTGCCGATGATGATTTCGGCCACGCCCGGCTCCTTGCACGCGTCCTTGGTGTAGTACTCGTCGCGGTAGATGAACATGATGACGTCGGCGTCTTGTTCGATCGCGCCCGACTCGCGCAGGTCGCTCATCAACGGGCGCTTGTCGTTGCGCGACTCGACGCTGCGATTGAGCTGCGACAGGGCCAGCACCGGGCACTTCAATTCCTTGGCCAGCGACTTCAGGCCGCGTGAGATTTCGCCGATCACGGTGGCGCGATTCTCATCGCTGTTGCTGCTGCTGCCGCTCATCAGCTGCAGGTAGTCGACGACGATCAGACCGAGCTGGCCGCATTGGCGCGACAGCCGGCGCGCCCTGGCGCGCAGTTCGCTGGGCATCAGCGTTCCGCTTTCGTCGATGAACAAGCTGACCTTGCGCAGCTTTTCCACCGCCTCCGAAAGGCGGCCCCATTCGTCGTCGCGCAGTTTGCCGGTGCGCAGGTTGCTTTGGTCGATGCGCCCGAGCGAGCCGACCATGCGCAGCGCGAGTTGCGACGCGCTCATTTCCATCGAGAACACCGCCACCGGCAGGCCTTCGCTCACCGCGACGTGTTCGGCGATGTTCAAGGCCAGCGCCGTCTTGCCCATCGACGGGCGCGACGCGAGCACGACCAGGTCGCCCGGCTGCATGCCCGCCGTCATGCGGTCCATGTCGTAGAAGCCGGTGCGCACGCCGGTCACTTCTTCGGCGCCGTTTTCGTGCAGCTCGTTGACACGGTCGATCAGTTGCACCGCCAGCGAGTCCATGGTCTGGAAACCCTGGCGCGAGCGCGAACCCTCTTCGCCGATGCGGAAGATCTTGGCCTCGGCTTCGTCGAGAATTTGCGAGACCGGCTGGCCCTGGGGGTTGAATGCCGTGGTCGCGATCTCGTCGCTGGCCGCGACGAGTTTGCGCAACACGGCACGCTCACGCACGATCTCGGCGTAGCGCCGGATGTTGGCGGCACTGATCACGCTTTGCGCGAGCGAGTTCAGGTACGCCAGCCCGCCGCACTCTTCGCCCTTGCCCAGGCTTTGCAGCTGCTCGAAGACGGTGATCACGTCGGCCGGCTTGGTCGCGTTCACGAGCGCGCCGATCGCGGCGTAGATGTGGCGATGCTCGAAGCGGTAGAAGTCGCTGTCGCTCAGCAAATCGCCGGCACGGTCCCAGGCGCTGTTGTCCAGCAACAGCCCCCCCAGCACGCTTTGTTCGGCCTCGACGGAATGGGGTGGGATGCGCAGCCGCGAAACCTCTTCGTCGGCGCCTTTGGCCGGGACGGATGTCGCGGGGTCGCTCAGCACTGAAACCATGGCGCCATCTTACGTGCGATTGCGACCTTCGCAACGCGGCAAAGCTGTGGACAAGCGGGGCAAATGCTGTGGGCAGAAAAGGAATGGGCTGGAGTCGACGCCAGCCCATCTTCGATGCAAGGCCCGCCCGGGTGCACCCGGGCGGCGGAGTTCACTCGGCCTCGGCGACGACAACCACTTTGACTTCCACCGTCACGTCGGTGTGCGGTGTCACCTTGACGATGTGCTCACCCACCGTCTTCAACGGCCCGGTGGGCATGCGAATCTGCGCCTTCAGCACCTTGAAATCGATCCGGTTCAGGGCTTCGGCGATGTCGTGGTTCGTCACCGAACCGAACAGGCGGCCATCGACCCCCGCCTTCTGAATGATGTGCACCGAACGGCCGTTCATTTTTTCGCCCAAGGCAATCGCGGCGCCGAGCTTGTCTGCCGATGTCTTCTCGAGCTCGGCACGCTTGCCCGCAAACTCCTTGATCGCGGCCTCGGTCGCACGGCGCGCGATGCGCGAAGGAATCAGGTAGTTGCGGGCGAAGCCGTCTTTGACTTTGACGACGTCGCCCAGGTTGCCCAGATTCGCCACTTTGTCGAGCAGGATCACTTGCATGTTGTGGCGCTCCTCAAACTCGGTGCTGGTCGCTGTACGGCAGCATCGCCAGGAAACGGGCACGCTTGATGCAGGTCGTCAACTGGCGCTGGAAGAACGCACGCGTGCCGGTCAGGCGCGCCGGCGTGATCTTGCCGTTCTCGCTGATGAAGTCGCGCAGCGTGTCGATGTCCTTGTAGTCGATCTGCTTCACACCGGTGACGGTGAAGCGGCAGAAGCGCTTGCGCCGAAACAGCAGCGACTGGGTGTTGCGTTTCGGTTTGCGGTCCTTCGAGAACCGGCCTTTACCACGGGGCGGGGGCATATCTGACCTCTTTCAGTTTCAATCTTCAGGGCAACCAACGCGAGCCGCTCAAGCCAGCTCGGTCACATGAAAAATAACGCCACGGCCATTGCGCTGAGAACCGAGGAAGCCGGCGAAACCATGCTCGCTTCCCATCTCCAGCAGGGCCATCTGCTTCGAAATCTCTCCGACCGCGCGCGCCTTGATCTCGACCGAGACTTTGCGCGGCAGGCCGTCTTGCGTGACCTGAGACTCGTGTTTCAAGCTCAGGTCCAGCGCGGGCAAGCCGGCCGGTGTGTAGCGCATTGCGCCTCGCTGCACGAGTTGGGCGCTCAGAACCAGACGGTTCATCGCGCGTCAGTTCCACAGTGGTTGGCAATACGCGGCAGTGGCGCCGGGCTCAGGCCGCCTGCGGCGTGCGACGCGACTCCTCGCGTTCCACGTTCTTCATCATCACCGACGGTGTGGTTTCGCCCGTGTCCTTGAGCACCGTCAAGTGGCGCAGCACAGCGTCGTTGAAGCGAAAACCGGTTTCGAGTTCAGCCAGCACTTCCTTGCCGCACTCGATGTTGAGGCACAGGTAATGCGCCTTGGCGAGCTTCTGGATCATGTAGGCCATCTGCCGACGGCCCCAATCTTCGACCCGATGCACCTTGCCGCCGCCGGCGGTGACGGTGCTCTTGTAGCGTTCCAGCATGGCGGGAACCTGTTCGCTCTGATCCGGATGGATCAAGAGCACGATTTCATAGTGACGCATGCAAACTCCTTATGGTTTCCGAAATTGGAAGCCACCCCGAGCGTCTACTGGGTGTGGCAAGGCGAGCCGGCGATTATAGGGGCAGGCGAGCGCATGGCGCCATGCCCTGGATCAATGGCGCGATGCCCGGGCTCGTCGCTGTGCGCTGCACAGGCCGGGATCGTGAGTGACGCCGGCACGGTGAATCAGAAATCGCGAGGGTGCAGCCCTGTCCGGACCGGGGCGCGGCGCTTGCGTTAAGGGTAAGTGGGGACGACGCCGGCGACTCGATTCGCTATCGTTGCGCGGTCTTCACCAACGGGGCAGTCGATGCAACTCACCAAAAGGCATAACGAGTACTGGCACAAGAATCTCATCATCACGGCAATCCTGCTGCTGGCCTGGTTTGTGGTGACGTTCGTCGAGGCCTGGTACGCGCGCGAACTGAACGGCATTACCTTCCTGGGCTTTCCGCTCGGCTTCTACATGTCGGCGCAAGGCTCGCTCGCCATCTACGTGGCGATCATCGGCATCTATGCCTACCTGATGCGCAAACTTGACAAGGAATACAACGTGGACGAGGGAGATCTGGAATGACCACGCAGTCGTTTTCGCACAAGACGTTCAATCAGTCGCTGAAGAAGTACTACACCTTCTATACCGGCGGCTTCCTTGCCTTCCTCATCGCGCTGGCGATCGCCGAGCAGGTGGGGATGTCGAAGCAGTGGATCGGCTATTGGTTCCTGTTCGCGACCATCGGTCTGTATGCCGGCATCGGCTACATGAGCCGTACCGCCGACGTTGCCGAGTACTACGTCGCAGGGCGGCGCGTGCCGGCGTTTTTCAACGGCATGGCCACCGGCGCCGACTGGATGAGCGCGGCGTCGTTCATCGGCATGGCCGGCACATTGTTTCTCGGTGGCTATGACGGCCTGGCCTGGGTCATGGGATGGACCGGAGGTTATTGCCTGGTGGCGCTGTTCCTCGCGCCTTACCTGCGCAAGTTCGGCCAGTTCACGATTCCGGACTTCCTTGCCGAACGCTACGGCGGCAACATCGTGCGCACCATCGGCATCGTGTCGGCAATCACCTGTTCGTTCGTCTACGTCGTCGCTCAAATCTACGGCGTCGGCCTGATCACGAGCCGGTTCACGGGACTCGAGTTCCAATACGGCGTGTTCGTCGGCCTGTCGGGAATCCTGGTGTGTTCGATGCTGGGCGGCATGAAGGCGGTGACCTGGACCCAGGTCGCCCAGTACATCATCTTGATCATCGCCTACATGACTCCCGTCGTCTGGCTTGGAATCAAGCACACCGGCATCCCGATACCCCAACTTGCCTACGGCTATACGCTGCAGAAAGTGGGCGACCTCGAGAAAAAGATTACCGCCGACCCGAAGGAGCAGGAGGTCCGCAAGATCTTCGCCGACCGGTCCGCCGCCGGCAAAGCCGCGCTTGCCGCGCCTGACAAGGCTTACGCCGACGGCAAGGCCAAGGTCGATGCCGCCCTGACCGACGCGAAGGCGGCGAACGCCCCGGCCGATCAGGTCGCTGCCGCGGAGAAAGCGGTTGCCGCTTATCCAAAGGACGTGACCGCCGCGAAAGCCCAGTGGACCAAGGAGGCAGGTCTTGCCGCGCGTGCGGGTCCACCGCGGCCGCATGCCCAGGCCTTCCCGGGCAAGGACGAGGCGGCGCAGAATACGGCACGGCTGAACTTCATCGGCATCGTGTTCTGCATGATGTTCGGCACCGCGGCACTGCCACACATCCTGATGCGCTACTACACCACACCCAGCGTGCAGCAGGCACGCGTGTCGGTGTTCTGGTCACTGTTCTTCATCTTCTTGCTGTACTTCACCGCGCCGTGCCTGGCGGTACTTGCCAAGTACGACATGTACTCGAATCTGGTGGGCAGTTCGTTCGCCTCGCTGCCGGCTTGGGCGGCAGCCTGGGCCAAGGTGGATCCGGGCTTGCTGAATATCACCGATGTCAACCTGGACGGCATCGTGCAATGGGCTGAGGTGGTGATCGGCGGCGATCTGATCGTGCTCGCGACGCCGGAAATTGCGGGCCTGCCCTATGTCGTTTCGGGGCTGGTCGCTGCGGGCGGGTTGGCTGCGGCACTGTCCACCGCCGATGGCTTGTTGCTGACGATCGCCAACGCCTTGTCGCACGACCTCTACTACAAGATGATCGACCCGACCGCTTCGACGACGAAGCGCGTCACGATCTCCAAGGTGCTGCTGGTGGTGGTCGCGATCGTCGCGGCGTATGTGACGTCATTGAAACCGGGCGACATCCTGTTCCTGGTCGGCGCAGCGTTCTCACTCGCGGCATCGGCATTCTTCCCGCCTCTGGTATTGGGCGTGTTCTGGAAGCGCGCCAACAAGTGGGGCGCGATCATCGGCATGGCGGCCGGCCTGGCCGTGTGCATCTACTACATGATGCGCACCTACCCGTTCTTCACCAACATGGGTGTACCCAAGATGGACCTGTGGTTCGGCCTGAGCCCGGTGTCGGCGGGCATGTTCGGCCTGCCGGTGGGGTTGCTCACGATCGTCGTCGTCAGCCTGTTCACCTCGCCCCCGCCCAAGGCAGTGCAGGAGCTGGTCGAGCATGTGCGCTACCCGAATCTTTCGGGCGACACCCTGGTGAGCGAAGCCCGATAAGCGTGCCGACCTGAACCCGACAAGGCCCGCTTCGGCGGGCTTTGTTTCGATCTCGATCGGTTAAACCACAAGGTCCTTGACGAGGTAGCCCAGATCGCTGCGGCCTGTGTCGAGGATCAGCCGGCGCGTTGCGCGCGGGTCGAAGCGCAGCAGGTGCATGGCCACCTCGGTCACTTTTTCGGCGTGGTGCAGCGTGTGATGCGCCATGCCAAGCTGGTACCACGCATGCGGGTTCATCGGCTGCAGTGTCGCCGCATGCTGCAGCGCATTCGCCGCTTCGTCGTGCTGGTGCAGCGCCGCGTGCGCCAGACCCAGGCCATACCAGGCGCGGTCGATCTTCGGATTCAGGCGCGTCGCCTCGCGAAACGCGCAGACTGCGTCTTCGAACCGGCCCAGTTTGTCGAAGACGAAGCCCAGATTGAAATGCGCCACGGCATTGCCAGGCTCGGCTTGCAGCACTGATTGAAAACGCTCGCGTGCCGTGTCGAATTCCCCCGCCGCGGCGAACAGGTAGGCGATCCGGTTTTGGGCGCGAACGAATTTCGGCTGGTGCCTGAGCGCCAGCTCATACAGGTCGATTGCGGCCTGCCTGCGATTGAACATCTCGAGCAGCCTGCCGCCCAGGTAATATTGCCAATGGTTCATGGAGTGACTTCTTCGGTGTCGAATCGATGTACGAGATTATCGTGATCCTCAAGGCGCTCACCGAAGTTGCCGGCGTGGCCATGCTGGGCCAGGGCGTGCTGTGGGTGATCGCGGGTTCCCGGCGCAACCAGAACGTGGTGTACGGCCTGTTCAAGACGCTCACGTCGCCGGTGATGAAGGTCACACGCTGGGTCACGCCACGCATCGTTCTCGATCGGCATCTGGGATTGGTCGCGTTTTTTCTGCTGATGGTGTTGTGGGTTTTCCTCACCGTCATGAAAATCCGGATCGTGCTCGGCGTCACGCCACCGGTGTCGTGAGGCGGCGCGGCGCGCCACGGGCCACTGCATTGCACCGACTCGGCTGCGCCGCCCCGTCGTGAACTCATTCGTCCCCAACTTCACGCCCACCTTCGCCCAGGCCTGGTGGCTGCTGTCGATCGCGATCTTTTTCGAGATTTGCGGCACGGTGTGCATGCGCCTGTCCGAAGGCTTCACCCGTCCCACGCCGTCGGTGTTGATCTTTCTCTTCTACGCCATTTCGTTCGCACTGAACACATTCGTCATCAAGGTGCTCGGCTTGAGCGTCGTCTACGCGGTGTGGTCCGGCGCCGGGACGGTGGTCACGGCAGCGATCGGCATCCTGTATTTCAAAGAGCCGGCAACGGCCGTCAAACTCGCCAGCATCGGTCTGGTCGTGATTGGCGTGATGGGCGTGCACGCGAGCGCACGCGCTTGATGGCGAAAACCCCACCGGCATCGTCCTCAATTTACGGGTTTACACTATGCCGATGACGATGTCGAGCAGCGGCGCATCCCATTGGACCAGTTCCAACGGCGGCGGTACGGCGTTGGCCGCTCCAGAGACGTCGCACGCCACGCGAGCGAAAGCTCCGCTCGTGACGCCGACGCAGCGCGACAAGAACGAGTACCTGTCGCAGCAGCGGGCCGAGATCGGCCGGGTCACGGGTCCGAATGAGCTCGAATTGTTCGTCTCGAGCGACGCGGCGCTGGCGCTGCGTCAGCAGTTCGAGCGTGTTCACCCCGAATTCATTGTGGTGCACGACATCGGTACCACCTCGTCGCGCAAGTTGCTGAGGGGTCTGGCCGCGGCAAGCGGGCGTTCGCTGCAGAAACTCGCGATCCGGCGCCAAGGTTATGGTCAGGCGTTGGCAACCCTGTTCTTCCTCGAACTGCCCGCCACCCACGGCCAGACACTGCGCATGTACACCACGCAGGCCGAGACCGACGCGGCAACGCGCAAGGGCATAGCGCGCGTCCTGCTGGCCTTCAGCCGCCTCGGAGTCGTGATGGTGGGCAACGTCACCCCTGAGACGCTGCAGCCTGAGCTGGATTCGATGGGCGACGACATTGCCGCCGGCCTGTGGCAAAACCGTCACCTGCTGATGCTGCCGTTGGCGTCGGCCTCGAATCTGGCGGCGCATGCTTCGGCCCTGGCACAGCGCACCGGCGTGCGAGTGCGCACCACGCCCGTCGTGTCCCGGCCTGCGGAAGCCTGGGGCTATATCAGCGACACCTGGAAACGGCTCAACGGCCACGATACCCAAGGGCCGACGTCGAGCTCGCCCCCGGCAGCGGCATTGATTCCAGAGCTGCCGGTGGAGCGTCCATCGTCGGCCCAGCCATGGGCGGGTTCGACGTTTTCGACGGCACCCTCGCGCCAGCCTTCGGTCGCGCCGTCGTCCAACGGCCCTCTTCAAGATCTGCCTGCACGAGCTTCGGCAACGCCCCAGGCGCCCACGATCGGCGTGCCACGCAGCCCCGACCGTCCTGCCAGCGGGCCGATGCCGGCGGCATCGGCCCGGGCCCCGATCAGGCCACCCGAAGTCCGAGCTTCAGCGTCGGCCAGGATGGGCCTGTCGGAGCCGGTGCGCCCGCAACACGTGCCGCAATCGACGCTACCGACGCTGCCGACGCAGTCCGCCGAACACGGCATGCTGCAGCGCTATGTGCGCTTGCTCAGCGGGCTCAACGGCTTGCGCAGCTGCTGCGTTTTCGACATCGCGAGCGGGGTGCGCTTGGCGCACAGTGGAAACTCGCACAGCGCCGCCGAGTTGGGGCGCCAGGGGCAATTGCTTCTGTCCACGATGCTGGCTGCGGGCAAGGCTTTGGGCAGCGGCGCGGCCATCCCGGAGGCCGCCGTCACCCTGGGAGCGCATCACCTGTTGCTTCGAGGCGTTCCCAGGCATCCCGACGCAGTGCTGCATGCAGTGTTCGACAAAGCCACGGCGAACCTGACCTTGGCCCGACTCCAGGTATTGCGCCTGGACGCCCTGTTCGAGGAAGCGCCGCACGGGGCTTGAGCCGCACGAACGCGGGCGACTGCTCTGGGCCCTCCCGCACTCAGCCCGGAAACCGCGGTTGACCGCTTCCCGGTGCTGGCTACACCGCAGGAAGCTCAGTGCACGACGCGCTCGAAGCTGAACACCCCTGCGTTCACGTCCACCGGAATCACGTCCTTGGGCCCGAAACGGCCTTCGAGAATGAGCTTGGACACCGGGTTCTCGATGCGTTGCTGGATCGCACGCTTGAGTGGCCGGGCACCGAACACGGGGTCGAACCCGGCCTTCGCGAGCTCGGCCAGCGCAGCCTGCGAGACATCCAGGCGCATCTCCAGCTTTTCCAGGCGTGCCGCCAACACCGCGAGCTGAATCTTCGCAATGGCTTCGATGTTCTTCATGTCCAGCGCGTGGAACACCACAGCCTCGTCGATGCGATTCAGGAACTCGGGGCGGAAATGCTGCTTGACCTCGACCCAGACTGCATCGCGAATCGCCTCGCTGCTCTGACCGGCCATCTGCATGATCTGGTGCGAGCCAAGGTTGCTCGTCATCACGATCACCGTGTTCTTGAAGTCGATCGTGCGGCCCTGACCGTCCGTCAAGCGCCCGTCGTCGAGCACCTGCAGCAGCACGTTGAACACGTCCGGGTGCGCCTTCTCCACTTCGTCCAGCAGCAGCACGCTATAGGGCTTGCGGCGCACCGCTTCCGTCAGGTAACCCCCTTCGTCGTAGCCGACATAGCCTGGCGGCGCACCGATCAGGCGCGCGACGGAGTGTTTCTCCATGAACTCACTCATGTCCAGGCGCACCATGTGCTCGTCGCTGTCGAACAGGAAGCTCGCCAGCGCCTTGCACAACTCGGTCTTGCCGACGCCGGTGGGGCCAAGGAAGAGGAACGACCCGGTGGGGCGATTCGGGTCCGACAGGCCGGCACGCGAGCGCCGGATCGCGTTCGCCACGGCGCTGATCGCCTCATCCTGCCCCACCACGCGCTGGTGCAGCCTGGCTTCCATCAGCAACAGTTTCTCGCGCTCGCCCTGCATCAGTTTTGACACCGGAATGCCGGTGGCGCGAGCCACGACTTCGGCGATTTCTTCGGCCCCGACCAGCGTGCGCAGCAACTGCGGTTTGCTCTTGTCGGCACTGCGCTTTGCCTCTCCTGCCTGCGCCTCCTTGAGTTTCTTCTCGAGCTCGGGCAGCTTGCCATATTGCAACTCGGCGACACGGTTGAAGTCGCCCTTGCGCTTCCACTCCTCGATCTGGAAGCGAACCCGGTCGATCTCTTCCTTGAGGTGTGCCGAGCCCTGCGCCGCTGCCTTTTCCGCCTTCCAGATTTCGTCCAGGTCGGCCGCCTCACGCTGCAGCTTGGTGATTTCCTCTTCGATCAGGCCGAGTCGCTTGCGCGACGCTTCGTCCTTTTCGCGCTTCACCGCCTCGCGTTCGATCTGTAGCTGGATCAGGCGCCGATCCAGCTTGTCCATCGCCTCGGGCTTGGAGTCGATTTCGATCTTGACCTTGGCCGCCGCCTCGTCGATCAAGTCGATCGCCTTGTCCGGCAGGAAGCGGTCGGTGATGTAGCGGTGGCTCAGTTCGGCGGCAGCAACGATTGCCGGGTCGGTGATCTCCACGCCATGGTGCACTTCGTACTTCTCCTGCAGGCCGCGCAGGATCGCGATCGTCGCTTCGACGCTGGGCTCACCGACGAGGATCTTCTGAAAGCGCCGCTCCAGCGCAGCGTCTTTCTCGACGTACTTGCGATATTCGTTGAGCGTGGTCGCGCCGATGCAGTGCAGCTCGCCGCGCGCCAGTGCCGGCTTGAGCATGTTGCCCGCGTCGATGGCGCCCTCGGCCTTGCCGGCACCGACCATGGTGTGGATTTCGTCGATGAAGACGATCGTGCGGCCTTCGTCCTGCGCCACCTCTTTCAGCACGGACTTGAGGCGCTCTTCGAACTCGCCGCGAAACTTCGCCCCCGCCAGCAGCAACGCCATGTCAAGCACCAGCACCCGCTTGTTCTTCAGCGTATCGGGCACCTCACCGGCCACGATGCGTTGCGCCAGGCCTTCGACGATGGCCGTCTTGCCCACACCCGGTTCGCCGATCAGCACCGGATTGTTCTTCGTGCGCCGCTGCAGCACCTGGATCGCGCGCCGGATTTCGTCGTCGCGGCCGATCACGGGGTCGAGCTTGCCCAGCCGCGCGCGTTCCGTGAGGTCGAGCGTGTACTTCTTCAGGGCTTCGCGTTGGCCTTCGGCGTCGGCGCTGTCCACGCCCTGGCCGCCGCGCACCGCGTCCACGGCCGCTTCGAGCGACTTGCGCGTCAGCCCATGCTCCTTCAACAGCGCACCGAGGGCGGCCTTGGCGTCGGCTGCCGCGAGCAGGAACATTTCGCTCGCAATGAACTGGTCGCCGCGTTTGTTCGCCTCCTTCTCCGTGGCGTTGAGCAGCGCCTGGAGATCGCGCCCGGGCTGAACCGCCTCGCCACCCTGCACCTGGGGCAGTTTGCCGATTTCGGCTTCGAGGGCCGCGTGCAGCCGGCCGGTGTTCACTCCGGCGCGTGCGAGCAAGGCCTTGGGCCCGTCTTCCTGCGCCAGCATCGCCGCCAGCACATGGACTGGCTCAAGGTACGGGTTGTCGCGCGCCGAGGCCAGACTTTGGGCGTCGGCCAAGGCCTGCTGGAACTGAGTCGTAAGCTTGTCGAGTCGCATGGATAACCCTCTGTTGGCCATGGAGGTTGGGGAGGCACCGAAAAATTCAAGTCGTGACTGCCGCACGCCGCCGTGCATGCGTTGATTCTGCTCAATTCGTCACGGCGGCAAGGCAGCGCTTCACGGCGCTTCACGCCAGCAACGACTGGGCTGCGCGAT
>JAEMQF010000048.1 GCA_022758925.1 Burkholderiales bacterium | reverse complement strand
GTGCCGGGGCAGGTGGCTTGGGGTACGGGCGCAGGCTCCATTCGCGGTGGCCGCGACCAGCGCACGAACAGACGGTATTGATGGCGCAACGCCTGTGAACCGATTACGGTGCCCCGCGAGCGTGGGCCGGAGAACGTACCCCAAGCCACCTGCCCCCGCGCCACACTCGCACGCAGCCCGCGGCGAAGGTCGACAAGTTGGTCGGGACCCTCGGTGACAAGCATCAGCTGTGCGGCATCAACCATTCGGATGACATGACAGCTTCCAGGGCGCCGGTCCAGCCGATCGGCATTCGAGGCCCGACCCACTACCGACAGGCAGTGCCGAGAGTTCGGTGCCGCAAAGCAGCCGCTGCACAAGGTAGCAACCTGGCTCGTCGCAAATTCAGGGCAGCGATACGGTCGTCTGCTTCTTCGAACCCTGACAATCACTGCACCGAGGGTGGCTGCCTCCCAAGCGACAAAGGAGACTTGATCTTGTCCATCTCACAGGAACGCTCATTTCAAATGCGCTGTCAATGCCCGACCCGTCTTGCTGCGTTGAATCGACGCGCAGCCCTGATCGGCCTGTTGAGCATGGTGCTCGCGTGCCCCGCAGCGCTGGCTCAAGGCCTGCCCATCGCCAAGCCCGACGAAGTCGGCATGTCCGCACAGCGCCTGACGCGCATCAGCGATTGGTTGCGCAGTGAGGTGGCACAACACAAGATCCCCGGTGCGGTGATCCTGATCGTGCGTGGCGGCAAGCTGGCCTACATGGACGCAGTGGGCCAGCGCGGCCCCGACAGCGCCGCGCCCTTGAAGAGCGACGACATCTTTCGGATCTACTCGATGACCAAGCCCATCGTCAGCGTGGCCGCACTCATGTTGTCCGAGGAGGGCAGGCTGCTGCTGGATGCACCGGTGGCGCGCTACATCCCGGCATTTGCCAACGTCAAGGTGGGCGTCGAAAAGCTTGATGCCCAGGGCCAGAAGACACTTGAGCTGGTGAATCCGCGCCGGCCCATGACAGTGCAAGACCTGCTTCGCCACACCTCGGGCCTGACGTATGGATTCTTTGGCGAGGGTCTGGTGAAGAAGGCCTACGTCGACGCCAACATCAGCGCCTCGGGTGACGTCACCAACACCGAGTTCGCCGAGCGCATCGCCAAGATGCCGTTGGTCTACCACCCCGGCAGTACCTGGGACTACAGCAATTCGACCGACGTGCTGGGGCGTGTCATCGAGGTCGTGTCCGGCCAGACGCTGTACCAGCATCTCAAAGCCAGACTGCTCGACCCGCTGGGCATGTCGGACACTTCGTTCTATGTTCCTGAACCCGCGCGACAGGCACGAATCGCCGAGCCGATGGCCGATGATCGAGTGATCGGCGTGAACGCTTTTGTCAGCGACCCGCGCATCGTCCAGAAGATGGAATCGGGCGGCGGCGGCATGGTCAGCACGGCGCACGACTACGCCCGCTTCCTGATGATGATGCGCAACGGCGGCCAGCTCGACGGCAGGCGCTACCTGAGCCCGCGCACGCTGGAGTACATGACCAGCAACCACCTGGATGCCGGTGTGCAGCGCACGCCGTTGTACCTGCCGGGTGCCGGTTATGGCTTTGGCTTGGGCGTTGCGGTGCGGACGAGCACCGGCGAGGCTGCGTTCCCCAGCCCGGCAGGCGAGTACTACTGGGGCGGAGCGGGCGGCACCTACATGTGGGTCGACCCGGCCTCAGACCTGTTCGTCGTGTTCATGATGCAAAGCCCGAAGTTGCGCGTGCCATATCGCTCGATATTGCGCAACATGGTTTACGCTGCGATCACCGAATCGCGCTTGTCTACCAGCCGCTGATTGCGAGGGCGCTGCGCGGCTCATTCATCGAATGTGGCGGTGCGGATTGCAGGCTTGGCTCAGGCCATCGCCCCCGCCTTGCACCGCATGCCAAAGTGCACTGAGCACCGTCATTGCAGCAATCCTTGCCGTTGCAATTCCACCCAAACAAACGGCGATCGGCGTTGCAAATAGTCGGCCGAAACGTGGCCACGAAGGAGATCTTCGACGTGTTGAGTACGCATGCGGCAGGTCGCTGGGTCGTCGAGCTTGAGGCGCTGAATGGTCTTCTCAGCCAAGGCTCTTGTCGGGTCATCCAATGTGGGGTTGGGGCCGATCGCACCCGATGCCACGTTGAGTACAAACGTGTACGGGGCGATCTGGAGTGGGTCCAACACGTCGTCGAACCGATTCTTGTTTCGGTTTGCACCAAGGCAGCTCAAGCGATAGTTTTGCCACTCATAGGCCTGCCCGGCATGGCTGGACTTGGCGACGAAGTGGTCGGTCGACTGCGCACCGAGCGCCCACTCAAAGTAGATGCTCAGGTAGGCACAAATCCCGCTGTAGCGCTGCCAGAGCTCGCGCTGCACCTGGCGCCAATAGGGCGGCAATGCACTTGCGTCGGGCGGCGGTTTATCGATGGACCATCCCTGCTCGGCAAGCCGCCCTAGTCCACGCTGGCGAACCAGGCTATCGAAGTCTTCGGGCTCGGCTTGCGGCGTCACCGGAATCATGCCCGCAGCCCCTTCGCCTCGGCCACCGCACGCCAGCGAAATAGATAGCCGTCCTTCGGATTCAACTGCTGAAGCAGTCGCTGGTGCATGGCCGACAACGGCTCTTGGCCCGGCGCCGGTTGCTCGATCAGTGCCGAGGCTTCGTGCAGCAGTTCAGCGATCGCCGGGCTGCGGGCGCTCGGCAAGTCGAATGCCTCGCTAGTCAGCCAGCTGGATACATCGCCTTGTGGCTCGAACACGCGCGGCGTCAGCACCACCTTGCTGCTGTGTTCATCGTGCACGTAGTCGAGGTCGAACCAGGCATCCGTGGCAGCGTCGAAGTACGGCTCCACCGAAGCCAGGACTTGCGGCGAATGCGTCGCTGTAATCAGCTGCACCTTCGCACTCGGCGCCATTTGCTGCATCACCCTAAGCACCGAGCCAATGATGCTGAACTGCCACTTCGGGTGCAGATGCGATTCGATCTCGTCGATCAAAAACACCACCTGGCTGCTGGTGGGCTCGACCAGAAGTTCGCTGGCCTTGATATGTTCCTCCCACGCCCACACCAACACGTACGCGAGCGCAATGATCCGGCGCATTCCAGCCGAAGCGTGCACCACCGGCACGTCGGCCCCGTAGGGCATGCGCAAGGTGGGCATGTCGCGCGCGTCGTCAAGGCTGATACGCGTCAGGTCACCGATCCGCAGCCATTCCAGGTCTCCTGCTGACAGCGCATTCAACACCCACCGGAAATGCTCGAACGCACGGCCGTCCTCACGCTGCCAGCTCGCCCAGTCACGGATCAAGCCGTTGGCGACGGGCACGCCGTCGTCGCCGACCAAACCATCCCACACTTCCTGCGGGCCAAACACGTAGGCCGGGCGCCGGTCCTGTACGTCCACGCCCTGCTGAGTCTTCCAGTAGTTGCGGGCGGGGTCCCATACGGCAAAGCCGCCTTCTGCTGTTGCATACAGCACCAAGCCTGGGTTGGCCGGCCGCCCGGAGCGCCCTGTCCAAGCCTGGTCGCGCCGATTGAAGGTGCTTCTGTATTGTTCGGTCTTGACCTTGCTGGTGAACGTGAAATCAATCTCGCCTTCGCTGTTCGGGTGCGGCAGCGCCTTCTTGCCCGATGTGAGATGGGGATTGATCTCCGCCGGCCACTTGCGCGTCATCACCCACCAGGCAATATCGAGCAGAAAGCTTTTGCCCAGGCCGTTGTCACCGGTGATCAGGTTGAGCCGTTCACCGAAATTCAGCTCCATGGCAGCGGCCGGGCCGACATTCTTTAGCTTCAATTGCTTAAGCATCATTGGTCTCCTGGTGCGGGGTGGGTGCCCTGTCCGAGCGCTGCGCCGAATAGTGACTCAAGAAATGACACCTGAGCGTCAATCGTCATAGTTGTCCTTCGTCTGAAAATCTCGCTTCGCACCAAAAGTGGTACTTCTCGCCGCGCCGCTTGAAGGCCTCCTTTGAGCCCTCCATGATTTCGAGCACTGCGTCTGACACCTCTGCCGTGTCCAGCCCGCCCTGCGCGCGCGGCTAACCTCGCCCGCCTCTGGCCTATAGGGCGTATATCAACTCCGCGTCTGCATTGACTGACAAGTTCGCGTTATGCGTAGCGACGATGAGTTGGCGCTTCTTCTTGGTCGCTCGAAGGTCCTTGACCAAGGTTTTGCAGATAAAGCTTGAATCAAGTTCGCCCTCGGGCTGGCCAATCACGACGGGCCCTGTTTCCGGCGCGAGCATCAGGTTCAACAGCAGCCGCACGGACACGGGTGTCATGCGGTTACCTCAACCTCCCACACCATTGGACGCTGGCCGTGCTGGCGGCACAGTACAGCAGACCTTGACCAAGTATCGCTCCTGGCCGTGACCGTCTGCAACGACCGTCAGCTGTGCGGCATCGTCAATTCGGATGACAGGTTCCGGGCGGCCGGTCCGGGTGATCGCCCGTCAAGGCTCGACCCATGGTCGTCTGTCCACGTAGGGTCAGCCTGCCGATGTCGCGGCGGCAGGGCGGCGGCGGTGCCCCCGTTCTCCGGCCCACGCTCGCGGGCGGCCGTGGATGCCTGCCACGCGCAGCCGCATCAACACCGCTGTGCCCTGCAACCATGGGGGGCGACCGCGAATGGAGCCTGCGCCCGGGGGCACCACCACCGCCCTGTGCATCCGGGGTGGTGTGCCACGCCGTGGCATGCCACCCGGGTGCCGGGGCAGGTGGCTTGGGGTACGGGCGCAGGCACCATTCGCGGTGGCCGCGACCCGCGCACGAACTGAGGTTGTTGATGGCGCGACGCCTGCGAACCGAAAACGGTGCCCCGCGAGCGTGGGCCGGAGAACGTACCCCAAGCCACCTGCCCGTGCGCGACACTCGCACGTGACCCGCACAGCCCGCGGCCAACATCGGCAACTGGCAGAAGACGAAGATCGATCGCAGCCGGAGCCGTCATTCGCGGTTGTCAGGCCCCTCCACCCTTGTTATCGTGCAACGAGTGATTCATAGCCCCACCGCAGAATGAAAGCCATGCCCGTCCAGCGAGGACATTCGCTCGCAGTTCCGCGACACCTCGAACCAGTGGCCTATGCCTGTCGGAACCTATGGGCAACGTTCAGCCTGGCTTAGGGTGCGAGTCAACGCCGAGTCCCGCCCCATACCGCAGCCATGACCGAGATCGGTGACATCGTCGCCAACGCATCGTTCTGGGTCGCGGTGCTGCGCATCGCGACGCCCTTGCTGCTGGGCACGCTCGGCGTGTTGCTGTGCGAGCGCGCGGGCGTGCTGAACCTGGGCATCGAGGGCATCATGGTGGCGGGTGCGTTTGCCGGCTGGCTTGGGGTCTACAGCGGCCTGCCGCTGTGGGGCGGGGTGGCGGTGGCGGCGCTCACCGGCGCCCTGTTCGGGCTGCTGCATGCGCTGCTGACGGTGACGCTTGCGCTGTCGCAGCATGTGGCGGGGCTGGGCATCACCTTGCTCGCCACGGCGCTGAGCTACTACGGCTATCGCGTCGGGTTTCCGAAAGTGAACACGCCGCCGACGATCACGCCGTTCAGTGAGATGACCGGCCTGGGCATTCCCATCCTCGAGCAACAAACGCCGATGACGCTTCTGGCGCTGGCTCTGGTGCCGCTGCTCGGCTACTTCCTGTACCGCACGCCGGCCGGTCTCGCGCTGCGCATGGTGGGCGAGAACCCGCACGCCGCCGAAGGCCAGGGGGTTTCGGTGGCTGCGGTGCGCACCTGGTCAGTCGTCGCCGGCTCGGCGCTGATGGGCGTTGCGGGTTCGTTCCTCACGCTCGCCGCGTTCAACGCCTTCTTCTTCAACATGGTCAACGGCCGCGGTTGGGTCTGCGTCGCGCTCGTCGTGTTCGCCTCGTGGCAGCCGGGCAAGGCATTGCTCGGCGCGTTGCTGTTCGCGCTCTTCGACGCACTGCAATTGCGCCTGCAGCAGTCGGGCGCGGCGACCTTGCCGTACCAGGTGTACCTGATGCTGCCCTACGCCTTGTCGATCCTGGCGCTGGTGCTGGTGGCGCGCAAGGCGGCCTATCCTGGGGCCTTGATGAAACCGTACCGCAAGGGCGAACGCTAGGCGACGGCAACCACGAGTGGCGCCACAATTCGCCCCGGCGCGGGCACGACCCAAAGCCCGACCGGCTCCCAGAAAGGCCCCGCATGCTCGATCTGCTCGTGTCCCACGCCACGCTGGTCGACGGCCGCACCGACATGTCGGTCGCGGTCCAGGCTGGGCACATCGTCGAAGTCACGCCGCGGCTCGACGCCCCTGCGCATCAAACGCTCGATGCCATGGGCCTGCTCTTGAGCCCGCCCTTCGTCGACGCGCATTTCCACATGGATGCGACCTTGAGCTACGGGCTGCCGCGCGTGAATGCGAGCGGCACGCTGCTCGAGGGCATCGCGCTCTGGGGCGAACTGAAGCCCTTGCTCACGGCCCAGGCACTGATCGATCGCGCACTGGCCTATTGCGACTGGGCCGTCGCCAAAGGGTTGCTTGCGATCCGCTCCCATGTCGACATCTGCGACCCGCGCCTGCTCGCGGTGCAAGCCCTGCTCGACGTGAAGCGCCGCGTCGCGCCCTATCTCGACCTGCAGCTCGTTGCCTTTCCGCAGGACGGCGTCTTGCGCAGCCCGGGCGCTTTCGAACAACTCAAGCGCGCGCTGGCGATGGGTGTGGACGTGGTCGGCGGCATTCCGCATTTCGAGCGCACGATGCAGCAGGGTGCCGAGAGTGTGCGGCTGCTGTGTGAACTCGCCGCCGCGCAGGGGCGAATGGTCGACATGCATTGCGACGAAAGTGACGACCCGCTGTCGCGCCATGTCGAGACCCTCGCCTTCGAGACCCAGCGCCTGGGGCTGCACGGGCGCGTCACGGGCTCGCATCTGACTTCGATGCATTCGATGGACAACTACTACGTGTCCAAGCTGTTGCCGCTGATGGTGCAGGCGCAGCTGAACGTGGTCAGCAACCCGCTCATCAACATCACGCTCCAGGGGCGCCACGACACCTACCCGAAACGGCGCGGCATGACGCGCGTGCCCGAGCTGCTGGCGCTGGGGTTGAACGTCGCGTTCGGCCACGACTGCGTGATGGACCCCTGGTACAGCCTGGGCAGTGCAGACATGCTGGAGGTGGCGCAGATGGGACTGCATGTCGCGCAGATGACGGGGCAGGCGGCGATGCGCCAGTGTTTCGACGCCGTGACATGTGCGCCGGCACGCATACTCGGCCTCGACGGTTACGGCATCGAGCCTGGCTGTCACGCAGATTTCGTGCTGCTGCAGGCGCGTGACCCGGTCGAGGCGATCCGCCTGCGCGCGACGCGGCTCGCGGTCTACCGCCGCGGCCAGCGCATCGCCGGCACCCCCGCGAACAGCGCCACGCTCAGCCTTCCCGGGCGCCCGGCACAGACGCAGTTCATGATCGACAGGCCTGGCTGAAGCGGCGCGCAAGTTCTTGTGTATGCTCGGCGCTCGAAACACGCGCATTCATGCATGCCGCGGCTAACAAGACGAGGAGTCACTCATGTTGATCGGCGTCCCGCTGGAGACGGCGACGGGCGAAACCCGCGTTGCGGTGACCCCCGAAACGGCGAAAAAGCTCAAGGCCCTGGGCCATGTGATTCGGGTTGAATCGGGTGCCGGCGTTGCCGCCAGCGTCACCGATTCGGCGTACCGGACGGCGGGCGCCGAGATCACCGACAAGGCAGGCGCCTTCGGCTGCGAGTTGGTGCTCAAGGTGCGAACGCCCGGCGACGCCGAGTTGCCGCTGATGAAAAGCGGCACGGCCCTGGTCGGCCTGCTCAACCCCTTCGACATTCAGGGGTTGCAGCGCCTGGCAGGCGCGGGCCTGACCAGTTTTGCGTTGGAGGCCGCGCCGCGCACGACGCGGGCACAGAGCATGGACGTGTTGTCGAGCCAGGCCAACATCGCCGGCTACAAGGCGGTGATGATCGCCGCCGACAAGTACCAGCGCTTTTTCCCGATGCTGATGACCGCCGCCGGAACGGTGAAAGCGGCCCGCGTCGTGGTCCTCGGTGTCGGCGTCGCCGGCTTGCAGGCGATCGCGACCGCGAAGCGCCTGGGCGCGGTGATCGAAGCCAGCGACGTCAGGCCGAGCGTGAAAGAGCAGGTCGAGTCGCTCGGCGCGAAGTTCATCGACGTGCCGTACGAGACCGCCGAAGAAAAGCAGGCCGCCGAAGGCGTGGGCGGCTATGCGCGGCCGATGCCGCAGAGCTGGCTCGACCGGCAGAAGGTCGAAGTCGCGAAGCGCGTCGCTGCCGCCGACATCGTGATCACGACCGCGCTGATCCCGGGCCGCGCCGCGCCGGTGCTGGTGACGCCAGAGATGGTCCAGAGCATGAAGCCGGGTTCGGTGATCGTCGACCTCGCTGCTCCGGCCGGGGGCAATTGCCCGCTCACCGAGCCCGGCAAGACCGTCGTCAAACATGGCGTGACGCTGGTCGGCGAAACCAATCTCGCAGCGCTTGTCGCCGCCGACGCGAGCAACCTGTACGCGCGCAACGTGCTCGACTTCCTGAAGCTCGTCTTCACCAAGGAAGGCGGATTCAATGTGCCGCTGGACGACGACATCGTCGTCGCCTGCCTCATGACCCAAGCCGGCGAAGTCCGGCGCAAATAACAAGTCGGCGAGGTCCGGCGCAAGCCGCCGCGACAAGAAACAAGGAAGCACAGCATGGACATCGTTTCGCCCACCATCATCAACCTCATCATCTTCGTGCTCGCGATCTACATCGGCTACCACGTGGTGTGGACCGTGACGCCGGCCTTGCACACACCGTTGATGTCGGTGACGAACGCGATTTCGGCGATCGTCATCGTCGGCGCGATGCTCGCCGCCGCTCTCACCGAAACGATCCTCGGCAAGACGATGGGCGTGCTCGCGGTGGCGTTGGCCTCGGTCAACATCTTCGGCGGCTTTCTCGTGACGCGACGCATGCTGGAGATGTTCAAGAAGAAGGACAAGCCGGCGACCAAGGCAGTCGAGGAGGGCAAGTGATGAGCCTGAACCTCGTCACGCTGCTGTACCTGGTCGCCAGCGTCTGCTTTATCCAGGCGCTGAAAGGCCTGAGCCACCCGACGACGTCGATCCGCGGCAACCTGTTCGGCATGGCCGGCATGGCGATCGCCGCGCTCACCACCGCGGCGTTGATCGTCAGGCTCGCCGACGGCCACCTCGTCGGCATGGGTTGGGTGCTGCTCGGCATGGTGGCAGGCGGCGCTTACGGTGCCTGGCGCGCGAAGACGGTCGAGATGACGAAGATGCCTGAACTCGTGGCGTTCTTCCACAGCATGATCGGCCTGGCAGCGGTGTTCATCGCGGTTGCGGCCGTGGCCGAACCGTCCGCGTTGCTGCAGGGTCTGGACAAGGGCGCGCCGATCCCCAGCGGCAATCGGCTCGAACTGTTCCTCGGCGCGGCGATCGGTGCGATCACCTTCAGCGGCTCGGTGATCGCCTTCGGCAAGCTCTCGGGCAGCTACAAGTTCCGCCTCTTCAAGGGCGCGCCGGTGGTGTTCGCCGGCCAGCACATGGTCAACCTGGCGTTGGGCCTGGCGATGCTTGCGCTCGGTCTGGTATTCACCTTCAACGAGAGCTGGCCGGCGTTCTTCGGCATGCTCGCGCTCGCCTTCGTGCTGGGTGTGCTCATCATCATTCCGATCGGCGGCGCCGACATGCCGGTGGTGGTCTCGATGCTCAACAGCTACTCGGGCTGGGCCGCCGCGGGAATCGGCTTCAGCCTGAACAACAGCATGCTGATCATCGCCGGTTCGCTCGTCGGTTCCTCAGGGGCGATCCTGTCCTACATCATGTGCAAGGCGATGAACCGCTCGTTCTTCAACGTCATCCTGGGCGGTTTTGGTGGCGACTCGGGCCAGGCGGCGGCGGGCGCGCAGGCGCAGCGCAGCGTGAAGAGCGGCAGCGCCGACGACGCCGCTTTCGTGCTCGGCAACGCCGAGACCGTGGTCATCGTTCCGGGCTACGGCCTGGCCGTCGCGCGCGCCCAGCATGCGGTGAAGGAACTCGCCGCCAAGCTCAGCTCCAAGGGCATCTCGGTGAAGTACGCGATCCACCCGGTGGCCGGGCGCATGCCGGGCCACATGAACGTATTGCTGGCGGAAGCCGAAGTGCCCTACGACCAGGTGTTCGAGATGGAAGACATCAACGGCGAATTCGGCCAGACCGATGTCGCGATCATCCTCGGCGCGAACGACGTCGTGAACCCCGCGGCGCTGGTCAAGGGCAGTGCGATCTACGGCATGCCGATCCTCGAGGCCTACAAGGCAAAGACGATCATCGTCAACAAGCGCTCGATGGCGGCGGGTTATGCCGGACTGGACAACGAGTTGTTCTACATGGACAAGACGATGATGGTGTTCGGTGACGCGAAGAAGGTGGTCGAGGACATGGTGAAGGCGGTGGAGTGATTCCGCTCAGCGCATCGCGGGCTTGACCGCGGCACGCAGCATCAGCCGGCGCAGCACCGGCCAGAACCAGACCAGCAGGGTCAC
>JAEMQF010000277.1 GCA_022758925.1 Burkholderiales bacterium | reverse complement strand
GCGACGCATAAGCCCTCATCACGAGGGTCATTCACCGAGGCGGCGTGAATTCGGCGGCCGCGGATTGTATCCACGGGACACATCGACGACGGGGGCAAAGGACTGCGTGGCGCGAACTGCTGCACCGATATCAGGCCAGGCATTGCTCCAGCCCCTGCAAAAAAACCTCGCGTGGCAGGTCCAGCCCGATAAAAACCATCTTGCTCGTCTTCTTCTCGCCGGGCATCCATTTCGGCCCGAGATCGCTGCCCATCAGTTGGTGCACGCCCTGGAAGATCACCTTGCGGTCCGTTCCTTTCATGTTGAGCACGCCCTTGTAGCGCAACATCTTCGGGCCGTAGACCTGCACGATAGAGCCGAGAAAGTCTTCCAGCTTGGCCGGATTGAAGGCCCGGTCGGAGCGAAACACGAAGGACTTCACGTCATCGTCGTGCACGTGGTGGTGCGGATGTTCGCAATGCTCGTCGTGTTCATGGTCTTGATCGTGGTCATGGTGCGCATCGCGATGCGGATCGGCATTCAGAAATTCCGGGTCGATATCGAGCTTGGCGTTCAAATTGAAGCCGCGCAAGTCGAACACCTCTGCCAGCGGGACTTCGCCGAAATTGACACGACGCTGCGCCGCGCGTGGGTTCATGTGCTTGACGCGGTGCGCCAACGAATCGATTTCGGCCGCGTCCACCAGATCGGCTTTGCTGATGAAGATCTGATCCGCGAAGCCGACCTGGCGCCTGGCCTCCTGGCGCGAATCGAGTTGGGCGTTGCCATGCTTGGCGTCGACCAGGGTCAGGATTGAATCGAGCAGGTAGCTCTCGGCAATCTCGTCGTCCATGAAGAAAGTTTGCGCCACGGGCCCCGGGTCGGCGAGGCCCGTGGTCTCGATCACGACGCGGTCGAAATCGAGCTCACCTTTGCGGCGCTTTTGCGCCAGGTCCGACAAGGTCGTGCGCAAATCTTCGCGGATCGAGCAGCACACGCAGCCATTGTTGAGCTGAATGATCTGCTCCTTGCTGTCTTGCACCAGGATCTCGCTGTCGATGTTTTCGTCGCCGAATTCGTTCTCGATGACAGCAATCTTCTGTCCATGTGCTTCGCTCAGCACGCGCTTGAGCAGCGTGGTCTTGCCCGAGCCGAGGAAGCCGGTCAGGATGGTGGCGGGGATGAGGCCGGTGGTCATTGGCGGTCCGATCGGGGAATTGGTTGGGCACTGCACCGATGCATGAACAAGGGGGCCGGGGCCGCGCAGTCGGTGACCGGGCGAAACCCTGCGGGCGAACCTGCAAGGATACAAGGGCCAGGATATGAGGGTCGATGACTTTGTTTCAAGGGCGCCGGCGTGTCAAGGCGTTCGACATCTGCTTGACCGGCGCTGCATCGGGTAAGCTCGCCGTCTCGCCACACCACGTCGCAAGGCGCGATGTCTGAGCCCCACCCCGGTCGCACCCCTCGAGAAAGACCCGCGTCCACGCCCGCCGACAAGCGCAGCCTGTTCCAACGGCTGGTGGAGTTCGTCGCGCCCGGGCCGGACTCGCGCGACGAGCTGATCGAATCCCTCGCCGCCGCCGAAGACCGGGAGTTGATCGCGCCCGAATCGCGCATGATGCTGGAGGGCGTGATCCGCATGGCCGATCTGACGGCCGGCGACGTGATGGTCGCGGCCCCGTACATGGACCAGCTCGACATCGACGCACCCTACGAGGAACTGCTGCGCGCCGTGATCACGGCCGCGCATTCGCGCTTCCCGGTGTTCGAGGGGCAGCGCCAGAACGTGATCGGCATCCTGCTCGCGAAGGACTTGCTGAAAATGCAGCGTTCCCCGGAAATGAACGTGCGCGCGCTGCTGCGCCCGGCCGTGTTCGTGCCGGAATCGAAAGGCCTGAACGAACTGCTGCGCGACTTTCGGGCAAACCGCAACCACCTGGCGATCGTCATCGACGAGTTCGGCAACACCGCAGGACTGATCACGATCGAAGACGTGCTCGAAGAAATCGTCGGCGAGATCGAAGACGAATTCGACGACAAAGACGGCGAGTCGGGCATCTACACCCTGGCCGACGGCAGCCAGCGCGTCGCCGGCGACACCAGCATCGAGGCCGTGAATGCAGCGTTTGGCGTGGCCTTGCCTACCGCTGATTTCGAAACCATCGGCGGCCTGGTCGCGCATGAACTCGGCCATGTGCCGCGCCGCGGCGAGACCACGCTCGTCGGTCCGCTGCAATTCCATGTGATGCTGACACGCGGCGGTGCGGTGCGTTGGTTCAAGGTGACGCGCCCGGCCCGGCCGTCGCCGAACCCGGCCAAGAGCGTTTGACGACGCGCGTGGCGCAGGCGACCCAACCTCAGGCGCCCCCACGCTGGGCAGCCTGGGCCGAGATGTCGCTGGCGGCCTGTTTCGGCGCGGCGCACAGCCTGCCCGTCGTCGTGACCTGGGCCTGGCCGCTGCAACTGCTCAGCGTTGCCTGGCTCGCCTGGCGCGTCTCGCTTGCGACGCCACTGCGCGCCGCAGCGCTGGGCTGGGCCTTCGGCAGCGCCTGGTTCGCTTGTGCCACCTGGTGGCTGTTCATCAGCATGCACCGCTACGGCGGCCTTCCGGCGTGGATGGCAATCCTCGGCGTGGCTGCGTTGTGCTGCGGCATGGCGCTGATGCCGGCCATTGCCATGGCCGTGTTCGCCCGCCTGCGCAGCCGCCGCGCCGCCGCCCATGGCCTGCAGTTCGCCGCGCTGTGGACGCTCGCCGAATTGGCGCGCGGCTTGCTGTTCACCGGGTTTCCGTGGGCGGCCAGCGGTTATGCCCATGTCGATTCGCCGCTCGCCGCGCTTGCCCCATGGATCGGTGTCTACGGCATCGGCGGCGTTGCGGCGGCCCTGGCTGCGGCACCGGCCATGACCGATGGCGCGTTCGCGGCACGCCGCAGACCCTTGGCTGCGGCGCTCGCGGTGCTGGCCGCGCTCGCACTGGCGCCGCTGCCGCAGTTCACCCAGGCCACAGGCACACTCAGCGTGGCGCTGCTGCAGGGCAACGTTGCGCAGGACGAGAAGTTCTCGCTGCAGCACTTGCCGCAGGCGCTGCAGTGGACCGGCGAGCAACTGCTTGGCGCGCGAGCCGATCTGGTGCTGGGCGCGGAAACCGTGATTCCGCTGCTGCCGCATCAGCTTGACCCGCAGTACTGGCAGGCGCTGCTCGAACATTTTCGCCAGCCCGGGCGCGCGGCCCTGGTCGGTTTGCCGCTGGGCGACGAGCCCACCGGCTACACCAACTCGGCGGCGGGCATCGCGGCGTACAGCGCGGATCTGCCCGACGGTTTCTACCGCTACGACAAACACCACCTGGTGCCCTTCGGCGAAGTGATTCCGCCGCTGTTCAACTGGTTCATCCGTTTGATGCAGATCCCGCTCGGCGACTTCAATCGCGGTCCGCTCGTCGCGCCTTCGTTCAGCGTCAAAGGCGAGCGCGTCGCGCCCAACATCTGCTACGAAGACCTGTTCGGCGAAGAACTCGCGGCGCGCTTCACCCACCCGGCGCTGGCGCCGACGATTCTGGCCAACCTCAGCAACATCGGCTGGTTCGGGCAGACGATCGCCGTCGACCAGCACTTGAACATTTCGCGCATGCGAACGCTGGAGTTGCAGCGGCCGATGCTGCGCGCGACGAATACCGGCGCGACGGCGGTGATCGACCACCATGGCCGGGTCATCCATGCGCTCGCGCCGCACATCCAGGGTGTGCTGCAAGGCAGCGTTCAAGGCCGCAATGGCGTGACGCCGTTCGCGTGGTGGGCCGGCGCCGCCGGTCTGTGGCCGATGCTGGGCCTGGCCTTGCTGCTGGTACTGCGACCCAGATATTTCGGGACAAAATGAAAGTGATGGATTCGGCCCGAAGGCTAGGCGCAAACCGCAGCGATACCCAGTGGTATCGCGAGGCCGAGCCCGGACGAGCGCAGTCCCTGCGGACTGCGCTCGCCAGGCGAGGGGCTGGGCCTCAGGCCCAGCGCGGCCTGCAAGGCTTGCAACGACGCCATCGGGTCGAAGACGCGCTTTCATGTCTCGAAATATCTGGGTCGCAGTACCAGGCGCGGCGCCGGCGCTGCGGCGCCGCACGGCGTGACTGCCGGTCAACAGGCGCCGAGTCGAACCAGTCGACCCGGACGCTCGTGCGTCAGCGTGCCGTCGCGCTGCACACAACGCCCGGCAACCCAGGTGCCGAGGTAGCCCACGCCTTTTTGCAGAAAACGCTTGCCGCCTGCCGGCAGGTCGCGCACCAGCTTCGGAACACCGACCCCCAGACGCGCCGGATCGATCAGGTTCAGGTCGGCGCGTTGCCCGAGCGCGATTCGCCCGCGGTCGCTCAAGCCCAGGTACGACGCATTGCGCGCACCGAGCATGTGCACCACGTCTTCGAGCGCAAAGCGGCCGCTGGCACGGGCCTGCACCCAATGCGTGAGCATGAAGGTGGAAAAGCTCGCGTCGCAGATCGTGCCGACATGCGCACCCGCATCGCCCAGCCCGCACAGCGCGCGCGGGTGTTCGAGCATGTTTCGCACCACGTCGAGGTTGCCGTCGTTGTAGTTGAAGATCGGAAAGTAGATGAGGTTCGTGCCATCGCCTTGTGTCAGGTGGTCGAAGATCGCCTCGAGCGCACTCACACCGCGCTGCTTCGCGCGCACGAAGAAGCTCGCCGTGACGGCGGGTTCGTAGTCGGGCATCTCGCCGTCGCGCGACGAGAGCGCGAACATGCGTGCGCTGATGCGCTCGAGCATCGCCAGCAGGATGTCCACCAACGGCGGCAGCGGCGTGCCGTCGCCGGCCAGGGGCAGCGACTTTTGTGCCAGGATGCGCGCCTTGCGCTGCGGCTCGCGCAACGCCTGCGCGCGTTGCGCGAGCGGCAAGTGCGATACCTCCTGGTAGCCCGGAAAGCCCATGAAAGGGTGAAAACTCGCATCCAGCCCGTTGATCACGCCGATGCCGCGCGCCGCGGCCTGCAGGTACAGCGGCAGGCCGGCCGCGACGCCGCGCTCGACGCGCTCGCGCACCGCGCGCCACTGCTCGCCGCCCGGGTCGCGCTGCAGCCAGGTCATCGACAGCGGCCGACCCGTTGCCCTGGCGAGCACTTCGACCAGGTCGAATTCGGCATCGAAGTACTGCGGCCCGCGCAACAGGTCGAAGTCGCTCACGACCTGGACCACGCCGTGGCTCAGGCCGTTGAACGCACGCGTGATGCCGGCGAGTTCGGCCGCATTCGCCTGCGACGCCGGAGTTTCTTCGCCGCGCGAGGTGCGGTGGTTGTCGCTGCGGCCGGTGGAAAACCCGGCTGCGCCGGCGAGCAGGGCTTCGCGCACGATCTCGCGCATGGCTGCGATGTCGGCCTGGCTCGCGGCTTGTTGCGCGAGCGCGCGTTCACCCATGACGAGCATGCGCACCGGGTCGTGTGGTACCTGCGCCAGGAAGTCCAGGCAGTGCGGCCGGGCGTCGAGCGCGTCCATGTATTGCGGAAAACTCTGCCAGTCGAAGCGCACCCCCTCGGCCAGCGCCACGCCGGGAATGTCTTCCACTCCTTCCATCAGGCGGATCAGTCGATCCTGCTCGCCGTGGCGCAACGGCGCGAAGCCGACGCCGCAGTTGCCCATCACGAGCGTCGTCACGCCGTGGTAGATGCTCGGTGAAAAGGTCTCATCCCAACTCGCCTGGCCGTCGTAGTGCGTATGGATGTCGATGAAGCCCGGTGTCACCCAGGCACCCTGCGCCGCGATGCGCTCACGCGCCGCCGACGTGATGCGGCCAATTTCGACGATGCGCCCGTCGCGCAGGCCGACATCGGCGCTGAACGGCGCGGCACCGCTGCCGTCGATGACGGTTCCGCCCTCAATCACGGTGTCGAGCATCGATGCGCCTCCAGGATACGGCCAGGGTCATGCCCGAGACGATATGCCAGATGCCCCACAGGCTGGCGATGATCACCATGCCCAGATCGGCATTGAACTGGACCGCGATGATGCCCAGCGCCAGCCCGGAGTTCTGCATGCCGCCTTCGATGATCACGGCGCGCGCATCCCACGCATCGACCCGAAACAGCAGCGCGCAGCCCCAGCCGAGCAACAAGCCGGCGCCGTTGTGCAACACGACAATGAGCAATTGCGGCATGATTTGCGCCGTCAGCAGATGGCGTTCGCGCACCAGCCCGATCGCGATGAAAGCGAGCAGCGCGAAGAGGCTGAAGCGCGCCAGCGGTTTGCGCATGCGCTCGGTGGCGCCGGGCAGACGGTGGGCCACGAACAGGCCCAACGCCATCGGCAGCGCCAGCAGTGCGAGCAGACTCCACAGAATCGCCAGAGGGTCGATCGCGAGTTCGCGCAACCAGCTTGCGGTGGCCGGGTTGGAGGCGATCATCCAGGTGAAATTGAACGGCGTGAGGAACAGTGCCATGACGCTGGCCACGGCCGAGATGCTGACCGAAAGCGCCGTGTTGCCGCGCCCGAAGTGCGTCACCACGTTCGACAGCGAGCCGCCCGGGCACGCGGCGACGAGCAGCATCGCCGCTTCCGTGTTCGGCGGCAGATCGAGCCAGAGCGTGGCGAGCCAGGTCGCCCCCGGCAACAGGATGAATTGCGGGATCAGGCCGCAGACCACGGCCCGCGGCTTCTGCGCGACGCGCGTGAAATCGACGAGACGCAGTTCGAGCGCGACCGAGAACACCATCGTTGCCAGCACCGCGCTCAGAACCAGTTGTTGGGCCGTCATGCGCCTAGCCTAGCGAGAAAGCCGCCCTCTAGAATCAGGGGTTTACGCCTGACCCCTGTCGATGCTGACGTTCCAGCAAATCATCCTCGCCCTCCAGTCCTATTGGTCGCAGCAGGGCTGCGCGCTGCTGCAGCCCTACGACATGGAAGTCGGCGCCGGCACCAGCCATACGGCGACGTTTCTGCGCGCGCTCGGCCCCGAACCCTGGCGCGCGGCTTACGTGCAGCCGAGCCGCCGCCCGAAGGACGGCCGTTACGGCGACAACCCGAACCGCCTGCAGCATTACTACCAGTACCAGGTGGTGTTGAAACCAGCGCCGCCGGACATCCTCGAGCTCTACCTCGGCTCGCTCGAAGCGCTGGGGTTCGATCTGCGCGCGAACGACATCCGCTTCGTCGAAGACGATTGGGAGAACCCGACGCTCGGCTGCTGGGGCTTGGGCTGGGAAGTCTGGTTGAACGGCATGGAAGTGACCCAGTTCACCTATTTCCAGCAAGTGGGCGGTATCGACTGCAAGCCCATCACCGGCGAAATCACTTACGGCCTGGAACGCCTGGCGATGTATCTGCAGGCCGTCGACAACATCTATGACCTGTGCTGGACCGAAGGCCTGGAGGCGGCGCCGGGCCGCGCCCACGCCGACTCGCGCCCCGGCGCGGATGGGCTGGTGCCCAGCGCCGGTGCCGGGGGCCGGCTGCTCTACCGCGACGTGTACCACCAGAACGAAGTCGAACAAAGCAGCTACAACTTTGAACACAGCGATGTCGATTTCCTGCTCACCGCATTTGCCGCCCACGAGCGCCAGGCAAAGCACTTGATGGAACTGCAACTCGCGCTGCCCGCCTACGAGCAATTGCTCAAGGCGGCGCACAGCTTCAACCTGCTCGACGCGCGCGGCGCGATCAGCGTCACGGAACGCGCCGCCTACATCGGCCGCATCCGCAACGTCTCGAAAAGTGTGGCGCAGAGTTATCTCGAGAGCCGGGCACGCCTGGGGTTCCCGATGGCGCCGCGCGAATGGGCGAACGAGGCGCTGGCCAAACTCGCGCCGCGCATGGCGCTGAGTGCGCCCGCGATCTCCACATGAGCAGCGCCCGGAGCCTGCTTGTCGAGCTGCTGGTCGAGGAGCTGCCGCCGAAGGCGCTGAAGGCGCTGGGCCTGGCATTTGCCGCCGGGATCGCCGACTCCTTGCGCGGCCAGGGCCTGTTGACGGATCACTCCGCGGTGACACCTTATGCCACGCCGCGCCGACTTGCGGTGCACATCAGCGCGGTGCGCGGTTCAGGCGCAGACACGCAGCGCTGGCACAAGCTGATGCCGGTGAACGTGGGCCTCGACGCCGCCGGCCAGGCCACGCCGGCGCTGCTGAAGAAGCTTCACGGCCTGGGCGTCAATGGGTCGGTGCTGCCGCAGCTGCGGCGCCAGGTCGAGGGCAAGGCTGAAGTGCTGTTCCTGAACTCTGCCGTGAGGGGCGCGACGCTGGCTGCGGGCCTGCAGGCCGCGCTCGACTCGGCCTTGGTCAAATTGCCGATTCCCAAATTGATGCAGTACCAGCTTGCCGACGGCTGGAGCACCACGCAATTCGTGCGCCCGGCGCATGCCCTGGTGGCGCTGCATGGTGCCGAGGTGGTGCCGGTCACTGCGCTGGGCTTGCAAGCCGGTCGCCAAACCGAAGGCCATCGCTTTGAAGCGGCGATGAGCCCGGTGATGCTGATCGATGCCGACCACTATGCGCGCCAGCTCCACGAGCAAGGCGCGGTGATCGCGAGTTTCGCCGCGCGCCATGGCGAGATCAGCCGCCAGCTGCACGCCGCCGCCGCCAGGCAGGGCCTGAGCCCGATCGAGGACGCAGCGCTGCTCGACGAAGTCACGGCGCTCGTGGAGCGGCCCAACGTCGTCTTGTGCGAATTCGAGCGCCAGTTCCTCGAGGTGCCGCAGGAATGCCTGGTCCTGACGATGAAGGCGAACCAGAAGTACTTTCCGCTGCTCGATGCGGCGGGCCGGCTGACGAACAAGTTTCTCGTCGTCAGCAATATCAACGCCGCAGACATGAGCCACGTCGTCGCCGGCAACCAGCGCGTCGTGCGGCCGCGCCTGGCCGACGCGAAATTCTTCTTCGACAAGGATCGCAAACGCAGCCTCGAATCGCGCGTGGCAGGCCTGGACCAGGTCGTCTATCACCACCAGCTCGGGAGCCTGGGCGATCGGGTCCGACGCGTGCGCGCGATCGCCCGCGACATCGCAATGCAGATGGGTGGCGCGGCGCTGGTGCAAAGTGCCGAGCACGCGGCGCTGCTCGCCAAGGCCGACTTGTTGACCGACATGGTCGGCGAGTTCCCCGAACTGCAAGGCACGATGGGCGGCTACTACGCGCGCCATGACGGCCTGAGCGAGGAAGTGGCGTTCGCGATCGAAGACCACTACAAACCGCGGTTTGCAGGCGACACCCTGCCGCGCAATGCGACGGGCCTGGCCGTCGCCCTGGCCGACAAGCTGGAGATCCTGGTCGGTCTGTTCGGCATCGGCCAGTTGCCGAGCGGCGACAAAGATCCGTTTGCGCTGCGCCGCCATGGCCTGGGCGTGATTCGGATGTTGATTGAACGGCGTTTGCCGCTGTCGCTGCGGCGGCTGATCGCGGACGCGTCCGCGCAATTTCCGCAGTTCGCGCCGGGTTCTGGCGCCGGGGTCCTGCTCGCGGACTTCCTCTACGAGCGCCTGCGCGTGTCGCTGCGCGACCAGGGCAATTCCGCCGACCAGACAGACTCTGTGCTCTCGTTGCGACCCGACGTCTTGTCCGACATCGTGGATCGGTTGGCGGCGGTGCGCAGCTTCGCGTTGCTGCCACAGGCGGCATCGCTCGCGGCAGCGAACAAACGCATCGCCAACATCCTGAGCAAGGCCGAAGGCCAGGCCGAGCCGAAGGTTGACCCCGGGCTGTTCAAAATGCCCGCCGAGGCCGCACTGGCGCGAATGCTGGCGCAGGTCGGGCGCGCCGCCGATGCGGCTTTCGAGCGCGGTGACTACACCGAATCGCTGCAAAACCTGGCGTCGCTCAAAGCGAGCGTCGATGCATTCTTCGAATCGGTGATGGTCAACACCGAAGATCCACAGCTGCGCGCAAACCGATTCGGGCTGCTGCGGCAGTTGCACAATGCCATGAACCGTGTTGCTGACCTGTCCAAACTCGCGACCTCCTCGGCACCATGAAGCTCATCATTCTCGACCGCGACGGCACGATCAACGAAGATCGCGACGACTTCGTCAAGTCGGCCGATGAATGGGTGCCCATTCCCGGCTCGCTGGAAGCGATCGCGCGCCTCAACCATGCCGGTTGGCACACCGTGATCGCGACCAATCAGTCGGGCCTCGGGCGCGGCCTGTTCGACGTGGCGGCGCTGAACGCAATGCACTTGAAGATGAACAAACAGCTGGCGTACCTGGGCGGGCGCATCGACGCCGTGTTCTTCTGCCCGCACACGCCCGACGATGCCTGCGATTGCCGCAAGCCCCTGCCCGGACTGATCGAATCGATCGGGCTGCGCTACGGAGTGCACCTGGAGGATGTGCCCGTGGTGGGCGACTCGCTGCGCGACCTGCAGGCGGGCCAGGCGCTGGGCTGCCCGTTGCATCTGGTGCGCACCGGCAGGAGCGCCATGCTGAGCTCGGTGCAACTGGCACAGATGCGCGAATTGATTCCGGAGATGCAGGTGCACGCCGATCTGGCGACGTTTGCCGAAGCGCTGGTGCGCCGCGACCGCCTCGAGCATGGTGCGAACGACAGCAACGATTCCTTGTACGGCCAAACCGAGTACGGGGGGCCGCCGTGATGCGGGCGCTTTGGTACGGGGCGCGCTCAGCGCTGTTCGTCCTGTTTCTTGGGCTCAGCGTCGTGCCCTGGGCGCTCGCGGTGGTGCTGGTCTCGATCGTGGTGCGTGGCCCGGTCATCTACAGCATGTGCGTGGGCTGGCTGCGCAGCGCGATCTGGGGCGCGAAAGTCATCTGCGGCGTTCAGGCACGGCTGCTCGGCATGGAGAACCTGCCCGACGGGCCCTTGGTGCTGCTGCCCAAACACCAATCGACCTGGGAGACCTTCGCCTTTCCCGGTTTGATGCCGCGGCCGCTCGCCTACGTGTTCAAGCGCGAGTTGCTCTACATCCCGTTCTTTGGCTGGGCGATGGCACGCATGGACATGATCCACATCGACCGCAGCAAACGCTCGGAGGCGTGGGCCAAAGTTGCCGAGCAGGGCCGCAAGCTGATGGCCAATGGCCACTGGGTCATCATGTTTCCGGAAGGCACACGCACGCCGCGCGGCAGCCAGGGCGTCTACAAGAGCGGCGGCACGCGCCTGGCCGTGACCACCGGCGTGCCGGTGCTGCCGATCGCCGTGACCTCGGCACGCTGTTGGCCGCGCAAGACATTCACGCTGCGCCCGGGCATCATCGATGTCTCGATCGGCAGGCCGATCCCGAGCGTCGGGCGTGACCCCGACGAATTGATGCGCGAAGTGGAGCGCTGGATCGAAGCCGAGATGCGGCGCCTCGACCCGCAGGCCTACGCCCCCGGACCGGCGCGCGCCTGAGGCCCAGGCCAGCCCCGCATGCGCCGCTTCAGCCCTGCCGCCGATCAACGCCAGCTCTCGCTGTTCGACGCGAACCCGAGCGCAGCGCCCGCACTCGATGCCGGCGACGCCACGATCGCGCCAAGCGAATGCCCTGCCACGCCGGAGATCGAAGCGCGACCGCCAGGCCGGGTCGGCCTGGTCCCTGCCGTGTTTCGGCATCCCCAGGCAGACCGCGAAATCCGCCTGCAGCAGCACCTCGTCAGCTATGCGCTGAAGCGCGCGCGGCGCCGCAGCATCGGCTTCATCGTTGGCGCCGAAGGCCTGAGCGTGAACGCGCCGCGCTGGGTCGGAATCGGCGACATCGAAGCCGCGTTGCAGGAAAAAGCCGCATGGATCCTGCGCAAGCTCCAGGAACAACAGGTGCGCGCGCGGCGCCTGCAAGAAGCCAAGGTCGACTGGCGCGACGGTACGCTCATTCCATTTCTCGGCGAAGATGTGATCGTGGTGCTCGACACGCGCAGCACAGGGGCGATATTGAACAGCGATGCGAGCGCTGTCCAGGGCCAACTCGCCGGCGTGCCGCGCCTGACGCTGCACGTGAGTCTGCCCGAAAGTGCCACGCCCGCGCAGATCCGCGACGCGGTGCAATCCTGGTTGCAACGCCAGGCGCGGCGCATCTTCGCCGAGCGCTGCCAGCACTTCGCGGCGCAACTGAACGTGCGCTATAAGCGCCTGACGCTGTCAACGGCACAAACGCGCTGGGGCAGCGCCAACGCCGACGGCTCGATCCGCCTGAACTGGCGCCTCGTCCACTTCGCGCTGCCCATCATCGACTACGTCGTCACCCACGAACTTGCGCACCTGCGCGAAATGAACCACAGCCCGCGCTTCTGGAATGTGGTTCGCTCCGTGTTGCCCGACTACGAGCGCGCGCGTGGCACGCTGAAGGACGACGTGTTGCCGGTGTTCGACTGAACCCGGCATTCCAGGGCTGCACCGCATGCCGCTGAGCTGGAACGAGATCAAGCCAAGACCGGCGCCGAGCGCGTGGCGCTTCTGTTCGAGCTGTACCGGCGCTGCAGGTCACTGCTGCCGGCCGAGCCCGGCAAGCGGGCGCGCCGGGAATCTGTCAAGCCCGCACGCCCAATCGTTTGACTTCGCCGCTGCGCGTGAGCGAAAAGAACGCAGGGGGTGCAACCGCGACAGCTTGCCGCAGGATGGCAGCGTGGCATCGGACGAGGATGTCACCGGTTTGCGCGCCGGTCAGACCGCCCTGCGTGAACACGAACACATGCAGGCGTGCACCGCGCATCGCCGCCAGTTCGTTTGCCTTGTAGCGAATGCGCTGGTCGCGCGTGACCACCAGCCAGCGCTTGTCGGCTGCAGCCGCCAGCCAATCTTCGTCTGGCGTGTCGTGGCGGAAATGCTCGTGATGAGGGACGAACGCTATGCCGGCCTGTGTCAGGGCTTTTCCGAGCGCCGCGCTCCAGGCACAGCGGTCAATGAACAGGGGCCGCGGCTCAGGCGGCGAGCCGCTGCTCGAAGCGAAGCGCTTCCCAGATGTCCGATTCATCGACGGCGTAGTCCTGCGCCATCTCGCGGGGCGAATCGCCGGCAAGAAAACGATCCTGAATGACCTCGGTGGTGACACCGGCACGCGCCAGCACCGGGCGGCCGAAGCCCAGCTTCGGGTCTACCACCACTGATCGCGGCGAATCCAAGGCGGCCGCAAGGGCGCGTGTTGCTGGGAAGAGGCGAATAGGCGATCCATGCTTGTCACGTTCGACGCGTTGCAGCTCGCGTTGAAAGTCGGGACTCAGCGCAGCCTGCCCCTCGCGGCTCGTGTTGAGCACCGCGCCAGCGCGTCCGATGAAGAGGTGGACACCGTTGGTCAAGAATTCGCCCGCGAGCAGCGGGCGCGGCGTTTGCAGCACCTTGCGAACGTAGCTCAGACTGGTACGTACCGAGGGCATCGACACGCGATAGTGGCGGCGGATTGCCGCCAGCATATGAAGTTCGCACAAATTGTTGAACGACAGCAACCGGTCCTTGGCGTCGGCTGGTGTGACGACCGCCTTGAATCGCTTAGGCGTGCCGTCGCTTTGCAGGTAGTCGTGGCCAAAGCACCATGCCTTCACCGTAGCCGCGGGAAGCGCCAGCATGCGGGCGGCTTCGCCTGCGCGATAGGCAGGTTCGTCGTAAAGGTCGGTGTGAAGGGTTCGGGCCACGGCAGTTTCCTTATCCGGCTGAACCGAGCACCATGCAGTTTACTTGCTCGGGCAGGCCCTCGTATTCACTTTGGCGAATACGGCGCAGGCAACCCGGCGTAGGCTTTGCGCAGCGGCGCCGCATCGTCGTCACGCTTGCTGGTTCCCAGCCCCAGCCTAGCCAGCGCTTCCGCCGGCTTGACAGCGGCTGCCACATTGTCAATCAGCGGCACGCCCAGGCGCTGTTGCAGCGAGCGGAAGATGTCGGCCATGCCGGCGCAGCCGAGCACGATGGCGCCGCTCCGTCGCGCGTCGGCGCTGCTTGAGCGCATTCGAGAATGCGGGCAAAGGCGTTGCTCTTCGAGTCGTTGAATTCGCGCACCGCGATCTCGGTCTGGTAAATGCCACGGCAGTGCCGCTCAAAGCTGTATTGCACGAGCAGGTGTTCGGCAATGACGCGGCTCCGTGTCAGCGTTGTCACGACAGAAAAGCCGGTCGCGAGCACCGCGGCGGCGTGGCATGCGGCTTCGGCGACGCCAATCACCGGCTCGTTGCACAGCTCGCGCGCGGCGTGCACTGCGGGGTCACCAATGCAGGTAACGCGGTGCGCGTCCGCACTCGCCACCTGCCCGGCACGCAGTTGCTCGGCGACATCTGCGGCGGCACCCGACTCGAACCGCGCCGGACGCGGCCCGCGCTCGGTGCTTCGGGCCGATCTCGACTGAACGTCGGGTCGCGAAAGCGCCCGCGCAGCATGCGCTGCACCGACGCCGGCCGCTACACTTGACGTATACGTCAACTCGCATCACGCACCTGCCTCATGCCCGCCGCCGCCGGCCACGCGACCGCTTCGACCCCGCGCAGCGCCACGTTCAAAATCGGCGAATTGGCACGCGAGTTCGACCTGACGACGCGCGCGATCCGCTTCTACGAAGACTGCGGCCTGCTCGAGCCGCAGCGCAGCGGCCGCAACCGGGTCTACACGGCACGCGACCGCACCCGGCTCAAACTCACGCTGCGCGGCAAGCGCCTCGGCCTGACCCTGGCCGAGGTGAAGGACCTGGTCGACATGTACGAGTCGCCGCGCGACACGCAGGCGCAGCTGAAGAAGTTTCTGCGGGTGCTTGCGGCGCACCGCGGCCAGCTCGAACAGCAAATGGCTGACCTGAACGCGACGCTCGACGAAGTCCGCGCGCACGAGAAAGAAGCGCAGCGGCTGCTCGGCACCGGCGCGCGCCGCGGTTCGGGTTGAGCGCCATGCAAGCCTGCGAAGCCCGGTACGCCCAGCGCACGCTCGCCTCGTTTGCGCGCCAGGCCGCGACGCCCTGAAGCTTTGACCCGCACACTCGGAGACGACAGCATGAACCTGCCCGGCCTGAACCACCAACTCGGCGAAGACGTCGACGCGCTGCGCGATGCGGTGCACGCCTTTGCCAGCACCGAGATCGCACCGCGCGCCGCGCAGATCGACCGCGCCGACGAGTTCCCGATGGACCTGTGGCGCAAGATGGGCGACCTGGGCGTGCTCGGCATCACCGTGCCCGAGACTTACGGCGGCGCCGGCATGGGCTACCTGGCGCACATGGTTGCACTCGAAGAAATCAGCCGCGCCAGCGCCGCGGTGGGGCTGTCGTACGGCGCCCACAGCAACCTGTGCGTGAACCAGATCAACCGCAATGGGACCGAGGCGCAGAAGACGAAGTACCTGCCCAAACTCATCAGCGGCGAACATGTCGGCGCGCTCGCGATGAGCGAAGCCGGGGCCGGGTCGGACGTGATCGGCATGAAACTTCGCGCCGAAGACAAAGGTGGCTTCTACCTGCTCAACGGCCACAAGATGTGGATCACGAACGGCCCCGACGCCGACACGCTCGTGGTCTACGCGAAGACCGACCCGCAGATGGGCGCGCGCGGCGTCACGGCGTTCCTGATCGAAAGGGGCATGCGCGGCTTTTCAATCGCGCAAAAGCTCGACAAACTCGGCATGCGCGGCAGCCCCACCGGAGAACTGGTGTTCAAGGACGTGGAGGTGCCGGCGCACAACGTGCTGGGCGGCGTGGGCAGTGGCGCGAAGGTGTTGATGAGCGGGCTGGACTACGAGCGCGCCGTGCTCGCCGCCGGGCCGATCGGCATCATGCAGGCGGTGCTCGACAACGTCATCCCTTACACCCACGAGCGCAAGCAGTTCGGCCAGAGCATCGGCGAATTCCAGTTGATCCAGGGCAAGGTCGCCGACATGTACACGGTGCTGCAGGCGGCGCGCGCGTTTTGCTACACCGTGGGCAAGAACCTCGACCTGCTCGGGCCGCAGCATGTGCGCCAGGTGCGCAAGGACTGCGCCAGCGTGATCCTGTGGTGCGCCGAAAAAGCGACCTGGATGGCGGGTGAAGGGATCCAGGTCTTCGGCGGCAACGGCTACATCAACGACTACCCGCTCGGGCGCTTGTGGCGCGACGCGAAGTTGTACGAAATCGGCGCCGGCACGAGCGAGATCCGGCGCATGCTGATCGGCCGCGAGTTGTTTGCCGAGACAATGTGAGCCTGCCCTTGACCGACATGACCCCGAGACGCCTTGATCCTCACCGCCACCCTGTTGCGCAGGCGCAGGGCGCAGCATGACGACCCACCTTGCCGAACTGTTTGAAAGCAACCGCCGCTGGGCGGCCGAGACCGAGCGCCGCACGCCGGGCTTCTTTACCAGCCTGCTGCAGCAACAGGCGCCGCAATACCTGTGGATAGGCTGCGCCGACAGCCGCGTGCCGGCGAACGAGATCCTCGGCCTGCTGCCGGGCGATGTGTTCGTGCACCGCAACGTCGCCAACGTTGTCGTGCATTCCGACTTGAATGCGCTGTCGGTGATGCAGTTTGCGATCGACCAGCTGCAGGTGCGCCACATCATCGTCGTCGGCCATTACGGCTGCGGCGGTGTCACGGCGGCGCTGCAAAATCGCCGCATCGGCCTGGCCGACAACTGGCTGCGCCACGTGCAGGACGTGCGCAACAAGCACCGCACCTTTCTCGACGGCATGGACGACGAAACCCAGCGTCTGAACGCGCTGTGCGAGCTCAACGTGCTCGAGCAGGCCCTCAACGTCTGCGAAACAACCGTGGTCCAGGACGCCTGGGAGCGCGGCCAGGCGGTGGTGGTGCACGGCTGGGTCTACGGCCTGCACGACGGCCTGCTGCAGGACCTGCGCCTGACCGTGACGAATGCGGCGGAGGTGGCTGCCGCCTACGGCCTGGCGCTCGGGGCACTGAAGACGCGCCATGACGCGACCCGCAAAGGTGGCCGGCCTTGAACGAACGCGCGCTGTTCCCGCAACGCCTGACCGACGCGCGCGGCTTCGAGATCGCGCAGGCGATGCTCGACGGCTTCAACCGCCACTACACCCTGTTTCGCGAAGTCAGCGCGGGAGCGCAGCGCCGTTTCGAAATGGCTGACTGGCACGGCCAGCAGCGCGCCCAGCGCGAGCGCATCGAGTTTTACGACAAGCGTGTCGACGAAGCCGCAGAGCGACTGCAGCGCGAATTCCGGGCCTCCACCCTGCCCAAGGACGTCTGGCAGCAGGTCAAGCTGCACTACATCGGCCTGCTCACGAACTCATCGCAGCCCGAACTTGCCGAAACGTTCTTCAATTCGGTGACGACGAAGATCTTGCACCGCAGCTATTTCCACAACGATTTCATCTTCGTGCGTCCGGCAGTGTCGACGGAGTACATCGAAAACGACGAGCCCGCGTCGCTTCCAACCTACCGCGCCTACTACCCGACCAAAGACGCGACGCATGACACGCTGCGCGACACCTGGCTGCAAATCATCGGCCATTTCCAGTTGCAGTGCCCGTTCGAGGACCTGGGCCGCGATATCGACCATGTGATGAATGCGGTGGCAACGCAGCTGGGTGACTTCCGCACGCGCACCAACTTCCAGATCCAGGTGCTGTCGTCGATGTTCTTCCGCAACAAGGGTGCCTACATCGTCGGCAAGATCATCAACGGTTTCGACGAAGTGCCATTTGCCTTGCCCGTGCTCCATGTCCAGTCGTCGCCGGTCAGCGCGAATGCGGCTGGCTCCGCCTGCGCCGGCGACGCCCAGGGCGACGCGGCGTCGTCAGCCGAGGGGCGACTCGCGATCGACGCCGCCCTGTTCGGCGAAGACGACCTGTTGCTCGTGTTCAGCTTCGCCCGCGCCTACTTCATGGTGAACATGGAGGTGCCCTCCGCTTACGTGCATTTCCTGCGTTCGTTGATGCCGCGCAAGCCGCGCAGCGAAATCTACAGCGCGATCGGCCTGCAAAAGCAGGGCAAGAATCTGTTCTACCGCGACTTTCTCGCGCACCTGCGCCATTCGACCGACCGCTTCCGCATCGCCCCCGGCATCAAGGGCATGGTGATGCTGGTGTTCGACCTGCCGAGCTTTCCCTACGTGTTCAAGGTCATCAAAGACTTCTACCCGCCGCAAAAGGAAACGACGCGCGAGATCATCAAATCGAAATACCTGCTCGTGAAGCAGCACGACCGGGTCGGGCGCATGGCGGACACGCTCGAGTACAGCAACGTCGGATTTCCGCGCGAGCGCTTTGAAGACGAACTGATCGCCGAGCTGAAGCACTTTTGCCCGAGCCTGGTCGAAGAAGACAACCAGACGCTCGTGATCCGCCATCTCTACATCGAGCGGCGCATGATTCCGTTGAACATCTATCTGCAGGAAGCATCGCCGCGGCAGATTGAACACGCGGTGGTCGAGTACGGCAACGCCATCAAGGATCTGGTGCGCGCCAACATCTTCCCCGGCGACATGTTGTGGAAGAATTTCGGCGTCACGCGCCACGGCAAGGTGGTGTTCTACGACTACGACGAAATCGAGTACCTGACCGACTGCACCTTCCGCAAAGTGCCCACACCGCGCAACGAAGAAGAAGAAATGTCGGGCGAAGTCTGGTACACCGTGGGCCCGAAAGACGTATTCCCCGAAACCTTCGCGCCTTTTTTGCTCGGCAATCCGGCGGTGCGCGAAGTCTTCATGAAGCACCACGCCGACCTGCTCGACGCCGGCTTCTGGCAGGGGCACAAGGAGCGCATTCTCGCGGGTTACGTGCACGACGTGTTCCCGTACGAGGCGCACAAGCGTTTTGGCGTGCAGCGCCGGGCACGCGGCAGGACGCACGCCGACCTGCCGGACCCGGAGTTCGAGCCGGCGCAAGGCCAGGCGAAGGCGATCGCCGACGTCAGCGAATCCGGCGCGTGGCGCAGCGCCCGCGTCGCGCGGCTGGGGTCGGTGTGAGGCGGGCCGCAGCAGCACGAACGCATGCTCATCATCTTCGACATGCTGATCTCGCTCTTCGAGCGCGCCTACCTGGTCGCCTACAAGCCCGACATGAGCGACACCGAAGCGCGGCGCTGGAACTCGTGGGACGACTCCATGCGCGAATGGTGTCGGCGCGACGACTTCTTCAACGCCCTGCCTGCCATGCTGCGCGGCGAAGACCCGGCGTTTCAGTCGCACATTCGCAAAATCGCGCAGGAAGAGCGCCCGCAAGGCATGATTTGATTCTGACCCACCGAGAAGGAGCCCGATCATGGCTGAATCCATCGTCATCGTTTCCGCAGCACGCACACCCATCGGCGGCCTGCTTGGCGACTTTTCTTCGCTCGCGGCGCACCAGCTCGGCGCGGTGGCGATCAAGGCCGCCGTGCAACGCGCCGGCATCACCGGCGACGCCGTGGATGAAGTGTTGATGGGCAACTGCCTGATGGCCGGCCAGGGCCAGGCCCCGGCGCGCCAGGCCGTGCTCGGCGCGGGCTTGCCGCAGTCGGCCGGCGCGGTGACACTGTCCAAGATGTGCGGTTCCGGGATGCGCGCCATGATGTTTGCCCACGACATGCTGCGCAGCGAGTCGGCCGATGTGCTGGTCGCCGGCGGCATGGAGAGCATGACGAATGCGCCGCACCTGATGCAGGCGCGAAAGGGCGTGCGTTACGGCGCCGCGCAGATGTTGGACCACATGGCGCTCGACGGCCTGGAAGACGCGTACGAGCGCGGCAAGGCGATGGGCGTGTTCGCCGAAGACTGCGTCGCGAAGTACAAGTTCACGCGCGAGGCGCAAGACGAGTTTGCGATCCGCTCCACGCAGCGCAGCAGACGCGCAAATGAAGACGGCTGGTTCGACTGGGAAATCGCGCCCGTGGCGCTGCCGGGCAAGGCCGGCGAGACGATCATCAAGTTCGACGAGCAGCCTTTCAAGGCCAGGCTCGACAAGATCCCCACCCTCAAACCCGCGTTCAAGAAAGACGGCACGATCACCGCCGCGAATGCGTCGAGCATCTCCGACGGCGCCGCAGCGCTGGTGCTGATGCGCGAGTCGACCGCCGCCCGGCTCGGCTGCAAGCCGCTCGCCCGAATCGTCGGCCACAGCGTGCACGCGCAGGCGCCGAACTGGTTCACCACGGCGCCGGTGGGTGCCATCGACAAGCTGCTGAAGAAGACCGGCTGGGCGGCGCACAACGTCGACCTGTGGGAAGTGAATGAAGCCTTCGCCGCGGTGACGATGGCGGCGATGGCCGAGTTCAAGCTTTCGGCCGAGATCGTGAACGTGCACGGCGGCGCCTGCGCCCTCGGCCACCCGATCGGCGCAAGCGGCGCGCGCATCGTCGTCACGCTGCTGGGCGCATTGCGCAAGCACGGCAAGAAGCGCGGTGTCGCGGCGCTGTGCATTGGTGGCGGCGAGGCGACGGCGATGGCGCTGGAATTGTTGTGACGCATCGCTTTCCTGCGCCGCCCGAGGCAAGCTCCATGTACGGCGGTGGGATCATTCGCCGCCGTATCGCAGCGCTGCAGGCCGCGGGCCCGACGCCAGCGTGCCCGTCCTGTCACTGCGCCTGATGCCGGATCTCGCAGCGGCAAGGTGACCCACCATGTTCGGCACGCAAGACCTCTGGTTGTTCGCTCTCACCGTGCTCGTGCTCAACGCAACACCGGGCGTGGACCTGGTGTTCACGCTGACGCGCACATTGCAGTGGGGAGTGCGCGGCGGCGCGGCGGCGGCGCTGGGAATTGGCGTGGGCTGCGTGCTGCACACGCTCGCCGCGGCGTTCGGCCTGGCGGCCTTGCTGGCAGCGTCGAGCGCGGCGTTCAACCTCGTCAAATGGGCAGGTGCGCTGTATTTGCTGTGGCTCGCCTGGGGAATGGCGCGCAGCGCCTGGCACGGCGCGGCAGTGCCTTCGCCGAACCCGTCGGCGCTGCCCGGTGCGAGCGACACCTTGGTGCCCGGCGCGAGCGGAACTTTGGTGCCCGGCCGCGAGCGCAAAACATCGCCGTGCCTGGCCGCGCACCCCGATTCGCAGGCGCTGCGTGCCGTCTTCCGCCAAGGCCTGCTGACAAATGCGTTGAATCCCAAGGTGGCGCTGTTCTTCCTCGCGCTGTTGCCGCAGTTCATCGGCGCCGACGCGCCGAACAAGGAAGTTGCATTCCTGTTCCTCGGTGCCTGGTTCGTCATGCAAGGCAGCTTGTTCCTGTTGCTGTTCGTTGTCTGCGTCGCACCGCTGCGGCGCTGGGCCGCGCCGAACGCCATGGTGCGCGGCTTGCACGCAGGCGGGGCCGTCATTTTTGCCACACTCGCCGCGCGCCTGGCGCTGGCACAACGCAACTGAAAGCGCAATCACAATGGACTTGCAGGAAACTCATGCGTTTTTCGAGCGCTACCGCGCCGCCTTCAACGCCCTCGACGCCGATGCCGTGGCCGATCTGTGGCACACGCCGAGCTGCATTACCGACAGCGCAAGTGACGGCGGAATCGCCGCGCTCACGCTGTGGGTCGAAGATCCGCCGATGCGCAGGAACATGCGAGCGCTGTGCGACGTGTACCGGCTGAACAATTTCAGCCGCGCCGAGTTTGCTTTCGAGCAGCATGTTCAACTCGGAGCGAACCACGCGTTCGTGAATGTGGCCTGGCATTTGTGGCGCAAGGACGGCAGCCTGCTGCAGGCGTTCCGTACCGCGTACAACCTGGTTCGCGCCGCACGCGGTACGAAGGTGCTGATGGCCATTGCCTACGAAGAAGACGTGGCCCGCATGAAGCTCTACGCGCTGGAACATTGACAGCATCGTTGCGCCCCGCGTCGAAGGAGCCCGAATGCCACTCAGCGAAGACCATCGCGCCGTGCAAGACACCGTGCGCGCCTACGTGCAGGACAAGATATCGCCGAACGCGGCGCGCTGGGACCGGGAACACCACTTCCCCGCCGCCGAGCTGAAAGGCCTGGCAGCACTGGGCTGCTACGGCGTGGCGGTGCCCAACGAATGGGACGGTGCGGGGCTGGACTACCTGGCGTTGGCCGTGATCCTGGAGGAAATCGCCGCCGGCGACGGCGGCACCTCGACCATCGTCAGCGTCAACAACTGCCCGGTGTGTTCGATCCTGATGGCATGGGGCAGCGCCGCGCAAAAGGAGCAATGGCTGATGCCGCTGGCGCGCGGCGACCTGCTCGGCGCGTTTTGCCTCACCGAACCGCATGCCGGCTCGCAGGCCGACGCCGTGACGACGAGCGCCGTGAAACGCGGCGACGAGTACCTGCTCAATGGCGTCAAGCAGTTCGTCACGAGCGGCAAGAATGCGAACGTCGCGATCGTCATGGCACGCACCGCAGCCAAGGACAGCGACAAGAGCGCGGGCAAGCGCGGCATCAGCGCCTTCATCGTTCCGACCGACGCTCCCGGTTACCAGGTGGCGCGACTGGAACACAAACTCGGCCAGCACAGCAGCGACACGGCGCAGATCCGCTTTGACAACTGTCGCATCCCGCAGGCGAACCTGCTCGCCGACGAAGGCATGGGCCTGAAGATTGCGCTGTCAGGGCTGGAAGGCGGGCGCATCGGCATCGCCGCTCAAAGCATCGGCATGGCGCGCGCCGCATTTGACGCGGCACTGGCCTACTCCAAGGAGCGCGTCGCATTCGCGAAACCGATCTTCGAACACCAGGCGGTGCAATTTCGCCTGGCTGAGATGGCGACCCAGATCGAAGCCGCGCGCCAACTGCTGCATCACGCCGCGCGCCTGAAGGACGCGGGCCAGCCGTGCCTGAAAGAAGCAGCGATGGCGAAACTCTTCGCCAGCGAAATGGCCGAGCGCGTGTGCAGCGCCGCGCTGCAAACCTTCGGCGGCTACGGCTATGTCAGCGACTTCCCGGTCGAGCGCATCGTCCGCGACGTGCGCGTCTGCCAGATCTACGAAGGCACGAGCGACGTGCAGAAGATACTCATCGGCCGCGCGCTGGCATAAGTCACAACATAGAGGCAGTTTTCACGCGCCGGGCAGTTTTGCGCGTTCGAATCGCACCGCGTGGCGCGACACTGCGCCGATGCAAGACAAGCCCGAATCCGGCCACGCCCTGCTGCGTGCGGCCGAATTGCTGCGCGGGCTGAACCATGCCCGGCCGGCGGGCCTGATCAGCGTGCAACGCACTCTCGACGGGCAACTGCTGGCACTGCTCGACACCGCCGGAAAGCGCGTCTACACGACGCGGCCGCTCGATCAGCTGGTGGAATTGCTCGCTTCGGGCGTGGGCGTGCTCAGTGAACTCGATCCGGCGCAGCAAGGGCCATCCCAGCGCGGCGTAAACCTGGCTGACGAGTCGCTGCATCAGCTGAACTGGCTCATCGGGGCGCGTCTCGGGCGCGACGCCGGCCTCGCCCCTTGGCTCGACCCGATGCAGACTTACCGGCTGCTGCGCTGGCCCGATTTCGGCGAGATCGGCAGCGACCCGGAGGGCGCAGAGTTGTGCAAGGTCATCGAGAGGCACGAGCTGGGCATCGCGACGATCGTCGACACCGTGCAACTGGCGCAGCACAGGGTATTCGGGTTGCTCAATTCACTGTCGCTGTGCGGTGTGCTCGCCACTGGACCGGCGCAGCAGCCCACTGCCCTTCCTGTGAAGACGCCGCGCCGAACGAAAAGGGTGCCGCAAGCCGACGGGTGGTTGGCGCGCCTGCGTCAGCGCCTGCGCTGGCGCTAACGCGCGGCAGCCTGTGCGGCGCGACGCGATGCGCCACGCACTGCAGCCAGCCTGGGAACCGCAGTCGGACGCGCCCGAGCGCGCCGTGATGCGGCGCGCTGCCAAGGCGCGACGCTGCTCCGGGCTCCTGCCCGCGAGGAGGAGCATCGCGGCCCGCGTGCCGCGGCGCGGCGACGCAACGCAGCACTTCGCGTGCGTTGGGTCAGCTGGCCCGGCGCCAGCGCCGCGTCATGTCCTGGCCGCGCAGACATGCCGCGCCCCGACCCCAGGTGCCGGATCCCGGCGACGGCGAAGGCCAAGCGCGTGGGCTCGGTTGTGCCGCAGAATTGCGCAACGGCGTCGCCCCCTCGACCCGCACACAACCGCGTGAAAACCATCGGCCTGCTCGGCGGCATGAGTTGGGAATCGACCGTGCCGTACTACCGCGAGATCAACCTGGAGGTGAAGGCACGCCTGGGGGGCTTGCACAGCGCGAAGTTGGTTCTCTTCAGCGTTGACTTCCATGACATCGAGCGCCTGCAACACTCGGGGCAGTGGCGGGCGGCCGGGGCGCTGCTCGCCGACGCCGCGCGCGCAGTGGCGGCCGCCGGCGCCGAGTGCATCGTGCTGTGCACGAACACGATGCACAAGGTGGCGCCGGCCATCGAAGCGGCCGTGCGCATCCCGCTGCTGCACATTGCGGAGCCGACGGCGCATGCGCTCAAACTTGCGGGTTGCACGCGCGTCGGCCTGCTCGCGACGCGCTTCACGATGGAACAGGACTTTTACGTGCAGCGCCTGCGCGAGCGCCACGGCTTGCAGGTGCTGCTGCCGCAGGCAGCCGACCGCGAAACCGTGCACCGCATCATCTACGACGAGTTGTGCCAGGGCATGATCGTGCCCGCCTCGCGCGCCGAATATCGGCGCATCATGGCTGGGCTCGCGGCGCAGGGGGCCCAGGCCATCATCCTGGGCTGCACCGAGATTTGTTTGTTGGTGAGTGCGCAGGATTGCGAATTGCCGCTGTTTGACACGACCAGCCTGCATGCGCGCCATGCCGCGGCCTGGGCCCTGGCCGCGCCTTGAAATCGGGCCGCGCTGGGCCCAGGGCTTTGGCGCCGGTCGGGCTTTGGGTCGTGCCCGCGTTGGGTTTGCTTTGGGGCGCAGGCTTGCCCGATACTCGAACCCTCGTGATCCATCCTGGAGCCTTGACGATGCCATACCTGCCCTCCTGGCCCGCACCGCTGGCGTTGCTGGCGCTGCTGTCTTGTTCCACCTGGCTGTCAGCAGCGGAGATCAACGTCACGCTGGCGCCGGTCGACGCCACCGGCATCGGCAAGCCGATCGGCACGGTGCGCATCGCCGAGTCTGCGTATGGCCTGGTCTTCACGCCACAGCTCAGCGATCTGACGCCGGGCGTGCACGGCTTTCACGTGCATGAGAACCCGAGCTGCGCGCCGATGCCGCGTGACGGCACGCCGGTGGCCGCGCTCGCCGCGGGTGGCCACCTGGATCCGCAGAAGACGAATCGCCACGGCGAACCCTGGGGCGACGGACACCTGGGTGACCTGCCCGGTCTGGTGGTGCTGGCCGACGGCAAGGCAAACTACCCCGTGCTCGCACCGCGCCTGAAACTCGCCGACGTCGCACGTCGATCCCTGATGATCCACGTCGGCGGTGACAACCATGCCGACCACCCGGCAGCCTTGGGCGGCGGCGGTGCGCGCCTGGCGTGTGGCGTGATCGGCGGATAGCCGGCGCGCGCTTCAGCCACGGGTTGGCGCCGCCGCGGGTCTGTGGCCTGCATGCGGTGTTGACGGTTTCGGTTTGCGCCGCGCACGACGCCCATCCCCCGGGGTGCGAAGCCGCGGGCGTGTGAATCGCGCCTGCCGGCGCGTCCCTGATCCGAGACGCTCACCGCAGCTGCGGCGTCTTGCCCACGATCTTGGGCGCGCGCATGAAGTCGAAGTCGACACCCTTGTCGGCCTGCGTCACCGTCTGCAGGAACAGCTTGCGATAACCGCGCTCGGCGCTGGGTTCGAGCACCGGATGCTCGAGGGCGCGCCGCGCGAGTTCGCTATCGGACACGAGCAGTGAGATCTCGCGCCTGGCCACGCTCAGGCGAATCCGGTCGCCGTTGCGCACGAACGCGAGCGCGCCGCCGACTGCCGATTCCGGCGTCACGTGCAACACGATCGTGCCGAACGCGGTGCCGCTCATGCGGCCGTCGGAGATTCGCACCATGTCCTTGACGCCGGCGCGCGCGAGCTTGCGCGGGATCGGCAGGTAACCGGCCTCGGGCATGCCGGGCGCGCCCTTCGGGCCGATGTTCTTCAGCACCAGCACATCCTGCGCCGTCACATCCAGGTCATCGGCGTCGATCCTTGCCGCCAGATCCTGCAGGTTCTCGAAGACGACGGCGCGCCCTTCATGCTCCATCAGCTGCGGGTCGGCAGCCGACTGTTTGATGAGAGCCCCGCCCGGCGCCAAGTTGCCGCTCAGCACCGCAATGCCCCCCTGCGCGTAGATCGGGTGCTCGATGCAGCGCACCACGTCTTGCTTGAAACCCGGGCCGGCGCGCTCCATCTCCTGGCCCAGGGTGCGGCCGGTGACGGTCAAGGCCTCCAGCCGCAGCAGGGGTTTGAGTTCGCGCAGCAGCGTCGCCATGCCGCCGCAGGCGTGGAAATCTTCCATGTAATGCTGGCCCGTGGGCTTGAGGTCGAGCAGCACCGGCGTCTCGCGTCCCATGCGGTCGAATGCCTGCAGGTCGAGGTCCAGGCCGACACGGCCGGCGATCGCGGCCAGGTGCACAACGGCATTCGTCGAGCCGCCGATCGCGAGCAGCACGCGCAGCGCGTTTTCGAACGCTGCCGGCGTGAGGATGCTGGTGATGAGCAGCTTGTCGCGCGCCATCTGCACCGCCTGCGCTCCGGTCAACTCGGCGATGCGGATGCGATCCGCCGTGACGGCGGGCGGCGAAGCGCCACCGGGCAGCGTCATGCCCAGCGCCTCGGCGATGCACGCCATCGTGCTTGCCGTGCCCATCACGGAACAGGTGCCCACGCTCGCGACCAACTGGTTGTTGACGTCGGCCGTTTCCGCCGCGTCGATTTCACCGGCGCGGAACTTGCCCCAATAGCGCCGGCAATCGGTGCAGGCGCCGACGCGCTCGCCGCGGTGCGAGCCGGTCAGCATCGAACCGGTGATGAGCTGGATCGCCGGCAGGTTCGCGGAAGCCGCGCCCATCAGCTGCGCCGGCACGGTCTTGTCGCAGCCACCGATCAGCACCACCGCGTCCATCGGCTGCGCGCGAATCATCTCCTCGGTGTCGATCGCCATCAGGTTGCGCAGGAACATGCTCGTCGGCGCGGCAAAGCTCTCGTGGATCGAGATCGTCGGAAACACCATCGGCAGGCCACCGGCCAGCATCACGCCGCGCTTCACCGCGTCGATCAGTTGCGGCGCGTTGCCGTGGCAGGGGTTGTAGTCGCTGCCGGTGTCGGTGATCGCGATCACCGGCCGGCCCAGTGCCGCATCGGTGTAGCCCGCGCCCTTGATGAAGGCCTTGCGCAAGAACAGCGAGAAGTCCTGGTCGCCGTAGCTGGTCAGGCCTTTCTGCATGCCCTGATTCGGCTTGCCCTGGTCCGGCGTCTCCGCCGGTTCAGGTGGCTCCGGGCGGGCGGAATTGGCGTCAGGTGGATTGGGCATCAGGGGCTCGGCAAGGAAGTGCTGACGCAAGGCCCCGGCGCGCCAAGCAGGCGCGGCACGACGGCAGCGTCGGCGAGGGCCCAGACCGCGCCGATCAGGCTGCGCATCTCAGGCTCGCTCGCACCGTTGCCATACAACGCCAGGCGAATCGCCTTGTCTTCGAGTTCGGCGCGGCTGAGCGTATTGCCGGGGTCGCCTTTCGGTTCATCGACGCGGCCGTGCAGCACCCGGCCGTCGCGCAGCAGCACGTCCACCTTGCCGATCCAGCGCGCCGGGTAGGCAGCGTCGACTTCCTCATCCAGCAGCATGCGCACGCGCTCGCAAAAACCGCGCGCCTGCGCATCGCCGAAGTGGGCGTCGAACTCGGCCATGCCCGCGCGCCGGTGCAGAGCCGCCATGGCCAGCACGGTGCCCATCGAAAACTTCGCCTGGTGCACGGTTTGCGGGTTGCGCACCGGCCCGAGGACGTCGATCGCGCCCTGGTGCACGCGCGCTGTCACCTGCACGATGTCGTCAGCGTTCAGGCCGTGCTCCTGAATCACCTGCAGCAGCGCGTCGGCAGCGGGATGCGTATGGCGACACGCAGCGTGGAACTTGAACGAGGTTTCGGCGGTGGCCCAGCGCGCGCCCAGGCGGTGCGTCAGGCGCGCCGGGTCAGCGTCGCTCGACATTCCCGCGGCCAACCCTTGCGCGCCGGTGAGGATGCGGCGTGCGCCGCTGAAGCCGTCGGCCGCGAGGTACGCCGCGCCCAGGCCCGCGCCGGCCGCATGCGCCGTGTGCAACTGCTTCGAGTCGGCGCCGTCGCGCAGAAATTCCCACAGGCCCGCCGACTGCGTGCCGGCCGAGCCGAAGGCGTTGCCCATCTGCAGCGCATCCAGGCGCAGCAAACTGCCGACCGCAGCGGCGGCGGCGAGCGTGCCGGCGGTGCCCGTGGTGTGGAACACCTTGTAGTGGGAGCGGCCGAGGAATTCACCGACGCGTATGCCGACTTCATAACCGACCACCGACGCAAGCAGCAACTCGGCCCCGGACCGGCGCAGCGCCTGCGCCACTGCCAGCGCCGGTGGGAACACCACCGCCGCCGGGTGAAACACGGAGCCGTTGTGCACGTCGTCCTGCTCGGCGAAATGCGACGCCGCGGCGTTGATCGTGGCCGCGATCAGCGGGCTGCTGCACCGGCGGCGAATCAACACTTCCGACGGCCCGTCGACCGGCCCCTGGCTCAGCATGAAGCTCGCCAGTGTCTCGACCGGCCGCGCGCCCTTGCCGGCGAGCGTGGAGCCGACCCAGTCGAGAAACAGCTCTTCGCTGCGGCGCACGACGGCGCTCGGCACGTCGCACAGGCACAGCGTTGCGGCGAATTCGGCGAGCTGGGATTCGGCGCTGGGCGTGCTCATGTCGGTTGCTTTGCCGCGCGTTGCGCGGCCCACGACGCGTAATTTGCGCGGGAGCCGAGAAAGGGCCGCTTTCGGCCCGTTGCAGGCCCTCGAATGGCCGCTATGCGTGCGACTGTCGGCGCGGCGCGGCAGGCACCACCCGGTGGGGGCTCATGCTGGGGCGGTCTCCGCTTCGCTCCGACTGCACTGTGCTGCTCGGTCCGGGGTCGCGCCGCATAACTCACTTCGCTCACTTCGTTCGCTGC
>JAEMQF010000420.1 GCA_022758925.1 Burkholderiales bacterium | reverse complement strand
GTGACCTGTTTTGCGCTGCACGCCGGCGCCTTTGCCCAGGCCACTCCAGTGGGTCTGTGGAAGACGATCGACGACGAGACCAAGCAGGAGAAGTCGTTGGTGCGAATCGCCGACTCGGGTGGCATGCTGTCGGGCAAGGTCGAGAAAATTACCGACCCGGCAAAGCAGGACTCGAAGTGCGACAAGTGCACCGACGAACGCAAGGACAAGCCTGTCCTGGGCATGGTCATCGTGCGCAACGTGAAACAAAGCGCTGACGACAACGAGATCTGGGACGGTGGCGACATCCTCGACCCGAACAACGGCAAGGTCTACCGGCTGCGCCTGAAGCCGATCGACGGCGGCAAGGTACTCCAGGTGCGCGGCTACATCGGCCCGTTTTTCCGCAACCAGACCTGGCTGCGCGTGGAGTGAGCATGAGTCGATTTCAAGTGCGCAAGGTGGCGGTGCTCGGCGCCGGCGTGATGGGCGCGCAGATCGCTGCGCACCTGGTCAACGTCAACGTGCCGGTGCTGTTGTTCGATCTGGCGGCGAGCCCCAAGGACGGGGCTGGCGCCGCGGCTTCTTCGTCCAAGAACCTGATCGTCACCAAGGCCGTCGAGGGCTTGAAAAAACTCAAGCCCGCGCCACTCGGCATCGCTGAAGGCGCGGCGCAGATCGAGCCGGCAAACTACGACGAACACCTCGACAAGCTCGGCGAGTGCGACCTGATCATCGAAGCGATCGCCGAGCGCATGGACTGGAAGCTCGAGCTGTACAAGCGCATCGCGCCGGCATTGGCGCCGCACGCGATCGTTGCGAGCAATACCTCGGGGCTGTCGATCACGAAGCTGTCGCAAGTGCTGCCGGAGTCGATCCAGCCGCGCTTTTGCGGCATTCATTTCTTCAACCCGCCGCGCTACATGCAACTGGTGGAGTTGATTGCCACGCCGAGCACCGAGCCGCAGATCCTCGACCAGCTCGAAACCTTCGTCACCAGCACCTTGGGCAAGAGCGTGGTGCGCGCACTCGACACACCGAACTTCATCGCGAACCGGGTGGGCATCGCCGGCATGCTGGCAACGATCAAGGAGGCCGAGACCTACGGCCTGACGTATGACGTGGTCGACGACCTGACCGGCAAGAAGCTCGGTCGCGCCGGCAGCGGCACGTTCCGCACTGCCGACGTGGTGGGGTTGGACACGCTTTCGCATGTGGTCAAGACGCTGCAAGACAACCTGCAGGCCGACCCGTTCTATCCGAGTTTCGCCACGCCGCCGGCTCTCGCACAGTTGATCGCGCAAGGCGCACTCGGCCAAAAGACCGGGGCCGGGTTCTACAAGAAGGTGGGCAAGGACATCCTGCGCCTGGACCCCGGCAAAGGCGAGTCCGCCGAAGGTCGGAAGGAAGCCACTTACGTGCCCGCGGGCGGCAAGGCCGATGCCATCGTCGAGCGCATGCTGAAAAAAGCGCCGGCCGAGCGGCTGAAACTGCTGCGCGAATCGACCAATCCGCAAGCCCAATTCCTGTGGGCTATTCTGCGCGACAGCTTCCACTATTGCGCCGTGCACCTGGCCGACATTGCGCCCACTGCACGCGATGTCGACCAGGCCATGCGTTGGGGTTTCGGCACCTCGCAAGGGCCGTTCGAGTTGTGGCAGCAGGCGGGTTGGACGCAGGTGGCGACGTGGGTCAAGGCCGACATCGACGCCGGCAAGGCGCTGAGCAAGGCGCCGTTGCCGGCGTGGGTGTTCGACGGGCCGGTGGCTGCAAGTGAGGCGGTGCACACGGCCGAAGGGTCGTGGAACGCGAAACTCGGTCAGTTCGTCGCGCAGCGCTCGTTGCCGGTTTACGAGCGACAGCTGTTCCGCGAAAACGTCTTTGGCTCCGGGGCGGTCGAAGCGCTGAAAAGCGGCACGGAGGAATACAAGAACGCCGAAATCCGGGTCTGGACGCTTGATGGCGAGGTGCTCATCGCCAGCATCACGGCCAAGCTGCACCTGATCAGTCCGGATGTGGTCGAAGGCCTGCTCAAGGCGGTCGAGATTGCGCAGGCGAAGTACAAGGGCCTCGTGATCTGGTCGCCCGACGACGTGTTCTCGGCGGGCGCCAACCTGGAAGCGCTGATGCCGGTGTTCATGAAAAGCGGCGCGAAGGGCATCGCTCCCGAAGAAAAGAAATTGCAGGACGCGATGCTGCGCATTCGCTACGCCGGGGTGCCGGTGGTGTCTGCGCTTCGCGGCCTGGCACTCGGCGGAGGCTGCGAGCTGGCGATCTACTCAGCAAAACGCGTCGCGGCGATGGAAAGCTACATCGGCCTGGTGGAAGTGGGAGTGGGCCTGATCCCGGGTGGCGGTGGCCTGGCGTATATCGCGCGGCGTGCGGCGGAGATGGCCTCATTCGCAAGCTCGGCTGGCAACGCAAATGGCGACATCTTCAAGTTCGTCACCGACGGCTTCACGAGCGCGGCGATGGCCAAGGTCGGCACCAGCGCGATCGAGTCGCGCAGACTGGGCTACTTGCTGTGGAGCGACGTCATCGTTGCGCACAAGGACGAGCTGCTGTTCGTCGCCATGCAACAAGCGAAGGCGATGTTCGACAGCGGTTATCGCGCTCCGGCCAAGGCATTGATCCCGGTGGCGGGGCGCTCCGGCATCGCCACGATCAAGGTCCAGCTCGCCAACATGCGCGACGGGGGCTTCATCAGCGCGCACGACTTCCACATCTCATCGCTGATTGCCGACGTCGTGTGCGGCGGTGAAGTGGACGCGGGCTCGCTCGTGACCGAGGAGTACCTGATGGCGCTGGAACGCAAACACTTCTGCGGCCTGCTCGAGCACCCGAAGACGCAGGAACGCATCATGGGAATGCTGCAAACCGGCAAGCCCGTTCGCAACTAATTCGTCGTCCCGGCGCAAGGCGGGATCCACCGCTGGCCGATGCACGGTCTTGGCGCGGTGGATCCCGGCTTGCGCCGGGATCACCCGATCGATGGCAACAGTACCTTCCCCGAAGGAACGAACATGAGCAAGCAAGTTCAAGACGCCTACATCGTCGCCGCGACACGCACGCCCATCGGCAGATCGGGCCGCGGTTACTTCAAGAACACGCGGCCCGACGACCTGCTGGTGGCCGCGGTGCGCAGTGCGCTGCAGCAGGTGCCGACACTCGACCCGAAAGCGATTGAAGACGCGATCATCGGCTGCTCGTTCCCCGAAGCCGAGCAGGGCGCGAACATGGCGCGCGTGGCGATGGTGTTGGCGGGGCTGCCGCATTCGGTGGGCGGCGTGACGGTGAACCGCTTTTGCGCATCGGGCCTGAGCGCGGTGCAGATGGCGGCCGACCGCATCCGGGTCGGGCAGGCCGATGTCATGATCGCCGGCGGCGCCGAATCGATGAGCATGGTGCCGATGGGCGGCAACAAACCAGCGTTCAACCTCGATGTCTTTGCCCGGGATGAGAACGTCGGCATCGCCTACGGCATGGGTCTCACGGCGGAAAAGGTGGCGACGCAGTGGAAGGTGTCGCGCGAGGCGCAAGACGCGTTCGCGCTCGCCTCGCACCAGAAAGCGCTGAAGGCTTTTGCGGCAGGTGAGTTCGCCGCCGAGATGACGCCGATCGAGATCATCGAGCGTTCTCCGAACCTGGCGACGGGGGAGGTGGGAACCAGGACGCGCACGGTAAAGCTCGACGAAGGGGCGCGCCCCGACACCTCGCTCGAAGGCCTGGCCAAGCTGAAACCGGTGTTCGCGGCCAACGGCTCGGTGACGGCAGGCAACAGCTCGCAAACCAGCGATGGCGCAGGCGCACTGATCCTGGCTTCGGAGAAGGCGATCAAACAGTTCGGGCTGAAACCACTGGCACGATTCGTCAGTTTTGCGGTGCGCGGTGTGCCACCTGAGATCATGGGCATCGGCCCGATCGAAGCCATCCCCGTCGCCTTGCGCCACGCCGGGCTGAAGCTGGAGGACATCGGCTGGATCGAACTGAACGAAGCCTTCGCGGCGCAGGCGCTGGCGGTCATCAACACGGTCGGCCTGGACCCGGGCAAGGTCAACCCCATGGGTGGCGCGATCGCCCTGGGCCATCCGCTGGGGGCGACGGGAGCGATCCGCTCGGCGACCGTGGTGCACGCGCTGCAGCGTCACAACCTGAAATACGGCATGGTGACGATGTGCGTGGGCATGGGGCAAGGCGCGGCAGGAATCTTCGAGCGGGTTTGAGCCGATCGTTGCAGCACAAGGAGACAAGCCATGAACATCCGATGCGCCACGTTGAATGGCGTCGCGACGATCGAGATCGCGCGACCGGAAAAGAAGAACGCGCTCACTGCCGCGATGTACAAGGCGATGGCCGACGCGCTGCACGCGGCGCAGGCCGATGCGTCGGTGCGCGCCGTGTTGATCACCGGCCAGCCGGGCGCCTTTACCTCGGGCAACGACATCGAAGATTTCACGAGCCGCGCGGTCGCCGCGAGCGCCGCGGAGTCACCCGCCTTGCAGTTCATGCGCGCGCTGCTCGGTATCGACAAACCTGTTGTCGCAGCGGTCACCGGCGCGGCCCTCGGCATCGGCACGACGCTGCTGCTGCATTGCGACCTGGTCTACGTGTCCGACGAAGCGCGCCTGGCGATGCCGTTCGTCGGCCTTGGCCTGGTGCCGGAGTTCGGATCGAGCCTGGTCGTGCCGCGTCTCATGGGAAACGTGAAGGCCGCCGAGAAGCTGTTGCTCGGCGAGCCATTCACCGGCGCCGAAGCGGTTGAGGCGGGAATCGCCAACGCCGTGTTGCCTGCGCACGAGGTGCTGAACCATGCGCGCCGCATCGCCGAGCGTTTCAACGCTTTGCCGCCGGGGGCCGTGCGTGAAACGAAGAAGCTGTTGCGCCGCTCGAGCATGGAAGATGTGCTGAAGACGATTGCGCTGGAGAGTGAGGTTTTCGCCCAGCGCCTGCGCAGCCCGGAGGCGAAAGAGGCCTTTCAGGCATTCTTTCAAAAGCGCCAGCCCGACTTTTCGAAGTTCAGCTGAATCCCGGGGCAGAAGCGATGAAGCTGCAAGGCAAGACACTGTTCATCACCGGCGCATCGCGCGGCATTGGCCTGGCGATCGGAAAGCGCGCCGCGCGCGATGGCGCGAACATCGTGATCGCGGCCAAGACCGCACAGACCAACCCCAAACTGCCGGGGACGATCTACAGCGCTGCGGCCGAGATCGAGGCGGCGGGCGGCCAGGCGTTGCCGGTGCAAACCGACATCCGCGACGAAGCCAGCGTGCTCGCCGCCGTCGAGTTGGCGGTGGCACGCTTCGGCGGCATCGACATCCTGGTCAACAACGCCAGTGCAATCAGCTTGACGCCCACGCCCGCAACGCCGATCAAACGCTTTGACCTGATGTTCGGCGTAAACGTGCGCGGCACCTACCTGTGCACTCAGATCTGCCTGCCGCACCTTAGAAGGGCCGCGTTGGCCGGGCGCAACCCGCATGTGCTGAACATGTCGCCGCCGCTGTCGATGCGCGAACACTGGTTCAGCCCGCACGTGGCGTACACGATGGCCAAGTACGGCATGAGCGAATGCACGCTCGGCCATGCGGGTGAGTTCCGGCCGCTGGGCATCGCCGTGAACAGCCTGTGGCCTCGCACCGTGATCAACACCGCGGCATTGCAGATGATCCCGGGGATCGACATCTCGAAATGCCGCACGCCGCAGATCCTGGCCGACGCCGCCTACCTGATCTTCACGAGCGACGCGAAAGCGACCACGGGCAACTTCTTCATCGACGATGAGCTGCTCGCGCAGCATGGCGTGACCGACTTCGAACCTTACAGCGTGACGCCGGGCACGAAAACCTTTTTGCCCGACTTCTTTGTCGACTGAGCGGGTTTCACTGGGCGGGCAGCGCGCGCGGCTGCCCGTTCGCATCGATCGCGACATAGGTCAGGTTGGCATCCGTCACCTTCACGACCTGCAAATTCGCCGGGTTGCGTTCGGCATAGACCTCGACATGCACCGTGACCGAGGTGCGGCCGATGTGTTCGACCTTGGCATAGAAACTCAGCAGGTCGCCGATCGACACCGGCTGCTTGAAGATGAACTGGTTCACGGCCACGGTGGCGATCCTGCCTTTGGCGATACGTGCCGGCAGCACGGCGCCGGCGAGGTCGACCTGGGCCATGATCCAGCCACCGAAAATGTCGCCATTGCCGTTCGAGTCGGCCGGCATCGGCATGACGCGAAGCACCAACTGTCGATCGTCCGGCAACCGCAGGGGCGAGAGTTGATTCTCGGTGGCCGAGCCGCCGGGGCTTGAAATCTCGGGCATATTGCTGCACCTGCTGTTTGGCTTTGCCACATTCTCATCCATCCTCACCTGCGTCTTCATTCATGAATCGCCACAGCAGCGCTTTGCCCCTTGCCCCGGCGGCCGCGGCAGGGCCCGCCGCCGCTGCACCACGCTCCGACTGGGGCACGCTGAAGCGGCTTGGCCCCTACCTCTGGCAGTGGCGCTGGCGGATACTGATCGCGCTCGCATTTCTCGTCGGCGCGAAGCTGGCCAACGTCGGCGTGCCGCTGGTGCTGAAGGAACTGGTCGACGCACTCGACCTGAAACCGGGCGATGCGCGCGCCGCCCTCGTCGTTCCGGTGGCGCTGTTGCTGGCGTACGGCGCATTGCGAGTCGGCGTGACGCTGTTCACCGAGATGCGCGAATTCCTGTTCTACCCGGTCGCGGCACGCATCGCACGGCGCGTTTCACTCGAGACCTTCGACCACCTGCTGTCGTTGAGCCTGCGCTTTCACCTGGAGCGCCAGACCGGCGGCGTGTCGCGCGACATCGAACGCGGCTCGCGCGCGATCCATTCGCTGCTCAACTACACGATCTACAACATCCTGCCCACGCTGGTGGAGATGGCGCTCGTGATCTCGCTGCTGTCCGCCAAGTTCGACGGCTGGTTTGCGCTGATCACGCTGGGTGCGCTGTTCGCCTACATCGCTTTCACCGTCACCGTGACCGAATGGCGCACGCATTTCCGGCGCGCCATGAACGAGCAGGACAGCAAGGCCAACACCAAGGCCGTGGACGCGTTGATCAACTACGAGACGGTGAAGTACTTCGGCAACGAAACCTTCGAGCAAGCCCGCTACGACGAGAACCTGAAGCGCCTGGAAGCGGCATCGATCAAGTCGCAGACTTCTTTGTCGCTTCTCAACCTCGGGCAAAGCAGCATCATCTCGGTGGCCGTGGTGCTGCTCGTGTGGCGCGCCACGGTCGGTGTCGTCAACGACACCATGAGCCTGGGCGACCTGGTGCTGGTGAACGCGCTCATGATCCAGCTCTACATACCGCTCAATTTCCTGGGCGTGCTGTACCGCGAGATCAAGCAGTCGATGATCGACATGGAGAAGATGTTCACGCTGCTCGGCCAGCACCGCGAGATTGCCGACGCGCCGGGCGCGGTGCCTCTCGTGAACCGCGGCGGCGCGGTGCGGTTCGAGCACGTGCGCTTCGGCTATGACCCGGACCGAACCATTCTTCACGACGTGAGCTTCGAAGTTCCAGCGGGAAAGACGCTGGCCATCGTCGGCCCCTCAGGCGCGGGCAAGAGCACGCTGGCGCGGCTGATGTTCCGCTTTTACGATGTGAACTCCGGGCGCATCTTCATCGACGGCCAGGAGATTCGCAGCGTCACGCAAAAGAGCCTGCGCGCGGCGCTGGGCATCGTGCCGCAGGACACGGTGCTGTTCAACGACACGGTGCAATACAACATCGGCTATGGCGAGACGCTGGCAAGCCGTGAACGCATCGAAGCGGCGGCGAAGGCGGCGCACATCCACGACTTCATCGTCTCCACGCCCAAGGGTTACGAGACGATGGTCGGGGAGCGTGGCCTCAAGCTTTCGGGCGGCGAAAAGCAGCGTGTCGCGATCGCGCGCACGCTGCTGAAGAACCCGCCGATCCTGATCTTCGACGAGGCCACCTCGGCCCTCGACTCCGCGAACGAACGCGCGATTCAAGCCGAACTGCAGAGTGCGGCACGCAACAAGACGGCGCTCGTGATCGCGCACCGGTTATCGACGGTGGTCGACGCCGACCAGATACTGGTGATGGAGCAGGGCCGCATCGTCGAGCGCGGCACGCACGCCGAGTTGCTGGCGCTGGAGGGGCGCTACGCCGAGATGTGGCAATTGCAGCAGTCGGGCGATGACAATGGCGAAGCGGCAGTCGCCGCGCGTGCGAGCGACGTCCATTCCGGTTAGAGGCGCCAACCATGCATGGCCCGGTGCGAGAATCGGCGCCATGGTCTTGACGATGGCGCGCCCGGATGATTGGCACCTGCATGTGCGCGATGGCGCGGCGATGGCTGCGGTGGTGCCGCACAGTGCGCGCCAGTTCGCGCGTGCCGTGATCATGCCCAACCTCAAGCCACCCATCACGACGACGGCGCAGGCCTTGGCCTATCGCGAACGCATTCTTCGCGCCGTGCCTGCTGGCGTGAGGTTCGAGCCGTTGATGACGCTCTACCTCACCGACAATTTGCCTGCGGATGAGATCGCGCGCGCGCGCGATGCTGGCATCGTCGCCGTCAAGCTCTACCCGGCAGGGGCCACGACGAACAGCGACGCCGGTGTGACCGATCTGCGCAAGGTGCATGCGACGCTTGAGGCAATGCAGCGGGCAGGCCTGCTCTTGCTGGTGCACGGCGAAGTCACGGATCCGGGCATCGACATCTTCGACCGCGAGAAGGTCTTCATCGACACCCGGCTTGCGGCCCTGCGCCGCGACTTTCCCGCATTGAAAATCGTCGTTGAGCACATCACGACGCGCGAGGCTGCGCAGTACGTCGCACAGGCCGGCCCGCGGACCGCGGCGACGATCACCGCGCACCACCTTCTGTACAACCGCAACGCCATTTTCATGGGTGCAAACGCAGCCCCTGCGCTGCGGCCGCACTACTACTGCCTGCCTCTGCTCAAGCGCGAGGAAGATCGCCTTGCGCTACTTGCCGCAGCGACATCGGGAAGCGCCAGGTTCTTTCTCGGCACCGACAGCGCACCGCACGCTGCGCACCTGAAGGAGCATGGCGCCGGGTGTGCGGGTTGCTATACGGCACTCTCGGCGCTCGAGCTCTACGCTGAGGCATTCGATGCCGTGGGCGCCCTCGATCGCCTGGAAGGCTTCGCCAGCCACCATGGGGCCGATTTCTACGGCCTGCCGCGCAACCGCGGCAGCGTGGTGCTGCGCCGCGAAGCCTGGACCCTGCCCGAGACCGTGCCATTCGGCGACACCACGCTCAAGCCGCTGCGCGGCGGCGAAACATTGGCCTGGAGGCTGTATGAACAGTGACCGCAAGCCGCGCGTCGCG
>JAEMQF010000337.1 GCA_022758925.1 Burkholderiales bacterium | reverse complement strand
TTTTGCGCAAACGCCATCATCACGCCGACATCGGCGGCGTCGATCGGCTTCATGCTGCCGGTGACATCGCCGCCGGCGGTAGCAGCGCCACCGGTGTCGCCGAAGCCCGAGAACAGCACATTGCCCAGTGAACGGTTCATCGCGCGCGCCATCAGCTGCGTCAGCAGCGTGCCGGCCGAGCCGACCACGGTGCCGGCGATGATCATCGCGGCGTTCTGCATCACGAAGCCTTCGAACGCGACCGCGAGGCCCGTGAAGGCGTTGTACATCGAGATCACGACCGGCATGTCCGCGCCGCCGATCGGCAGCGTCATCATCACGCCGAACAGCAGCGCCAGCACGAAGAACAGCGAGACATGAAACGGATCGGCGTGGTAGCCCGAGGCGATGAACGCGCCCACGGTCACGGCGGCGACGATGACCAGGATATTGACTATCTGCTGGCCGCCGAAGCGGAACGACTTCTTGATGAGGCCCTGCAGCTTGCCAAAGGCGATGAGGCTGCCGCTGAAGGAGATGGCGCCGATCAGTCCGCCGCTCACCGCGAGTGTGCCCATGGTCGGGCTCATGGCCTCGCCGCTATAGAGCTCGACCGCAGCGATGGCCGCAGCCGCGCCGCCGCCGAAGCCGTTGTAGAGTGCGATCATCTGCGGCATGTCGGTCATCGCCACGCGCTTGCCGCTGATCCAGGCCAGCAGCGTGCCGATGATGATGGCCGGCAGGATCCACTCGTAATTGCCCATTCCCGGGTAAAGGAAAGTGAACAGCGTCGCGACCAGCATGCCGGCGCCCGCCCAGACAATGCCGCTGCGGGCCGTGACCGGCGAGCTCATGCGCTTGAGCCCCATGATGAACAGGAAGGCGGTGACGAAGTAGCTGGCCTGAATCAGCCATTGCCTGCCATCGGCGCCGAGCATCGAGGTATCCATCAGTGGCCCCCGCTCTTGGGCTTGCCGGCCTTCGCGCCGCTCGATTTGAACATTTCGAGCATGCGCTCGGTGACCACATAGCCGCCGGCGGCATTGCCGGCTGCCATGAACACGCCGATAGCGCCGATGACCTTCTCGAGCGTGGTGTGCGAGTTGCCCAGCGCCACCATCGCGCCCACCAGCACGATGCCGTGCACGAAATTAGAGCCCGACATCAGCGGCGTGTGCAGGATCACCGGCACCTTGGCGATGATCTCGTAGCCGGTGAAGGCCGCGAGCATGAAAATATACAGAGCAACTATGCCGGTCATGTTCCCTCCACACTCTTGCGCGTGGCTTCGTGTTTGATGGCGCCCTCGTGCGTCAGGCACGATTGCGCGAAGACTTCATCCTGCCAGTCGATCGCCAACGCGCCACTCTTGTCGATGGCGGGCTTCAGGAAATTAAGCAGGTTGCGGGCGTACATCTCGCTGGCGTGATAGGCCAGCTGCGCCGGCAGATTGACCGGCCCGACGATCTTCACGCCATTGTGCAGCACGGTTTCGCCGGCACGCGTGAGCTCGCAGTTGCCGCCCGATTCCGCGGCCAGATCGATGATGACCGCGCCGGCCTTCATGCGCTCGACCACGGCGGCTGAAATCAGCCGCGGCGCGCGGCGACCCGGCACTGAGGCGGTGGTGATCACCGCGTCCGCCACCGCGATACGCGCGTCCAGCACTTCTTGCTGCTGGGCCTTTTCCTCGGCGGTGAGTTCGCGGGCATAGCCGCCCTGGCCCTCGGCCGAGACGCCGGTCTCGATGAACTTGGCGCCCAGCGATTTCACCTGTTCCCGGGTGGCGCTGCGCACGTCATAGGCTTCGACCACCGCGCCGAGCCGCCGGGCCGTGGCGATGGCCTGCAGGCCGGCTACGCCGACGCCGACAATCAGCACCTGCGCCGGGCGGATGGTGCCCGCCGCCGTGGTGAGCATCGGCAGGAAGCGATCGAGGGTATTGGCCGCGAGCAGCACCGCCTTGTAACCGGCGATGGCGGCCTGCGAGGAGAGGGCATCCATCGACTGCGCCCGCGAGATGCGCGGGATCAATTCCATGGCAAAGCTGGTCACGCGCCGCTCGCACAGCGCCTTGACCTCGGCGGCGCGCGCATGTGCCTGCTGGTAGCCCACGACCACCTGGCCGGCGCGCAGCGCGCCAATCTGCGCCATATTCAGGGGTTGCACGCTCAGCAGCACATCGGCCTGCGCCAGCACGCTGGCGGCCGAATCGGCCCATTCCACGTCCTTGTACAGGGCGTCGGGGAACTGGGCGCTGACTCCCGCACCTCGCTCCATGAGCACCCGTGCACCGGCCGCCCTGAGCTTGGTGACCACTTCGGGCACCAGGCTGACGCGGGTTTCGCCGGGCACGCTCTCGCGTAGCGCACCTATGGTCACGGGCATGCTGGACTCCTGTGGATGATGGGTTTAGCCGGGTCTTTCACATTCCCGGACCCCATACATTGAATTCTCTCACAAGGCTGCCTACTCTTGCACGAATGAGTGCCAAGGCCATACCCCATAGCCGCCCTGCGGACGAGGATACCCGCCTCGTGCTGCATGCGGCTGCGCACGGCCTGACGCAAATGGTGCTGCGTACCGATATCGCCGGCATGCCGCTCGAGTGGATCGACTACCGCGAGGCGGCGCGCCTGTATCACCAGGAGCAGATCGCCTATACCTGCGGTTCGCTTATCTATTCCTTATATGGCGGCGTCAGTGCGCGCACCGGCCTGCGCACCGTGGTCGAGGTCAGCTCGATCATCGCCACCGTCGGCCACACCGGCAACCCTGGCAACACCCGCCACGACTATGTGCCGCCGCTGAACAACGAAACGCTGTTCCGGCGCGATGCCCACCTGTGCCTGTACTGCGGCGGGCGCTTCCCCTCGCGCGAACTCTCGCGCGATCACATTCGCCCCTTCAGCCAGGGTGGGCGCGATGTCTGGACCAATGTGGTTGCGGCCTGCCGCCGCTGCAACAACGTTAAGGCCTGGCGTACGCCCGAGCAGGCCAAGATGCAGCTGCTGGCGGTGCCGTTCACGCCCACCTATGCCGAATATATTTTCCTCAAGGGCCGGCGCGTGCTCACCGACCAGATGGCCTATCTGCGGGCGCACTTCCCGCGCAGCAGCCCACTGCACGATCGCATCCAGCGCTGGCTGAGCTGAGGGCGAGCGTTCGCGCGCGTTTCAGTTAGTGCTGCGCGGATAGCGCGCCAACTCGTGGCGCGTCGCAGCCGCGCCCGCCGCGTCGCCCGAGAGCTCTTCACTCTTGAGCAGACCCTCAAGGCTGCGCGTCCGCCCCGGTGCGCGCGCCAGCGCGTTGCGAAAGGCCTGGGCTGCGTCGGCCGGTTGCCGGGCGCGCAACAATTCCTCGCCGAGCAGTTCCCAACCGGGCAGGGCGATCACGGGTGGGCCGAACGCCATGGGCATCGCGGCTTCGGCCTCAGCGGCCTTGCGCAGGGCAATCAGGCCGCCGGCGCTGTCGTCGGCGCGGATCCGCGCTACCGCCGCCATCTGTGCCGCAATGACATCCACAGTCTCGCGATCGCCCCGGGTGGCATCGCCGTTGGCCGCGAGCTGGGCTTGCAGTAGCGGTTGGCGTTCGCTGAGCCGGGCGACTGCGGCCTGCAGTCGGGGCAGATCATCCATACGCAGCGCCGCGACGGCGTCGCCATAGGCATCAAAGAAGTCCGGCGCCTCGTTGCCCGGGCCCGACCAGTCCAGACGTTTCGTCGGCTCATCGCGGCCAGTCTCAACCAGCTGCAACAGGCGCATATAGACATAGGAGCTCAGGGCGCTGTTGTCGGGATCGACGCTGGCCGGTTTCTGTGCGGGGAGCGCCGCGGGCGTGGCAGCGGTGTGACGGCACGATGTCAGCGCATCGAGTGCATCAACGCTGCGCCCCTCCTGAAGGTAGGCGTACATCAGCCAGGTCCGGTAATGCCCACAGCCGCCCGCGGCATGCTTGTGCTGCGCGGCGTAGGCGCTGCCGACGCCAATCGCCTGCACATTGGCGGCAATCACCTCGTTCCACATGCCCAAGGCCAGAAAGATGTGCGAGGTCATATGCAGGGCATGTGGTGCGTCGGGCGCCACGGCGCCATAGCGCTGCGCGCTGCGTAGTCCGAGCGGCGCATGGATCGGATCGTCATACGCATGGATCAGGTAGTGCAGCACTCCCGGGTGGCGCAGGTGGGTGGGATAGACCGCTTCCAGCAGCGCTGCCGCCTTCATATAGATGGCGAAGTCGCGCCCTTCATGACAGGTACCCAATAGCGACAGCGCGTAGAACGCCGTGGCATCGACATCGCTGGGATATTTCGCCTGCACAACCTCCATCGCACTGGCATAGCGAAAGTCGCGTGCTTGCTTGCT
>JAEMQF010000085.1 GCA_022758925.1 Burkholderiales bacterium | reverse complement strand
CGAGCCGCGCCATCGAAATCCCCGTCTGCTGAAAATCGGTCCAGAGCTGCGCGATGCGCATGATGGGCTGGGCGACGCGTTGCGCGAACATGTTGAACGCGACGAACTGGCCCAGGCTCAACTGGTTGTCCATCACGAGTCGCGCGCCGTACCAGAGCGTGGCGGCGCTGACCAGTTTGCCGATGAGGTTGATGCCTTCGTGGCCGTAGGTGGCGAGGGTCTGGGTCTTGAAGCTGGCGCTGACGTAGGCCGCGAGCTGGTTGTCCCAGCGCTTTGCGATCGCGGGCTCGAGCGCGCTGGCCTTCACGGTCTGGATGCCGGTGATGGCCTCCACCAGCAGCGCCTGGTTCTCGGCGCCACGCGCGAACTTCTCGTTCAACCTCGCCCGAAGGATGGGAACGAGCAGCAGGCTCAGGCCCACGTACAGCGGCAAGCTGACGAGCACGAACAGCGTGAGCGGCACGCTGTAGAGGAACATGACGCCGATGAAGACCCCCGAGAACAGCACGTCGAGCACGAGCGTGAGCGAATTGCCGGTGAGGAAGCTGCGGATGTTCTCGAGCTCGCGCACGCGCGCCACCGAATCGCCGACGCGCCGCGCCTGGAAGTACGCCAGCGGCAGCTGCAGCAGGTGGCGGAAGAGCCTGGCCCCGAGTTCGACGTCGATGCGGCTCGTGGTGTGGCTGAAGACATAGGTGCGCAGCACCGAGAGCAAGCTCTCGAACAGGACCACGAACAACAGGCCTGCCACCAACACGTCGAGCGTGGTCAGGCCCCTGTGCGCCAGCACTTTATCCATGGTTACTTGGAAAAAGAGAGGGCTCACCAACCCCAGCAGTTGCAGGAAGAGCGAGATCACGAGCACTTCGCCAAGCAGCTTGCGGTGTTTGACGAGGCTGGGGATGAACCAGCTGAAGTCGAACTTCGCAAGTTCGCCCGCGAGCGAGGCCCGGCTCGTGATGAGGATGAGCTCGCCGGTCCACTGCTGCGCAAACACTTCGAGCGGCTCGATCGTGGGGCGGCCGCCCTGCACCGCAGCGCCGGGGTCCTGGTACAGCACGCGCTGGCCGTCGCATTGAGCGAGCACGACGCTGTGCACTGCGCCTTGGCTGTCGCGCACCAGCGCCAGCGCAGGCAGCGGCGTCAACGTCAGGCGCTCGGCGCTGCTGCGCGAGAGCGTGGCTTTCAGGCCGAGGTGTTTGGCTGCCAGCAGCAGGTCGGTGCTGCTGGGCTCGTGGCTGGGCGGCCAGCCGAGCGCGTGGCACAGCTGCGCCGGCTCGGCGGCGACGTGGTGCAGGCGCGCGATGAGGCACAGCGCGGCCAGGGGCGAAGCGGCCGGCGCCGCAGGCGGCGCCGCGATGGGCTGCTGCGCGCCGGCGGCAGTGGCCTCGGCGCTGCGCCCAGCCTGGGCCTCGGCCAGAGCATCGTCGGCACCTGGCCCCTGATCGAAGGAGGAGGACGGAGCAGGCGTTGCTTCGGCGCCAGGCGTCGCGGATGCGTCGTTACCCAAGAGCCGCTGCGTCACGAAGCTTCCCAAGCGAACTCCCTATGCATCGACAACATTCGTGGGCCCTGCTTGATGCCGCTTGAACAGTCGGCGAAGCGGGTAATGTACTTACCGAACGGCGGCTTGGGGGTGATTGTTACGATGGGGTTTGCCCGACCCCCTTGGCTGGGGGACAGGTTCTTTCGCCGCGACTTCCTTGCGTTTGGCAAGGAAGCTGCGCCGGTCACCTGCGTGTCGCCGAAGGCCGCGCCGGCGAATTCAAACGCCCTTATGTCCGGGCGCGGGATCCCAGGCCGCGCACTCGGCAATGCAGCGCGAATGAGTTGATCGAATGGTGACGATGATGAAGTGACCCACCCTGATCGCCGCTGCCGCGCAGCCTTGCGGCGACGCCCGCGGCCTACGCCGCCAGTCGCACAGGCGGCGTGACCCCGAGCCGCCGCGCCTTGCCCGCGAAGCCCTTGGCGTCGAAGGTAAGCAAGGCCTCGCAGCTGCGGCTCGACGCGTGATGCAGCGCGTCGGCAAAATCAAGCCCGCGGCGCAGGTTGCCCAGCGCAGCCTCGACCGCTGGGCGGTCCTCGATCTCGACATGTTCGAGCGACAGCAGATGATCGAACACCCGGCAAACGTCCGGGGGCGGATGGCCGTACACGCCGCGCAACACCCATTCGAGCTCGAGCACCACGGTCTTGGCGACGAACAGCTGCGTGCCGCGCTCGAGCACTTTGCGTGCGGTGGCTTCTTGCGCCTGCGCGGCACCGCCCTCACGCACGTAGTAGCGCGCCAGGACGTTGGTATCGAGCGCGAGCATCAGCGCTTGCCGCCGCGCTTTGGGGTGAGCTTGGGGGCAAGCAAGCTGGCGACATCGAAGTCGGCCGGCATGTGCTTGCCGCGCGCGTCGAGCATGCCATGCCCGGATACCACGGTTTCGGGTGCGCGGTGCAGCACGCGCAACTCGGCCTTGCCGTTCTTGGTGGTGAAAGCGATGCGGCTTCCCTGGCGGATACCCAGGGCGCGCCGCACTTCCTTGGGAATGGTGACCTGGCCTTTGCTGGTCACAGTCGATGCGTCCATGCCATGCTCTTCAAGGTATTACGAGGTTGGAATTTTAGCACCCGTCCTCGTGCAGGCAGTCGAAGACGACCGCGATGCCGCCATGTTCGCCGCTCGAAGCGCATGCTGCAGTGGCGGCACTCAACGCAACCCGTCCCACAGCAGCTTGGCGCCGGTGCAGAACATTCCGCCATAGGCAATGCGGTAGAACCAGTGCGACGCGATGCGCCGCACCAGCCACAGCCCGAGCCATACGCCCACCGGAGCCAGCGGCAGCAGCAGCAGCGCTGTGCTCATGTTGCGCATGTCGAGCAGGCCGAGCCAGGCGTAGGGTACCCACTTCGACAGATTCATCGCCGCGAAGAACACCGACATCGTTCCGGCATAGGTGATCGCGGTCAAGCGCAACGGCAGCACATAGGCGTTGATCGGCGGGCTGCCCGCATGCGCAACAAAACTCGTGAAGCCCGAGGCCACGGCGAGCAGCCGCCCCAGCCAGTGCGGCGGCGGTTGCGCGTCCGCCCGCGGCGGGAACAGCAGGCGTTGCGCGAGGAACAGCAAGGTCAGCGCACCGACGACGCCGGCCACGGTCTTGGCCGGCAGCACGCCGAACAGCAAGGTACCGAGCAGCGTGCCGAGCAGACCCGCCGGCAGCAGGCGCTTCAGCAGCACCCGGTCGCATTCGCGCCAGAGCTGCTGCAGCCCGGCGGCGTCCATCACCAGCAGCAGCGGCAACATGATGGCTGCGGCCTGCGGCACCGGCACGACCAGGGCCAGCAACGGTGTGGCGAAGGCGCCGAAGCCGCTGAGGAAGCCGCTCTTGGACAGGCCCATCAACAACACCGCGGGAATCGCGACGCAGTAGAACGCGGGCTCGGTGATGAGGGAAAGGTCCAAGGAGCGAGAATTGTGCGATGTTTGCTCCGTCCCAGCCCGAGGTGCGGCGCTTCTTTTGCGAGACCTACCGCAAGAGCCGTGCGGGAGCGCCGCTGACACCCATGGAAAGTCTGGCGTCGGACTGGATCGGGCTGCACCCCGAATACCACGCCGACCTGCAGCACATCGATGCCGCGCTCGCGGCGCAGTTCGACGTGTCCGCGGGCCGCACCAATCCGTTCCTGCATCTGTCGATGCACCTGTCGATCAGCGAACAGCTCGGCATCGACCAGCCGCGCGGCATCAAGCAGGCTTTCGATCTGCTCACGGCGCAGCTGGGCTCGGCGCACGATGCGCAGCATGAAGTGATGGAATGTCTGGGCGAAATGATCTGGCACTCGCAGCGCAGCGGTGCGCCCCCGGATGGTGAACGCTACATCGACTGCGTGCGCCGCCGCGCGAGCGCCACTTCATCGCGGCGCGTGCCGCGATCCATTGGGTGAGGGCGAAGACCCGGCCCTGCACCGAGTGGCGGGATGGTTGGATCCTGGCACCGGGATCACGCGCTGCGGCCTACTCCTGCGCCGCGCGGCGCAGCGTCTCCACCACCGGCCGACGCAGCACTTCGCGCAGGCCCCACCAGCCCGCGGCCAGCGCCAGCAAGGCTCCTGCCACGCCGCCCGCGAGCGGCACCCAGGGCGATGCGTTCCAGCTGAACTCGAACACGAAGCGCGCCAGGGCCCAGCCGACGGCGATCGCCGCGAGCGAAGCCAGCACCCCGGCCAACGCGCCGACGCCGAGCAGCTCGGCGCGCTGCACCTGGGCCAGCAGCCTGCTGCTCGCGCCCAGCGCGCGCATCACGGCAAATTCGCGCGCGCGTGCCTCGCGTGTCGCGGTCACCGCGGCGAACAGCACCACGAGCCCGGCAGCGAGCGTGAAACCGAACAGGAATTCGACGGCGCGAATGACCTGGTCGAGCACGCGCTGCACCTGGGCGATCGAGGCCGAGACGTCGACGTTCGTGATGTTGGGGAAGTTGCGCGACAGCGCGTTGTCGAAACCGGGCTGCGCCGGTGCGCGAAACGCCGCGATGTAGGTCGCCGGCAGTTCGGGCAGTTCGGCGCGCGGAATGATGACGAAGAAATTGACTCGCATCGAACTCCAGTCGACCTTGCGCAAGGTCGTGATCCGGCCCTCGGTGAACGCGCCGCCGACGTCGAAGCGCAGCGCATCGCCGAGCTTGAGTTGCAGCGTCTGCGCCAGACCGTCTTCAACGCTTACCGCGCCCGCTTCATCGGCGCTCCAGCGCCCGGCGCTGACCCGGTTGTGCTCAGGCAGCGTCGCGCCATGGCTGAGGTTGAACTCGCGGTCGAGCAGGCGCTTCGCGCGCGCGTCGGCCATGTCCTCGGGCACCACCGGCTTGCCGTTGATCGCGACCAGCCGCCCGCGGATCATCGGGAACCAGTCGAACCTGGCCACACCCGCGTCGCGCAACTGCTGCCGGAATGCTTCCCCCTGCTCGGGTTGAATGTTGATGACGAAGCGGTTCGGCGCGTCGGGCGGTGTCGCCTGGCGCCAACTCGCGATCAGGTCGGTGCGCAGCAGCACCAGCAGCACGAGGGCGAGCAGGCCCACGCTCAGGGCCGAAACCTGGACCACGGCAAACGCCGGCCGGGCAGCGATCTGGCGCGTTGCCAGCACCAGCCAGCGCGGGGCGCTGGCGCCGAAGGTCCACCAGTGCGGCGCGCTCGTCGTCGGCACCACCCGGCGCAGCAGCATCACCGCACCCCAACTCATCGAGGCGAACAGCGCAACGGCTGCGGCAAAACCGCCGACCGCAATCAAGCCGAGTTTCAGATCGGAAGAGACCGCGATCAGCAGCGCGGTGAATCCGGCCAGGCCCGCGCCGAGCACCGCAAATGACGCCGGCTTGAGGCCACCCACGTCGCGCCGGATCACGCGCAGCGGCGGCACGCGCGCGAGCTGCAACACGGGGGGCAGGCCAAACCCCATCAACAGCGTCAGGCCGACGCCCAGGCCGAACAGCGCCGGCCAAACGCTCGCCGCAGGCAGTTGCGCTTCGACCAGGCCCGCGAGCAACCAGACGAACACGTGGTGCACGCCGAACCCGAGCAGCACGCCGCCGGCACTTGCGGCGACGCCGATCGCCGCGAACTGCAGCAGGTACTGCAACGCAATGCCGCGCTGCGACGCGCCGAGCACGCGCTGCATCGCGCAATCGTCGAGGTGCCGGGCCGCGAAATCGCGCGCCGCGATGCCCACTGCCACAGCCGCGAGCAACGCGGCGAGCAGCGCCACGAGGTTGAGGAATTTCTCGGCACGGTCGAGGGTCTGGCGCATTTCGGGCCGGCCCGTGGCGAGCGATTCGATGCGCAAGCCGCGCAGCGTTTCGCGCTTGACCTCCGCCTCGGCCCATTCGACAAAAGCGCGCACCGGCGCATCGTCGTTGGCCCTGGACGCGACGGCGAGCCGATACGTGACACGGCTCGCCGGTTGCACCAGGCCAGTCGCTTCCAGGTCGGCGGTGTTGAGCATGACGCGTGGCGCAAAGCTCATGAAGCCGGCGCCGCGGTCCGGTTCAATGACGATGACCATGGCGATTCGCAGGCGCGCGTCGCCCAGCAGCAGGAAATCGCCGATCTTCAGGTTCAGCGCCTCGAGCAGCGCCGGGTCGACCCAAACGCTGCCGGGCTCGGGCGCGCGCGCCAGGCTCACTTCGGCGCTGCCGGCGCCTGCCCTCAAGCGCAGGCTGCCGCGCAGCGGGTAGGCCTGGCTCACCGCCTTCACCGCGACCAGGCGCGAGGCTCCACCTTGCGCGTCAGGCGCGCGCCCCATGCTCGGGAACGACGCCGTGTTCGCCGTCGACAGGCCGAGTTCGCGCGCCTTCGCGGCGAAGCCCGGCGGCGCAGGCTGGTCGCTGGCAACGATGGCGTCACCCCCGAGCATCTGCCGCGCGTCACGCGTCAGGCCGTTGTTGATGCGGTCGGCGAAGAACGCCACCGCCGTGAGCGCAGCCACGGCGAGCATGACGGCGACGATCAGCAGGCGCAACTCGCCTGCGCGAAAGTCGCGCGTCGTCTGGCGCCAGGCCATGCCCCAGATCGAAGGCGGGCGCCGCGTCAGCGTGGGGGCTGGATTTGCATGATTCATAACGCGAACTTACCTCAGATCTTGTGACCCCGTGCCGCGCTGGCCATGTGGCGCGTCGCCGACTCGGGGGCTTGCCTCATCGAGAACCTGGTTTCGGAGCAGCCGCCGCCTGCGCGGGCCGATGTGTTCACGCTTGTCACGCCGCGATTGAAGATGCGCATCCGGGTGGTGCTGTAATTCAGTGATGAACAACGCCCCACCGCCGATCTTCGTCTCGCACGGCTCGCCGATGATCGCGGTCGAGCCTGGCGCCGCAGGCGCGTTCATGCAGCGCCTGGGCCCGGCCATCGACGCCGCGTTCGGCCGGCCGAAGGCGATCGTCGCGATCTCGGCCCACAGCGTGGCGCGCGCGCGGGTGCTGCTCGCCGCGCCACGACACGAGGCGGTGTACGACTTCGGAGGTTTCGACCCCAAGCTCTACGCGCTGCGCTACGACGCGCCGGGCGCACCGGAACTTGCGCCGCAAGTGGCTGCCCTGCTCGAAGCCGCGGGTCTGCGCGCACACACGCTGCCGCAGGGCGGCCTGGACCATGGCAACTGGACCGCGCTGCGCTACATCTATCCGCGCGCCGATGTTCCGGTACTGCCACTTGCTTTCGTCGCGAGCGAGAAGCCAGCGACGCAGTTCGCGCTCGGCGCGGCGCTCGCGCCGCTCGCGGCGGCGGGCGTGCTCGTGTTCGGCACCGGCAGCATCACGCACAACCTGCGGCGCGTGTTCAGCTCCGGCCTGCGGCCCGATCCCGAACAGCCCGAAATCCCCGAGAGCCGCGCGTTCCGCGACTGGATCCTTGAACGCAGCGCAGCGCGCGACTGGGAGGCGCTGTTCGACTATCGTGCGCGCGCGCCACACGCCGTGGACATGCACCCCACCGACGAGCATCTGCTGCCCTGGTACGTGGCTGCGGGCGCTGGCGGCCGCGGGGCCGCCCCGGTGCGCCTGCACGCCGGCGCGACGCTGGGCAGCCTGGGCATGGACGCGTATGCTTTCGGGCCGCAAGGCCAAGAATTGCAGGCGGCCCTCGGCGCGGGCTGAAGCGCACGCAAGCTTCACGCCGAATCATCCCGGCGCCATGCCGGTGCCCGCCTGCTCGCCTGCTCGCCTGCTCGCCTGCTCGCCAGTGCGAGTGCTGGAAACTCAGTAGAGTTCGGCGTGCCGCCGGGGGCCAGAATCCCCTGGCTTGCGTCAAGCCGCGATTTTCTCTTGGGATCCACCATGAACTTCATCAAACCCTCAGTCGCCACGTTCCTCGCGAGTCTCGTGCTGACGTTCAGCGCGAACGCGCAGAACATCTCCATCGCCACCGGCGGCACCGGCGGCGTGTACTACCCGCTGGGCGGCGGCATGGCGGCGGTGCTGTCGAAATACGTTCCCGGCATGCAGGCGACGGCCGAAGTGACGGGGGGTTCGGTCGACAACCTCAAGCTCATCGGCAGCGGCAAGCCCTACATCGCGCTGACGATGACCGATGCGACGCAGGACGCCTACCGCGGCGAAGACAAGTTCAAGGGCAACAAGATTCCCGTCAGGACGCTGATGATCCTGTACCCGAACCGCATGCACGTCGTCAGCATCGAGGGCCGGGGGGTGGCGAAGATGTCCGACCTGAAGGGCAAGCGTGTCTCGACCGGATCACCCGGCAGCGCGACCGAGGTGATGGCGTTTCGCGTCATCGAGGCGGCAGGGCTGGACAAAGACAGCGACCTGAAACGCGAGCGGCTGGGCGTCGCGGAGTCGGTGAACGCCATCAAGGACGGCAAGATCGACGCCTTCTTCTGGGTCGGCGGCCTGCCCACTGCGAGCGTGACCGACCTGGCGAACACGCCGGGGACGAAGCTGAAGATGATCGACCACGCCGAAACGGTGGCGGCGATGAACAAGAAGTACGGCAATCTGTACGTCGAAGACGCGATCCCGAAAGACATGTACCGCGGCATGGACAGCGACAACAAGCAGGCCACCGTGATGAACATCCTCGTCGCGCACGAGAGCATGGACGACCAGGTCGCCTACAACATCGTGAAGACGATATTCGACAAGCGTGACGACCTGATCGCCGTGCACAAGGAAGCGATGAACTTGAAGTTGGAGAACCAGAAGGCCAGCGCCTCGCCGATTCCGTTTCACCCCGGAGCGGTGAAGTACTTTGCCGAGAAGGGCATCAAGCTCAATTGATGCGCGCCCGGCTCGGCGCCGCGTGATCCCGGCACCAGCGGCGATCCGCCCACCGCACACCCACCCCTGGACCCCGGCTTGCGCCGGGATGACGGCCTCATGAGCGACGACGCCCAGCGCACACCCCCGGCCCATGCGGCAGTCAGCGCCGTCAGCACCGAAGCGCTGCACAAGGCCGAGGAGTTCATCGAAGCCGAAGAAGGCGCGGCCAACAAGTTGCGCGGTGCGCTGAACGGATTCGTGGTTGCGGTGGCGTTCGTGATGTCGGCGTTTCATCTGTACACGGCGTACGCGATCGTGCCGACGCAAACCCTGCGCCCGGTGCATGTGGGCTTCGTGCTGTTCCTGTGCTTCCTCATGTTCCCGCTGAGCCCGCGCTTTCGGCACCGCGTCATGTGGTGGGACTGGCTCGCCGCAGCGCTCGCGATCGGCGTCGTGGTCTACCTGATCCAGGGCGGTGACGACTTCACCGACCGCAACACCTCGCCCGATGCGTGGGACATCGTCTTCGGTGTGGCGCTGATCGTGCTCGTGCTCGAGGCCATGCGGCGAACCAGCGGCTGGATCATGCCGATCATCACGTCATGCTTCATCGCCTATGCGCTCATGGGACCGTGGCTGCCGGCCCCCTGGACGCACAAGGGCTACGAAGTGGGGCGGCTGGTGGGCGTGATGTACATGACGCTGGAAGGCATCTACGGCGTGGCCGTGGACGTCTCGTCGTCGCTGATCATTCTGTTCACGATCTTCGGCGCGTTTCTGCAGTACTCGGGCGCCGGCAAGTTCTACATCGATTTTTCGTTCTCGGCGATGGGCGGCAAGCCCACCGGCGCCGGGCGCAGCGTGGTGCTCGCGTCGTTTCTGCTCGGCGGGCCGTCGGGATCGGGGGTCGCGACCACCGTCACGCTGGGCGCGGTGGCCTACCCGATGCTGGCCAAGGTCGGCTACGAGAAGAACGCCGCCGGCGGCCTGCTCGCCGCCGGCGGCCTGGGCGCGATCATCTCGCCGCCGGTGCTCGGCGCCGCGGCATTCCTGATCGCCGAATTCCTCAAGATCTCGTACCTCGACGTGCTCTTGATGGCGGTGGTGCCGACACTGCTGTACTACCTGGCGCTGTTCCTGATGGTCGAGATCGACGCCCGCAAGTACGGCATGGGCAACGTCATCTTCGACAAGGTCGACACGGTCTGGCACCTGACCAAACACTACTGGTTCCACTTCCTGTCGCTGGTGTCGATCGTCGTCTTCATGATGTGGGGCTTCTCGCCCGTGCTTTCGGTGTTTTATGCGACCGTCGTCTCGTTCTTCACCAGCTTCCTGCGGCGCGACTGCGCGCTGATCTCCTACGACCTGTTCCAGGGCAAGGGCGCGCTTCGCGAGCATGTGTTCGGCTCGCCCTTCGTCAAGGCGATGCAGGGCGGCTCGATCGGCGTGCTCAACGTCGCCGCCACTTGCGCCGGCGCCGGAATCATCGTCGGTGTCGTCACGCTCACCGGCCTGGGCCTGAAATTCAGCTCGATCGTCATCGACTACGCCGGCGGCTCGTTGTTGCTCACCGCCGTCTTCACCTCGCTCGTGGTCTGGATCGTCGGCCTGGCGGTGCCGGTGACTGCGTCGTACATCATCTGCGCCGTGATCGCGGCGCCCGCACTCATCAAGCTCGGCGTGCCCGACTTCGCCGCGCACATGTTCATCTTCTACTACGCGGTGCTGTCGGAGGTTTCGCCGCCCACCGCGCTGTCGCCGTTCGCGGCGGCAGCGATCACCGGCGGCGACCCGTACAAGACGACGCTGCAATGCTGGAAGTACACCGTGCCGGCGTTCCTCGTGCCGTTCATGTTCGTGCTCGCGCCTGAAGGTCAGGGCCTGCTGTTGATGGGCTCGGCGAAGGCCCTGGCCACGGCAGATTGGTGGTCGATTGCCCAGGTGACGCTGACCGCTGCGGTCGGCATCGCGGCACTCGCCGCAGGGTTTCAGGGCTGGGCCTTGAAGCGCACCACGCTGATCGAGCGCGGCATGCTGCTGATCGCCGGGTTTGCGTTGGTCTACCCGGGTGCGCTGGCGGATGCGATCGGCTTCGGGCTCGTGATCGCGGCGCTCGCGATGCAGGTCATGCGCAAGGAGTTGCGGCCCGCGTGAACGCCTGTTTGCTGTGCCGGCATCGATGCCGGCACAGCGCCCGCGCCAGCCATGGCGGGACCGGATCGTGTCGCGCTGACGCGGATTTGCTTTCAATTGTGCTGAACAGGCAGAGCCGGTTGGCGGGCGGCCAATAGCCGAGGTTCGCAGCGGGCTACGTGCAAGCGTGGAGCAGGGGCAGGTGGCCCGGGGTACGTTCTCCGGCCCACGCTCGCGGGGCACCGTGTTCGGTTCGCAACCGTCGCGCCATCAACACCGTCTTCTCTTGCGCTGGTCGCGGCCACCGCGAATGGTGCCTGCGCCCGTACCCCAAGCCACCTG
>JAEMQF010000360.1 GCA_022758925.1 Burkholderiales bacterium | reverse complement strand
CCCGCGTTGGGTCTGCCTTGGGGCGCAGGCTAGGCGCAAAGCGCAGCCGTGCCGGGCGGCACGGCGAGCATTTGCAACGACGCCTGCGCCCCAAGGCAGACCCAACCCGAAGGGCCGGGGCGAATTGCGGCGCCCCTCGTCGTTGCCGGCGCCTTGTGTGGCACGCCACACGGCGTCGCCGACGCCTAGATTGGCGCCACAATTCGCCCCGGCGCGGGCCCGACCCAAAGCCCGACAGGCTCCTAGATTGGTGCCGAAATTCGCCCCGGCGCGGGTACGACCCAAAGCCCGACAGGCTCCCGGGAGCCTGTCGGGCTTTGGGCACTGAGACCATGCAGCGCGTCTTGCCTGCCTCGCACACGCTGCCGCTGTACGACGTTGCCGCGACACGCGCCATCGAAGCGCGGGCTCAAACCAGCCTCGGTGCCGGAATCCTGATGCAGCGTGCCGGCCTGGCGCTGGCGCGATTGGCCCTGGCTCTGGCACCGCATGCGCGTGGCATCTGGGTCGCAGCCGGGCCGGGTAACAACGGCGGCGACGGCTTCGAAGCGGCAATGCACTTGCAGCGTTGGGGCAAACGTGTTGCGGTGAGTTCGTTGGCCGACGCCGGGTCTCAACCTGCCGATGCGCGCGAAGCGATGCAGCGCGCCATCGCCGCTGGGGTAACGATCAGCAACAGCCCGCAGATCGGCTTCGCCCCGGATCTGGCGATTGACGCCTTGCTCGGGATTGGCGCGCGCCGTGCGCCCGACGACCTTGTCGCAAGCTGGATGCGCCGTCTGAATGCCCTGACCTGCGCCGTCCTGGCGGCCGACCTGCCCTCGGGCCTGCACGCGGACACCGGCGTGGCCCTCGGCGCGGATGGCGTGAGCGCGACCCATACCTTGAGCCTGTTGACGTTGAAGCCTGGCCTGTTCACCAGCGCCGGTCGCGACGTCTGCGGTGAAGTCTGGTTCGACAGGCTCGATCTTGACAACCCGCAAACGCCACCGACGGCCTGGCTCAGCGGCGCATCCGACCTGCACACCCTGATGCCGGTGCGTCGACACGCTCAACACAAGGGCAGCTTCGGCGATGTGACCATCGTCGGCGGCGCGGCCGGCATGAGCGGCGCGGCCTTGCTCGCGGCGCGCGCGGCCCTGGCTGCCGGTGCTGGCCGCGTCTATGTCGACCTGCTCGACAACCACGGCCCCAGGCACGATTCGCAGCGCCCGGAATTGATGTTTCGGCCGGGCTGGGCCGGCAGTGCGCCTGAGCTGCTGGGCGCCGCTGTCGTGGTTTGCGGGTGCGGCGCTGGTGACGCGGTGCGCGAGGTATTGCCGAAGCTGCTGAGCCACGTGCGCAGACTGCTGCTCGACGCCGACGCGTTGAACGCACTGGCGGCGGACACCCAGTTGCAGAGCTTGCTTGCGGCGCGTGCCGGGCGCGGCCATGTCACGCTGCTCACGCCGCATCCGCTGGAGGCGGCGCGCCTGTTGGGGTGCAGCGCGGCGCAGGTTCAAGCCGATCGCATCGGCGCTGCGACACGGCTCGCCGACACCTGGAATTGCGTCGTCGTCTTGAAGGGTTCAGGCAGCGTGATCGCCGCACCTGGGCGCACGCCATCCCTGAACCCCACCGGCAATGCCGCACTGGCGGGCGCCGGAACCGGCGATGTATTGGCCGGTTGGATGGGGGGCTGGTGGTCGCAATCCGGCGCGCAAGCCAGCGTGACTGGCGCCTTTGACGTCGCCCGCGGCGGCGTTTACCTGCACGGCATGGCGGCGCATCAGATCCACCGGGGCGCGCTGCGCGCCGGCGATCTGATTGAACGAATGCACGCTCTCAATCGTGATTTGGGCGATTTGAACGATTCAAACGATTAAACCGACTCAACCGATTCAAGCGACTGATCCGATCGGCGCGGTGCGCAGAGCTGATCGTCGCGCCGGCATATCACTTGCGGTGCGTGCCCTTTGCTGCCAGCGCCTTGCTCTTGCCGGCGGTCTTTGCTTTTCCCGCTGCCTTGGCGCGCCCCGTCGCGACGGCACCTGAACCCTTGCCCGTCTTGCCCGCGCCGCTTGGCGAGCGCTTTGTGCTGCGCCGCGTCGCAGCCTTGACCGCACGGTCCGCGCCTTTGAGCGCCGCGAGTTCTTCGGCAGCGGATTGCGCCACGTCGGCGCGCCGCTCGCGCTTGATACGCACCGGCGCTGCTTCGGGGTCGCCTTCGCGCACCATGCGGAAGTCGATGCGCCGGCCATCGAGATCGACGCGGCTGACCTGAATCCGAACCCGCGAGCCGACTGCGTATCGCACGCCGCTGCGTTCGCCACGCAACTCCTGCCGCGCCTCGTCGAAGTGGTAATACTCGCCGCCCAACTCGGTGATGTGCACCAGCCCCTCGACGTACAAGGAATCGAGCAGTACGAACAGGCCGAACGCGGCAACGGCACTGACCGCTCCGCCGAACTCTTCACCCAGGTGCTCGCGCATGTAGCGGCACTTCAGCCAGGCCTCGACGTCACGCGAGGCTTCGTCGGCACGCCGCTCGTTGGCACTGCAGTGCGCACCCGCAGCTTCCCAGGTCGCCTCTTCTTCGTTCGCGGGTTTGACTGTGCGAGCACCGCGCCGCGGCGCCGGCGCGGCCACCACCGCTGCGAGCACCGGGTGGTAGCGCTTGCCGTGCAGCAGCGCATGGATGACACGGTGCACCAGCAAGTCGGGGTAGCGCCGGATCGGACTCGTGAAATGCGTGTAAGCGTCGTACGCCAGGCCGAAGTGGCCGACGTTGGTGCCGGTGTAGATCGCCTGTTGCATCGAGCGCAGCAGCATCGTGTGAATTTGCTGCGCGTCGGCGCGGTCGCGTGTCGCTGCGGCGATGCTCTGGTATTCGGCGGGGCGCGGATCGTCGGCGATCGACAGGCCCAGGCCCAGCGCCTTCAGGTAGTTCTGCAGCAGCACACGCCGCTCCGGCGTCGGCCCTTCATGCACGCGGTACAGCGCCGGGTGCTTGGCGCTCGCGATGAACTCGGCCGCGCACACATTGGCCGCAAGCATCGCCTCTTCGATGACGCGGTGCGCTTCGGTGCGGATTCGCGGCACGATCTTCTCGATCCGGCCATTCGTGTCGCACACGATTTGCGTTTCACTCGTCGCGAAATCCACCGCGCCGCGCTTTTCGCGCGCTTTCGCCAGGGCGCGGTACACACCATGCAGATTCAACAGGTGCGCAACCAACGGCTCGCGGCGCAGTGCTTGCGGACCGCGTGTGTTGAGCAAAATGGCGGCGACCTCGTCGTAGGTGAGACGCGCTTGCGAGCAAATCACCGCGGCGTAGAACTGGTAGGCATGCACCTCCCCGGTGTCAGTGACCAACATGTCGCAGACCAGGGCGAGCCGCTCCTCATTCGGGTTCAGCGAGCACAGGCCGTTCGAGATGCGCTCGGGCAGCATCGGGATCACGCGGCGCGGAAAGTACACCGATGTCGCGCGCTCGTAAGCGTCGGCATCGAGCGCTTCGCCCGGCTTGACATAGTGGCTCACGTCGGCGATGGCGACGATCAGTCGCCAAGCGTTGTCGCTCTTGCTTCGGCCGATGCGAGCCGGCTCGCAAAAGACGGCGTCGTCAAAGTCGCGTGCGTCTTCGCCGTCGATCGTCACCAGCGCCACGTCGGTGAGGTCGACGCGGTGCCGGCGATCCACTGCGCGGATCCTTTCCGGCAGGCTCGCCGCCTGGGCCACAGCCTCGGCGCTGAAGCGGTGCGGCACTTCGTACTTGCGCACCGCGATCTCGATCTCCATGCCGGGGTCGTCGATCTCGCCCAGTACTTCAATCACGCGGCCCACCGGCTGCGAGTGCATTGAAGGCGGCTCGGTGAGTTCGAGCGCCACCACTTGCCCGGCGCTTGCACTGGCGGTCGCATTTTTCGGTATCAGGATGTCCCGGCCATAGCGCTGGTCTTCGGGGGCGACCAGCCAGACGCCGTTTTCGTGCAGCAGCCGTCCGATGATGGGTGCGCGTTTGCGCTCCAGGATCTCGAGCACGCGGCCCTCGGGCCGGCCCTTGCGGTCATGGCGCATGATGCGCACCTTGACACGGTCTCGATGCAAGACCGCGCGCATTTCCGGCTGTGACAGGTAGATGTCAGGCTGGCCGTCGTCGCGCACCACGAAGCCGTGGCCGTCGCGATGGCCTTGCACCGTGCCGTCAACTTCATTCATCAACTCGGCGCCGACGCTGCTCTTCATGGCTTGAACTCGAATGGTATAGTCCCCGACTTCCTGAAATGCCCAGGTGGCGGAATTGGTAGACGCACTAGTTTCAGGTACTAGCGGGTAACTCCGTGGGGGTTCGAGTCCCTTCCTGGGCACCAAATACAAAGGCCGCAGTATGCGGCCTTTTTAGTGGGTGCCCAGAGCAGAGCGCCTGCGCGCTCTGCGCGAAGGGACTCGAAAGGTCCGGCTTGCAAGCCGGACCGGGGTCGCGCAACGTGACCGAGTCCCGGGCCGCGGAACGCGGCCTTCGCGAGCCGATGCGAAGCGAGGCATGACCCAACGCGATCAGATCACGAACTTCTTGGCCAGCCCCGTCGGGCGCAACTCGTCGTACTCCTCGAACGGTTGGTGAATCCAGGGGCTCGTCGGCAACAACTCGACGTAATAGTCGGGCGTATAACTCGACACGCCCTTGGTCCAGATCACCGCAGAACGCAATTCGCTGATCGACGGCATGCCGCGCAAGCGGTCGACGACCGCCCGCAAGGTGATGCCCGAATCGGCCAGGTCGTCAACCAGCAGAACGCGCCCCGCCAATTCGCCCTTGGGCAAGGTGATGTATTTCGCCAGATCGAGCCGCCCCTGAATCGTGCCTGCGTCGGCGCGGTATGAACTCGTCGCCATGATCGCCAGCGGCTTGTCGAACACGCGCGACAACACGTCACCGGGGCGCATGCCGCCGCGCGCCAGGCACAGGATCTGGTCGAAAACCCAGCCCGAGGCGTGGACTTTCAACGCCAATCTTTCGATCAGCATGTGGTATTCGTCCCAAGACACGTAGAGGTGTTTGCCGTCGTCGGTGAGCATGCTTGATTCCGGTAGGGGTTGAGGCGGTCAGGGCTTGAAAGGGTGGCGCAGCAGAATCGTGTGCTCCCGGTCCGGGCCGGTGGACACCATGTCGATCGGCGCGCCGATGTACTGCTGAACACGCTCCAGGTAACGCCGCGCATTCAGCGGCAAGAGCTCCCATTGCGTCACGCCATGGGTGCTTTCGCTCCAGCCCGGGAACGTGTCGTAAACGGGCCGGCACATCTCAATCTCGTCGGCGTCCAGCGGCAGGATGTCGAGTCGCCTCGCGCCGAGTTCATAGCCGACACAGACCTTGATCTGCGCCAGGCCGTCGAGCACGTCGAGCTTGGTGATGCACAGGCCCGAAACGCCGTTGATGATGATCGCGCGCTTCAGCGCTGCCGCGTCGAGCCAGCCGCAGCGCCGGGCACGCCCGGTGACGGTGCCACGTTCCTGGCCGACGCTGGACAGGTGCTGCCCCACACTGCCCTTCTCATCGATCGGCAGTTCGCTGGGGAACGGGCCGCTGCCGACGCGCGTCGCATAGGCCTTCGTGATGCCCAGGATGTAGTGCAACAGGTTCGGCCCGACCCCCGAGCCCGCGGCGGCATTGCCGGCGACGCAATTGCTCGAAGTCACGTAGGGGTAGGTGCCGTGATCGATGTCGAGCAAGCTCCCCTGCGCGCCCTCGAACAACAGGTTGTCGCCGCTGCGATGCGCGTTGTACAGCAGGTAGCCCACGTCGGCCATCATCGGCGCCAGGGTTTTCGCGGCCAGCATCGCGCCGTCGAGAATCGGTTGCAGTTCGAGCGCCTTCGAATGCAGCGGTCCGGTCAGCGCGGCGTTGTGCAGTTCGAGCAAGTCGCGCAATTTGCTCTCGAAGCGCTGCGGATGTTTCAAGTCTTGCACGCGCAGGGCACGGCGCGCGACCTTGTCTTCATACGCCGGGCCGATGCCCTTGCCCGTGGTGCCGATCCTGCCCGCGCCGCTGCTTTCGCGAAGCGCCTCGCGCGCCGCGTCGAGCTGCACGTGAAACGGCAGGATGAGTGGGCACGATTCGCTGAGAAACAGGCGCGAACGCACTTCGACGCCCATGCCCTCCAGGCGCCCGATCTCGCCCAGCAGATGCGCAGGATCGACGACGACACCGTTGCCGATGTAGCACGCCACGCCCTCGCGCATGATTCCCGAAGGAACCAGTTGCAGTGCCGTTTTGACGCCCTTGATGACCAGCGTATGCCCGGCGTTGTGGCCCCCTTGAAAGCGCACCACCGCCTGGGCGTGATCGGTCAGCCAGTCCACGACCTTGCCCTTGCCTTCGTCGCCCCACTGGGTTCCGATGACGACGACGTTGTGTCCCGTTGCGCGCGCGCTCATGTGCAATCCGTCCCGTCAATCTTCATGCCGACCGCGCCACCGGGGTCAAACGGCGCGCACCAGCCACTCGCCGCCGACCGCGACCAACTCACGGTCGCATTCGAATTCCTGGGCTTCGTGCTCATGTCCCGGCAACATGCACACCACCGTCTCGCCATTGCCGCGCAAGGTGCGAACCGCGGCGCGCAGGCCGGCGTCTTCGGCCCAGGCTGCGCGAATCGCGGCGCGCGCGCCGTTGCCGGGCGCGAGTTCGGCCAGGGCCTTCAGGTCCAGGCTGAAACCCACGGCCGGGCGATTGCGCCCGAAGATGGCACCGACCTCGTTGTAGCGGCCGCCGCGCACCAGCGCATCATTGCCACCCGCGGTGTAGATCGCGAAGCGCGCACCGCTGTAGTAGCCGTAGCCGCCGAGGTCGGCGAGATCGAATCCGACCTGCACCTCGGGGTGCGTCTGCCGGAGTTGGCCTGCAAGCCATTGCAGGTCGCGCAATGTCGTGTCGAGCACGGGATGCAGGTGCAGCATGCCTGCTGCCTTGCGCAGCACCGACTCGTCGCCATAGAGGTCGACCAAGGCGAGCAGGGATTCAAGGACCGGTGCGCTCAGCCCCGCACCGAGCTCATGCAGCGTGGCCACGTCCTTGGCGGCGAGGGCAGCGGCCACCGCCCCGCGCTGCTCGGGGGCCGTCACGCCTTGCAGCACGGCATTCACGATGCGCGCATCGGCAAGGTCCAGCGTCGCGCAGCGCACGCCCGCGCGGTCCAGGCAGTCGAGCGCGAGCTCCAGCACTTCCAGGTCGGCTTCGAGCTGCGCGTGGCCATAGATCTCGGCACCGAATTGCAAGGGTTCGCGCGTGCCATGCACGCCCGCCGGCAGCGTGCGCAGCACCGGACCGCAGTAACACAGGCGCGTCACGCCGCGGCGATTCAGCAAGTGCGCGTCGATGCGCGCCACCTGCGGCGTGCTGTCGGCGCGCACCCCCAGCGTACGGCCGCTGAGTTGGTCGACGAGCTTGAACGTTGCCAGGTCCAGTTCGCGCCCGGTGCCCGACAGCAGCGACTCGATGTGCTCGAGCAGCGGTGGCGCCACGAGTTCGAAGCCGAAACGGCGTGCCACGTCGAGCAGGCCGCGGCGCAATTCTTCGATGTGCCGTGCCTGCACGGGCAAGACGTCGGCGACGTGCTCGGGCAAGAGCCAAGCGGAAGACATTGAAAGCGTGCGCCGAGAGTAAAACCTGGATTGTAGAGGCGCTCAGCGCCACACCAGCAGCGCCAGCAGCAGGCCCGCGAGCAGGCTCGCCATGCCGATGAAACGAATCTGGCCGTCCGTCATCTTGAGCGCGCGCTCGAAGACACTGCGCCACGCGGCGGGGCTGAACAAGGGCAGCAGCCCTTCAGCCACCAACATCAGCGCCAACGCGCCGAGCATCGCGTCCCACACGCCGGCACCGCTCGCCGCGGGTTACTTCTTCGCCCCGGCCGGGGCCGCCGGACCGCGCATCGCCCGGAAGAACTCGCTGCTGCTGTCGACGATCATGACGTCGGACTTGTTGCGAAAGCTTGCGCGATAGGCCTCGAGGTTTCGATAGAAATACGCGAACTGCGGATCGCGCCCGAAGGCTTCGGCGAAGATCGCGGAGGCCTTGGCGTCGCCTTCACCCTTGACCTTTTGCGCATCGCGATAGGCTTCGGCGACGATGACCTCGCGCTGGCGGTCCGCGTCAGCGCGCACCTTCTCGCCTTCGGCCGCACCCGTGGAGCGCAACTGGTTCGCGACCTGGAGGCGTTCCGATTTCATGCGGCTGTAGATCGATTCCGTGATGTTGGCGACGAAGTCGACGCGCTTGATGCGCACGTCGACGATTTCGATGCCGAACGACTTGGCGTCGTCGACGAGGCGCGCTCGCACGTCGCGCACGACCTTGTCGCGTTCGGTCGACAACACGCCGCCCACCGTGCGCTTCGTGACTTCTTCGTTGAACGCGGCATGCACCACCGGGCTCAGGCGCGCTTCCAGATTGCGCAAGTCCACGCCGTTGTTGCGGATGAACTGCTTCGGCTCGGCGACACGCCACTTCACCAGCCAGTCGATCACCAGGCTCTTCTTCTCGGCGGTGAAGATCGGCCGCGTTTCGGGGCTGTCCAGGGTCTGGATGCGCCGGTCCAGGAAGACGACGTTCTGGAACGGCGGCGGCAGCTTGAAGTGCAACCCCGGGTCCACGATCACTTCCTTGATCTCGCCCAGGGCATAGATCACCGCGACCTGGCGCTGGTCGACCACGAACAACATCGATGCCGGCACGATCAACGACACGAGCACCACGGCGACGATCAGACTGATTCGGTTCATGACTTCGATTTCCCTGCGCTTCAACGCCCGTCGCGGTCGCGACCGCGCTGGCCGTCGCGCGAGCGCACATCCACCGTGCTGCCGGCGCCTGCGGTCTCGGTCGTTGCCGGTGCCGCAGGTGCGATCGACGGCGCCGCAGCGCCGGCCTGTTGCATCAGTTTCTCGAGCGGCAAATACAGCAGGTTCGAATTGTTGTGACTGTCGATCATGACCTTGCTGACGTTCGAATACACCTGCTGCATCGTCTCCAGATAAAGGCGATCGCGCGTCACGGAGGGAGCTTTTTGGTACTCGGCCAGTACCTGGCGGAAGCGCTGCGCATCGCCTTCGGCCTGCGCAATCACACGCGATTTGTAGCCTTCGGCTTCTTCGCGCAGCCGCGCCGAGGAACCCTGGGCCTTCGGGATCACGTCGCTCGCGTAGGCCTGCCCTTCCTTTTTCAGCCGGTCGCCGTCCTGGCCGGCCTTGAGCGTGTCTTCAAACGCTGCCAGCACCTGCTCGGGCGGCTGCACGCTCTGCACATTGACGTTGACGACGACGATTCCGGCCTTCAGGCGATCGAGTTGAGCCTGGATCGAGGTCACCAACTCGGTGGCGATCGCGTCACGCTGTTCGTACAGCACCGAATCGATCTTGCTCTTGCCCACGATTTCGCGCACCGCCGATTCAGCGGCCAGGGTCACGGCGTCTTCAGGGTCGCGGTTTTCGAACAAGAACGCGCGCGAATCCTTCAGACGGTACTGCACCGTGAAGCGGATGTCGATGATGTTTTCGTCTTCCGTGAGCATCGACGAGTCGCGCAGCCCGGTGGCGGGAACGACTGCGTTCTTGCCGACTTCGCGCGAGCGCAACTGCGTCACGCGCACCGTTTCATGCGCCTGGAACGGGTAGGGCAGGCGCCACTTGAAGCCTGCGTCTTCGGTACGGCTGTACTTGCCGAACGAGGTCACGACCGCCTGCTCGCCTTCTTGCACGATGAAAAATCCGCTGCCCAGCCACACCATCAGGACCACGCCCGCGATCAGCAAGGCTCCGATTCCCGCGCTCTTGGGGTCCGACGGAAAACCGGGGACACCGCCGCCGGAACCCTCCGAGCCGTTGCCGCGTGCGGGTTTGCCCTTGGCCCCGAACAAGCCACCGAGCCTGTTGTTCAGGTCGCGCCACAGTTCGTCCAGGTCAGGCGGGCCATCGCCCCGGCCGTTGCTCAGAATCGGCGCGTCGTGCACGCCGCGGCGCGCGCGCCAGCGATGCGCAAGGAGCAGCACGAAGCCGGCACACAGCTGCGCGAACGCTAACCACAGGTCTCGCAGGCGGCCGCGCGTCGGCGATGGAGTCGATGGGCTCATGTCGATGTCAGGATCTTGTCGGAACGGGTGAGATCCGCCGCTGCCTGCTCCAGCAACGGCTCCTCGGGAAACTGCGCCTGCGGCGCTTCAAATGGGGCGAATCGATCGAGTTTCAAGTCGGCGCCGGGGCTTGAACCCAGCAAGTCCACGATCAACTGCCGAAGTTCGTCAAGGCCGGTGCCATGGAGGGCGCTCAAGAACACTCGGTGCAGCGGCGGTCCTTCGGCACTCGTCTGAACGTCGACCAAGACGTGTGGGCGATGCGCCTCGTCGAGCCGATCGACCTTGTTGCACACCAGCACCTGTGGGATGTGGTCGGCGCCGATCTCGGCCAACACGCGCTGCACTTCGGCGATCTGTTCGTCGCGCAGCGGGCTCGCAGAATCGATCACGTGCAGCAGCAGGTCGGAGTCGGTCGCTTCTTGAAGCGTGGCCTCGAAGGCTTCGATCAGTTTGTGGGGCAGATCGCGAATGAAGCCCACCGTGTCGGACAACGACACCGAGCGTTCAATGCCAGGCAGATGAAACTGGCGCGTCGTCGTATCGAGGGTTGCAAACAACTGGTCGGCGGTGTAGGCACGGGCGTTGACCAAGGCGTTGAACAGCGTCGACTTGCCGGCGTTGGTGTAGCCCACGAGCGAAATCCTGAAGGTCTGATTGCGTTCACGCGAGCGGCGTTGCGTGCCGCGCTGCCGCTTCACGCGCTCCAACTTGGCCTTGATGCCCTTGATGCGCTCCCCGATCATGCGTTTGTCGAGTTCGATCTGGGCCTCGCCCGGGCCGCCACGAGTGCCGATTCCCCCGCGCTGGCGCTCGAGGTGGCTCCAGCGCCGCACCAGGCGAGTCGACAGGTACTGCAGGCGCGCCAGTTCGACCTGCAGTTTGCCTTCGTGGCTTTGTGCGCGCTCCGCGAAAATCTCCAGGATCAGCATGGTTCGGTCGGCGACGGCACAGCCCAGATGTCGCTCGAGATTGCGCTGTTGCGCCGGCGAGAGCGCCTGGTCGAACAGCACCGCCTCGGCGCCCAACTGCTGAACCAGCGCCTTGATCTCATCGGCCTTGCCCGAGCCCACGAACAATGCCGGGTCCGGTGCCTTGCGTTTCGCGGTCAGGCGCGCCACCACCACGTCGCCGGCCGATTCGGCGAGCAAGGCGAGCTCGTCCAGACTCGGGTCGAAGTGGCGCGAACGGCCGAAGTCAACCCCGACCAGTACGGCACGCGCGGGTCCGTCGACGCTGCCCGGCGCAAGCGATTCCACGGCACTCAAGGCGAAATCAACTTGGCCAGCGCGCGGGGTCGGCCCGGCAGCTCAAGTTCAGGACTGCTCAGGGGGCTCCGCCGCGTGGAAGTTGACCGCGCGGCCGGGAACGACGGTCGAGATCGCATGCTTGTAGACCATTTGCGTGACCGTATTGCGAAGCAGAACGACATATTGATCGAATGATTCGATGTGACCCTGCAGCTTGATGCCGTTGACCAGGTAGATCGAGACGGGAACATGCTCTTTGCGCAGCAGGTTCAGGAACGGGTCTTGTAGGAGTTGCCCTTTGTTGCTCACGATATGCTCCGTGATGAGTCAGGAAGTCTTCAACGTTAACACAGCAGCGTCGCAAGTCGCAGTCAGGTCCAGGGTGAAAGCCCTCAGGAACGCTTGTCGTCGAACGGATTGTGGGAGGAGCGCAATTCAATCCGCATCGGCGTGCCGAAGAGCTTGAAATGCTCGCGAAATCGCCCCTCCAGATAGCGCTTGTACGAGTCGGTCACGTGTTCCACGGAATTGCCGTGGATGACGATGATCGGCGGGTTCATGCCGCCTTGGTGGGCGTAGCGCAGTTTTGGGCGAAAACCACCGGCGCGCTTGGGCGTTTGGTGTTCCACCGCCTCTTGTAGCAGCCGCGTCAGCTGCGGCGTGGGCAGCTTGGCGGTGGCGGAGGCATGAGCCTCGCGTATCGCCTTCCACAGCGGCGCCAGGCCCTGCCGGCGCTTGGCCGAGATGTGCTGTACAGGCGCGAAGCGCAGGAACGCCAGACGCTGCTCGATCGAGCGCGCCAACGTCTGCTTCTGGTAGTCGTCCACCGCGTCCCACTTGTTCACCGCCAGCGCCACGGCGCGCCCACTTTCCAGGATGTAGCCTGCGATATGCGCGTCCTGATCCGTGACGCCCTGCGTCGCGTCGAGCAACAGCACGACCACATTCGCATCGGAGATCGCCTGCAAGGTTTTGACCACGGAGAATTTTTCGATCGCCTCGAAGACCTTGCCCCTGCGCCGCAGGCCGGCCGTGTCGATCAGTTCGAAGCGCTGGCCGGCGTGTTCGAAGGGCACGTGGATCGCGTCGCGCGTCGTTCCGGGCTGGTCGAAAGCGATGAGGCGTTCTTCGCCGAGCCAGGTGTTGATGAGCGTCGATTTGCCCACGTTGGGCCGGCCGGCCACGGCCAGGCGGATCGGCGCGTCTTCGCCCGCGGGAACGGGCGGTTCAGGCTCAAAACCCTCGAGTGCCGCTTCGAGCAGGCTGCGAATGCCCTGGCCATGTGCGGCCGACACCGGATGCGGTTCACCCAGGCCGAGCTCGAAAAACTCACCGAGTTGCGGCGCTTCCGACATGCCTTCGGCCTTGTTCGCGGCGAGCAACACCTTCTTGCCGCGCTCGCGCAAGAAACGCGCAATGTCGTGGTCCTGACCGGTGACGCCGGCGCGTGCGTCGACCACGAAGATCACGACATCGGCCTCGGCCACTGCGGCCTGCGTCTGCTT
>JAEMQF010000053.1 GCA_022758925.1 Burkholderiales bacterium | reverse complement strand
TCGATGCCCATCAGGTCGCCGTTGTGAGCGAATGCATGCCAAGCCCCACCCATCTCGCGCACGAAAGGCTGGCAATTGCGCAAAGCCACGGCGCCACGGGTTGCCCTGCGGACGTGGCTGATCGCGAACGGCGTGGTGAACGGGTGCTCCTGAATGAAGCGCACGCAGGCACTGCCGGCTGCGGGACGGACCTCCTTGACGAGTCGAATCTCGCGCTCCTCGTACCAGGCGATGCCCCAGCCGTCCTTGTGCGGTCCCGACAGCCCCCCATGGCGCGAAAACTCCTCGAGGGACAACTGAACGGTGCTCGGGTATCTGGAGGACATCCCGAAGAGTTCGCACATGGGCAGTCGCCGTGGTCGCGTCCGTGGTTGCAGGGAGGAAGCGGCGCCGCTAGCCCGGCGAAGCGGCACCCCAGGTGTTGTATCCCGCGAATCGCGGCGTTCCCGGCAAGTAGGCCATCTGCACGTCGTCAAGGCGGAAGCCCGATGACGCAATCAGGCTTGCCATCGGGCGATTCAAATGACAGCCGCCGGCCAGGCGGGTCCAGAGCGGATCGAGGCGGTCCTGCCAGCGTCGCACACCGGCATCCGGTGCTGCGCCATGCTCGCAGAAATGAAGCTTGCCGCCCGGCCGCAGCACGCGCCTCACCTGCTTCATGGCAGCCGTCGCGTCGGGTATGGTGCACAGCGTGTAGGTCATCACGACGCTGTCGACACTCTTGTCCGGCAGGGGTAGATCTTCGCCGCGCATGTCGAGTGGGCGCACGTCCAGGCCGGAGCGCGCCACGCGAGGCGCGGCCAGTGTGCGCATGGACGCAGACGGTTCCAGCGCCCAGATCCACTCCACCCGGGTCCGGTCATAGTGTTCCAGGTTCAAGCCGGAGCCGAAGCCGATCTCGAGGACGCGGCCCGTGGCCTGTGGCACCACGAGGCGACGCTGATGCTCGATCACTGGGCTGCCGCACACGCAGTTGACGAGGAGCGGCAGGATGCGACGTTCGTAGAAGCTCATCGATGCGGAGCAGGAGGTGCGATCAACTGCTGGTGACGAAGTGCACCGCGAGAGCGAGCGCCACGGCGGCCAGCGCGAAGTTGAGCCAGACGCCCAGGTTCGTCCAGTAGCCGCGTGGAATCTCCTTCTCGCCCAGACCGCGCAGGACGGTTCGAAACTGCAGGGCCGAGACCACCGACACACCGGCGCCAAGCATCAGCAGCGTCACGCCCAGCCACAGCGAGAAGCCGCGCTGGGACAGGGACAGCGGCTGGTTGCTCACCATGCGCAGGAAGAGCCCGAACCGCTCGACAACGAAGCCGAAGCCCATCAGCGCGATGGCGGTGCGCTGCCATGCGAGCAGGGTGCGCTCCGCAGCGAACAAAACGCGAGGATCATCGAGGTAGGACATAGGGACGCTTCGTAGCTGTGTCAAACGAGCCAGGGCAGGAACCTGGTCGTCCGTGACTTGTAGTCCTGATAGTCCGGGAACCGCAATATCAGGGCGCGCTCTTCAATGCCCGCTTTGACCAACAGCACAGCCAGCAGTGCAAGCCAGAGTGATGCATCGACGGCCGCATGAGATTTCGTCGCAGCCGCCGCTGCGGCCAACAGCACCGAGGTGTACATCGGATGGCGGACCCATCGGTAGGGGCCACTCGTCACCAGCGTTCCTCCGGGTCGGGGCGTCGGCCGGATATTGAAGTTACCCGGCCGGTTGGCGGTGATGGCCCAGAGTGCGAGAACTGCGGACCCCGCCAGCAAGGACACGGCGGGGATGTCGACCGAGGACGGTGAGACCCACGCCCGCCAGCCCATGAGCGCCAGCAGGCCAAACTGCAGGATCACCAGCAACCGACCGGCCCATTCGGTTCGTGCAGCGGCCCCCGCGGCGAGCATCCGGCCGGACAGGCTCATCGGCGGGCCACCAGGCCGATCAGTGCCGAGGGGCCGTTGTGACCCTGCCCCTCACGGACCTCGGCCTCATACTCGCGCAACTCGATGATTGAAAGCTCCGCGAAGGCCGATTCCAGCAGCTCTCGGGTGTAAAGGTGCGACAGGATCGGCGGTCCGCCGGTTCGGTAGTCCAGTTGCTTCGGCGTGTAGCCCTGCAGGACAAGCACGCCACCAGGCTTGAGGCTGCGCACGATGCGTTCAAACAGGCGCGCGCGGGCGTCGGGGTCGGCGAACTGCACGAAGATGGCCGCCACGCCGTCGTAGCCTGCCTCTGGCCATGCGAAGGCATCGACATCAGCGACCGCGAAGTTCACCGACACGCCCTGGCGCTGGGCGAAGGCCTTCGCCTTCTCGACCGCACGAGTGGCGACGTCGAACGCATCGATCTGGAAGCCGCGACGTGCCAGCCAGCCGCTGTTGCGTCCTTCGCCGTCGGCCACGCTGAGGATGTGCCCTGCGGTCGGCAGAGTGCCGGCGTGCTCGCGCAGCCAGGCGTTGGGTTCGGTGCCGAAAAGGAAATCGTCGCCGGCGTAGCGGCGGTTCCAGGTCTCGGCGGCGTCGGCAAAGAAGGGCGGTCTGTCGGGTGGTGTGCTCATCCGGGTCTCTCAGCAGGTCTTGCGCAGCGGGCGTACATGCATGGGTTGGTGCAGCGCGCGCCGTCAGCGCCCTGGTGAGGCGTGGCGCGTGACCAGGCGCATCATTGCCGCTCGTCGACATCGATGCGGGCGGCCTCGGTTGTGCCGTGGTGCACGACCAGCTCGCGCGCCAGGTGGGCTGCACCGCAGCCGGCCTCGAGGAGGCGCGTGTCCGCCAGCGGGACCAGGGTCTCCAGCAGATTGAGTTCGTTGCGGATCAGTGTCGTCGTCATGTCGCCCATGTTGGCATAGCGCGCGGGCTCATCGGCGAACCTCGCGCTGCAGATGCACCGCGGCGGCATACAGGCCGCCGGCGTTGGTGACGTTGGCGTAGCCCATCTGCCGCAGCACCATGCAGGCCATGCCGGACCGGGCGCCACTGGCGCAGTACAGGACCAGCGGCGTGGCCGGGTCGGCGACCACGCCACGGATACGCTGCGCCAACTGGGGCAGCGGCAGGTTGACGGCCTGCTCAATGGCCGTGGCCTGGAACTCGCGTTCAGATCGCACGTCGATGACCACAAGGCCCGGCCCGCCGGCGCGTGCCGGCTGCCCATCGGCCGTTGCGGCGACGGTCCCGGCCGACCCGACAGTCGTCTTCGCGGCGGCAGGCATCGGCGGCGACGCGCCCATCAGCCACTGTTTCAGACGCTCAAGCATGCGATCGCACCCAGGCGACGAACCGTGACAACTCCATCACCCCGGAGTGCCTGGCAACCTCGCGACCGTTCTTGAAGATGGCCAGCGTCGGAATGCTGCGGATGGCAAACTCCCCGGCCAAATCGCCCTGTTCATCGGTGTTCACCTTGGCCAGGCGGACGCCGGGTTCCAGTTGCGCGGCAGCCTGCTCGTAGATCGGCGCCATCATCCGGCACGGGCCGCACCAAGGCGCCCAGAAGTCGACCACCATTGGGATGTCGGCCTGCAGGTGGCGTGCGAAGGCAGCTTCGTCGAGTTCGACGGGATGTCCGGCGAACATCAAGCCACCACACTTGCCGCAATGGGCCTGGGCTGGGTCGCCGCCCCCGACCCGGTTGACGGTGTGGCAGTGGGGGCAGGCTGCTGTGTGCGTGTGGGTCGCAGTGGTCGTGTCCATAGAATCTCCTGGTCAAGAGTTGACGTCGCTTGCGCGTGATCGGCTGGACGGCGTGCGCCTAGGTTCCCAGATCGAGCGATCACGGTCGGCAACCCAGGTTGCACACCCCCGGGCGCATGAACAGGATTCGAACATCCGAACAATGAACGCTGGCCCAGACCCAACCCCCTTGCTCCTTCAGCGCTTCCCGGTTCTCGGAAGCCTGCCGACAGGTGCCTTGGCGCGTGTGGTGGCCGAGTGCCCCGTCCGCACTGTCCGTGCTGGTGGGCGCCTGTTCGATCGGCTCATGCCTTGCGAAGGGTTCCCGCTGGTGCTGAACGGCACGGTGCGGGTCAGCACGGTGTCATCCGGCGGGCGCGAGATCGTGCTCTACCGCGTCACGCCGGGTGAAGGCTGCATCCTCTCCGGCGGCTGCCTGCTGGGTCGCACCGAGTACTCGGCAACCGGCGTGGCGGAGACCGATGTGAGCCTGGTGCGCCTGCCGCCGGCGCTGTTCAACGAGTTGATGGCCCATTCCGAGCCCTTCCGGCGCTTCGTCTTCGACATGTACGGTGCGCGACTGGCCGAGGTGATGGAGTTGGTCGAGGAAGTCGCGTTCCGCAAGGTGGACACCCGGCTGGCGAAGTTGCTGGTCCAGCGCGGCCCGGTGATCGAGGCCACGCACCAGGCGCTGGCGGATGAACTGGGCAGCGTGCGCGTGTTCGTCAGCCGCATGCAGCGCAGCTTCGAGGAGCGGGGCTGGGTCAAACTCGACCGGGAACGTGTGACCGTGGTCGATGCGCGCGCTCTTCAGGAGTTCTCGCAGGAGTAGGTGGTCAGGGTCAAGGCCGGCCGTGGTGCGCCGGCCTCTGCTCAGGTCTTGCGGGCCGGTTTGAGGAACGTGACGACCTGCATGTCAGGCGCGTTGCGCGAGCTACAGCTTGCGGCCTCCAGCATCGCTTCCGCCTCGTGCAGGATGTTGATCACGTCGACATAGTCGCGGTCCTTCACCATCATCAGCGCCGTTCGGCCGACTTCGTTGCGCGCCAGCGGGTCAGCTCCGCCTCGCAGCAGGGCCTGGACTACTCCCGCTTCACCGTTACCGGCGGCGTACATGAGGGGGCGCACAGCGTAGCCGATCTTGGCTTCCCTGTCGGCGCCGGCACCGAGCAGCAACTCGACCACTTCTGGGTGGCCACAGTCTTCGTCGGGGTCGTAGCAGCCGTGAAACAGCGCGGTGAAGCCGCGCTCGTCGATGGCATCGACCTCCGCTCCGGCGGCGAGCAACCGGGTCACCATGGCCGCACGACCCAGCCGCGACGCGAGCATGAGCGGCGTCACGCCACCTGCGGCGCCGGTATTCACGGTGTCGGGAGCCGCCAAGCGACCAACAGCTTCGGCATCACCGGCTCTGATAGCGTCGAATATCGTGTCACCCATATGCTCCTCGACATGTATCGTCCGTCGCATTCTGCCGGCCTGCAGCAAGACCCTTGTGCGGAGCCGGTTGACAGAAACCCGTCGTGTCCCACGCCCGGCCCCTTCAGGCGCGACCCTAAGCACCGGCTGATGAAGCGCATCGTGAACCAGCCCGTCCGCAAGACTCATGTACTGGCACGAGGCATCGGTCTCGCCCTGGATGCACTGCGGCAGATCGGCGGCGATGCGGCGTCGACATCGATTCACTCCTCCAGCAGGCTGCGCAGCATCCAGGCGGTCTGCTCATGCACCGTGATGCGCTGGGTCAGCAGATCAGCGGTGGGCTCGTCGCCAGCCTTCTCGACCACCGGGAAGAGGCTGCGCGCGGTGCGAGCCACAGCCTCATGTCCTTCTACCAGGATGGCAACCATCTCCAAGGCTTTGGGCGGCGTAGCTGGGGCGTCCTTCAGCGAGCTCAAGTGGGCGAACTGGGCGTACGAGCCCGGCGCCGCATGACCCAGCGAGCGGATGCGCTCGGCCGTCGGGTCGACGGCATTCCACAGTTCGGTGTACCGGGCCATGAACATCGCGTGCAGCGAACTGAACATCGGCCCTGTCACGTTCCAGTGGAAGTTGTGTGTCGTGAGGTACAGGGTGTAGGTGTCGGCCAGCAGCCGCGAAAGGCCCGCAGCGATGGCGCCGCGGTCCCTCTCGCTGATGCCGATGTTGATGGCCGGTACCGACGACTTCGCCGGGGCACTGCTCTTCTTCGTCATGATCGGTTGCTCCATAGTTTGGTAAGGGACGGACGCCGCCACTGTATCGAGGTGGCGGCGTCGGACCATGCGGCCGCCAAGCTTCAGACGACGGGCAAGGCCTGCGAGGCGAGGACCGCCAGCCCGCTGATCACGATCAGCCAGCCGGCGGCGCGGCGAAGTGTGTTCATTGCCGCCTTCTACTTGGTCAAGCGAGGTCGTAGCGGTCCAGGTTCATGACCTTCGTCCAGGCTGCGACGAAGTCACGCACGAACTTCGTCCCGTTGTCGCTCTGTGCGTAGACCTCCGACAAGGCGCGCAGCTGCGAATTCGAGCCGAAGACCAGGTCCACGCGGGTGGCGGTCCACTTCAGCGTGCCGGTCTTGCGGTCCCGGCCTTCGAAGGCGTTCTCACCAACGGGCTTCCATGTGGTGGCCATGTCCACCAGGTGGACGAAGAAGTCGTTGGTGAGATGGCCGGGACGCTGGGTGAACACACCGTCCTTTGAACCGCCGACATTGGCACCCAGTACCCGGAGACCACCGATGAGCACGGTCATCTCCGGCGCACTGAGCGTGAGCAACTGCGCCTTGTCCACCAGCATGGACTCCGGCGAGGCGCTGTACGCTGCCTTGCGATAGTTGCGGAAGCCATCGGCCTGGGGCTCGAGCACTGCGAACGACTCCGTGTCGGTCTGCTCGGCCGTGGCATCGGTCCGGCCCGGTGAGAACGGCACCTCGACGGCATGGCCCGCCGCATGGGCCGCAGCCTCAACCCCGGCATTGCCCGCGAGCACGATCAGGTCGGCCAGTGAGACTCGCTTGCCGCCGCGCTGCGCGCCGTTGAAGTTGCTGCGGATGTCCTCCAGCGCCACCAGCACCTTGGCCAGTTGCGCCGGCTGATTGACCGCCCAGTCCTTCTGCGGTGCCAGGCGGATACGCGCGCCGTTGGCGCCGCCGCGCTTGTCGCTGCCGCGGAAGGTCGATGCCGATGCCCAGGCGGTGGACACCAGCTCGCTCACCGACAGGTCGCTGGCTTGTATGCGGGCCTTGAGGTCGGCGACGTCGCCCGCATCGATCAACGGGTGGTCCACGGCGGGCACCGGGTCCTGCCAGATCAGGTCTTCGGCTGGCACCTCGGGGCCAAGGTAGCGGCACTTGGGTCCCATGTCGCGATGGGTCAGCTTGAACCAGGCACGGGCATAGGCGTCGGCGAATTCGTCGGGATGGGCCAGGAAGTGGCGCGATATTTTCTCGTACGCGGGGTCCATGCGCAGCGACATGTCGGCTGTGGTCATCATCGGCGGGTGCTTCTTCGACGGATCATGTGCGTCGGGGATCATGTCTTCCCGGGCCACGTCCTTGGCTCGCCACTGATGCGCGCCCGACGGGCTCTTGACGAGTTCCCACTCGTACTTGAACAACACCTTGAAGTAGCCCATGTCCCAGGTGGTGGGGTTGGGCTTCCAGGCGCCTTCGATGCCGCTGGTGGTGGTGTGCACACCGTGGCCGGTGCCGAGCTGGTTGATCCAGCCAAAGCCCATGGTCTCAACCGATGCCGCCTCGGGCTCGGGGCCCACCAACTTGGGGTCGCCAGCGCCATGTGCCTTGCCGAAGGTGTGGCCACCCGCTGTCAGTGCCACGGTTTCATAGTCGTTCATCGCCATGCGGGCGAAGGTCTCGCGCACGTCGAGGCCCGAGGCCAAAGGGTCAGGGTTACCGTCCGGGCCTTCTGGGTTCACATAGATCAAGCCCATCTGCACGGCGGCCAGCGGGTTCTCCAGGTCGCGCGAATTTCGATCAACGCCATAGCGGCTGTTGGGCTTGTCGCTGGTGGCCAGCCACTCCTTCTCGGCGCCCCAGAAGGTGTCTTCTTCCGGTGCCCAGATGTCTTCGCGGCCACCGCCGAAGCCGAAGGTCTTGAAGCCCATGGTCTCCATGGCCACGTTGCCGGCCAGGATCATCAGGTCGGCCCAGGAAATGGCGTTGCCGTACTTCTGCTTGATCGGCCACAGCAGGCGGCGGGCCTTGTCGAGGTTGCCGTTATCGGGCCAACTGTTGACGGGGGCGAAACGCTGGTTGCCGCGACCCGCGCCGCCACGACCGTCGGCCGTACGGTAGGTGCCGGCGCTGTGCCATGCCATGCGAATGAACAGAGGTCCGTAGTGGCCGAAGTCCGCCGGCCACCAGTCCTGCGAGTCGGTCATCAGCCTGGTCAGGTCCTTCTTCAGGGCTTTCAGATCAAGCTTCTTGAATTCCTTTGCGTAGTTGAATTCCGGACCCAGGGGGTTGGACTTGGGGGCGTGCT
>JAEMQF010000302.1 GCA_022758925.1 Burkholderiales bacterium | reverse complement strand
GACTTCAAGTTCGGTCCGGTGCGCGGATTGGGGCTCACCGGCGGGGTTGACTGGAATACCAAGAACGATCCGGGCTACGCGTCGAAAAAGCGCATGCTGGTGCTCGGACCGACGCTGGTGATGGACGTGCCGGGACTGCTCAATGTCAGCCTGCTCGCGCTATGGGAGAGCAACTATCCCGTCGGCGTGACCAGCCGCTATACCTACGACACCCACCCCATGCTGAATCTCGCCTGGGGCCTGCCGATCGGCTCGATGCCGCTCACGTTCGACGGCTTCCTGAACTACATCGCCTCCAAGGGCAAAAACGAATTCGGCGGTCCGACCGAGGCCGAATTCAATTTCGACGCGCAGGTCATGGTCGACCTCGGTGCCACGATGGGACTGGCCAAGAACAGCATGCGGATCGGTCTGGAATATCAATACTGGAAGAACAAGTTCGGCAACCCATCGACCGTGCCCGGCTCGCTGGCCAAGACGCCGATGATTCGTTTCGAGCTTCATTTCTAGGAGCTCGACACGCTCCAGGCGCCGGGCGAACGTTAGACTCGTCGCGTGTCACGCCCGCGATGGTTCAAGACAATCCCGACGACGATGGATATTCGGCGATGACCCCGAACCGCAGCGACGCCGCCTCACCCCTGGAGAGGTTGACCGAGGTCTGGCAACGATTCGGCAGTTTCATCCGCAGCCAGCTGACGTGGGGCCGGGTGTACCGCACGACCAGCTACCTCAAGTCCGCGCTCTGGACGGTCCCGCTCGTCGCCATCGCGCTCGAGCTGCTGCTGTCGCCGATGATCCACGCGCTCGATGCCTCGCAGCGCTGGCGCCTCGGCGGGCTCGCGCCCGCCGGCGCAACGGCGCTGTACCAGACGGTCATCACGCTGACACTGTCGTTCGTCGTGTTCACGTTCGGCTCGCTGCTGGTGGCGATCCAGGTCGCCGGTGGCCAGCTGACGCCGCGCATCATCGCCACCACGCTGCTGCGCAACAACGTCGTGCGCTACAGCGTCGGCCTGTTCGTGTTCACGCTGGTCTTCGCCGTCGGCGCGCTCAACCGGCAGGAGGAAACGGTGCGCGAGCTGGTCGCGCTGATCGTCGGCATCCTCGGGGTCGCGTGCATCGCCGACTTCCTGTTCCTGATCGACTACGCGGCGCGCCTGCTGCGGCCGGTCGCGGTCGTTGCCCGCGTCGGCAACGATGGCGTGGCGATGATCAAGTCGGTCTATCCGGAGCTCGCTGAGGCGCTGACGCCGCAGGCCGCCGCGCTGCATGCAGGTACCCCGGCGCAAAGCCGCGTGGTCGAGCACCGGGGCGCGTCGGAAGTCGTGCTCGCCGTCGACCTCACGACGCTGGTGGCGCTGGCGCGGCTGCGCGGCGGCATGATCGAGTTCGTGCCCCAGGTCGGAGACTTCGTCGCCGAGGGTGCGCCGCTGTTCGTGCTCTACGGCGGCGCGATGAGGATCGACGACCGCAGCGTACGTTCGGCGGTGGCGTTCGGCCCCGAGCGCACGCTCGAGCAGGACCCGATGTTCGCGTTCCGGATCATCGTCGACATCGCGCTCAAGGCATTGTCGGCGGCGATCAACGATCCGACGACCGCCGTGCTCGCCCTCGACCAGGTGCACCGGCTGCTGCGGGTGGTGGGGCGGCGCAAGCTGCACGGCGAAGTCATTCTCGACAAACGCGGGCAGCCGCGCGTCATCTTCCGCACCCCAAACTGGGAGCACTACCTCCAGGTCGCGTGCAGCGAGATCCGCGCCTGCGGCGCCAACAACCTGCAGGTCGCGCGCCGCATGCGTGCGATGCTCGAGGACCTGCGGCGCACGCTGCCGGAGCACCGCCACGCCGCGCTGGAAACGGAACTCGAATTGCTGGACTGGGCGATCCAGACGCACTTCAGCCGGCCCGAGGAACTCGCGCTGGCCCGGATTGCCGATTCGCAGGGGCTGGGCGGATCGTCGGGCGCGACCCAAAGCCCGACTCGCTCATAGAATGCGCGCCATGAAATCCACTTGCTCACCAAAGCCGACGCGCCGGCTCTCCAAGCGCGCCATCGCCCTGTGGCTCGCAGCCGTGGCGTTGCCGCTGCTCGGCACCGGTTGCACCACAGCGGCACCCGCCGGCGAGACCCGCTTCGGCTGTTATGACGGCCGTGCCCAACTTCAGCCGGCGGTCGACAGCAAGACGGAGTGCGAATCGCGCGGCTGGCGCTGGCGCGAACTCGTTTGAGCCCAGCGCCGGCGCGCACCAGGTCGTTCAGGTGCTGGCAATGGCCAGCACTGCCGGGGATCGACCCGAGGCGATAAGCGGCTCTTGGCATTGAAGCAGGCGAGGGCGCTGGCGGCGCGCGTTGCCGGCACCCCCGACGCGCGTTGGCGCGACCTCGCCGACATAGGTTGATCCACCTCAACGTCGCTGTCGCGAAGCGGCACTACCGTAGCCGCAAAGCCTAAGCACCGGCGCGGCAATGCCACGGCGATGTCAGCGGGGTGAGGTTGAAAACGGAGCCGGCGATTCCGGAATTGGCATGAGGCGACATCATTCGGCCACGGGAGACTCTCGACAAAATCGTTCAATTTCGGAGCCTCGCGCAGATGCTGGGGGCCACGCCGGGTGGCGTCTACTCGCTGAGGCCGCAGGACACGGCACACGCCGCGTTGGTGGCCATGGCGAGCGCGGCACGCAACGCCGACACCCGCGCCGTGCACGGCGTGGAGGCCGGCAACATGCGGCCAGCAGCACGAGCTTCACGGCCGACACCCGCGCAGCAGGCATCGTGCACGGGGCGCGCGTGCCGATCATCCTCACCAGCCGCGCCGACTCGGTGCAGACACGCCTGGCTTCGTGCGCGGTGGCGGCGCTCGTCGCCAAGGCGCGGTGCGAGAACCTGAACCGCGCGCTGGCCTGACGGCCGAACCCACACCATCAACCGAAGGAGATATCCAAATGCTCAAAGGCAAGACTGCCATCGTCACCGGCTCGACCAGCGGCATCGGCCTGGGAATCGCCCGCGCCCTCGGCGGCGCCGGTGCCAACCTCATGCTCAACGGCTTCGGCGACGCGGCGCAGATCGAGGCGCTGCGCGCCGGGCTGGCGAAGGAATTCAGCGTCAAGGTCGGCTACAGCGGCGCCGACATCTCGAAGCCGGCGCAGATCCACGAGATGGTTCGCCAGGCGACGCAGGAGCTGGGGAAAGTCGACATCCTCGTGAACAACGCCGGGATCCAGCACACTTCGAAGGTCGAAGAGTTCCCGGACGATCGCTGGGACGCCGTGATCGCCATCAATCTCTCGTCCAATTTCCATGCGATCAAGGCGGTGCTGCCCCAGATGAAGAGCCGCAACTGGGGCCGGATCATCAACATTGCCTCCGTGCACGGCCTGGTTGCCTCGGCCGAGAAATCGGCCTACGTCGCCGCCAAGCACGGCGTGTTGGGGCTGACCAAGACCGTGGCGCTGGAAACGGCGACAACGGGAATCACGTGCAACGCCATCTGCCCCGGCTGGGTGCTGACACCGCTGGTGCAGAAGCAGATCGACGACCGGGCGAAGCGCGACGGCGTCTCGGTGGCCCAGGCGAAAGTCGAACTGCTGGGCGAGAAGCAGCCCTCCGGCGAATTCGCCACCCCCGAGCAGATCGGCGCGGTGTGCGTGATGCTCTGCTCGGACGCCGCGGCGCAGATCCGCGGCATTGCGCTGCCGGTGGACGGCGCCTGGCTGGCCCAGTAGCCCTCACGCAAAGGATTCCGGGTGGCAAGCCATCTCTCGCGCAAGGGTGGTCGAGCTGATCCCTGACGGCGCCAACCTCATGATGGGCGGCTTCATGGGCGTGGGCGCGCCGCAGCGGGTGGTCGACGAATTGGACGCTCCATGTTGACGGCGCCAGGCTGACCGCGTCGTTGTGGAGGCAGTGGTGGCAGATCCAGCTGCCATGCGCAGGACCATGGCGCCGCACGGCACGAGCCTCGCTGGCTGGCCTTCCTCAATGCTCGTTCTTTGAAGCCAGATGCTGATCCAACGCAAGACAGCACAAGCGGCGTCGGCGGAAGATTCGAGCATCCGAACCGAACAGAGGCTGGGAGACTGCAATGAGTTCCAAGATGGCACCGAACGTGCGTGGCGTGGGCGCGCCCGGCAAACGCACGGTCTACAGCATGTGCGGCATGTGCGCCGTGCGTTGCCCGATGGAAGTGACGGTCGAGGACGGTCGGGTCAGCTGGCTGCAGGGCAACACGCATGACAAGGCGATCGGCGCCAGCCTGTGCGCCAAGGGCGCGGCCGGCATCGCCTTCGAGTACGACGACCAGCGGCCGCAGACGCCGCTGATCCGCAGCGGGCCGCGCGGCGCGGGCCAGTGGCGGCGCGCGTCGTGGGACGAGGCGCTGGACTACATCGCCGACAAGCTGAAGGACAGCGTCGAAGCGTTCGGCCCGCGCGGTATCGCGCTGTCCGACCGCGGCGGCGCCTTCAACGACCTGGCGCGCACCTTCGTCAAGGCCCTGGGCTCGCCGAACTACTTCAACCACGACGCCACCTGTGGCGGCAACGTGCACAACGCGGCGCGCTCGATCTTCGGCTTCAGCCATTCCGGGCTCGTGCCCGACTTCAAGAACGCCAAGCACCTGGTGCTGTATGGCCGCAACATCGTCGAATCGTTGATGGTGAAGGAGGTCAAGGCCTTCATGGCGGCGATGGCCGGCGGCATGCGCTGCACCTACATCGACCCGCGCGCCAGCGCCACGGCGGCCAAGGCCACCCGCTTCTGGCAGGTGCGCCCGAACAGCGACTACGCGCTGAACCTGGCCCTGATCCACGAAGTGCTGAAGCAGGGGGCGTACGACAAGGCCTTCGTCGAACGCTTCGTGAGCGGCATGGACGTGCTGCGCGCAGCGGTGCAGGACACCACGCCCGAGTGGCAGGAGCCGCACACCGGCGTGCCCGCCGGCGAGCTGCGCGACTTCGTCAAGGAGATCGCCGGCCAGATGCCGCACGTGATCTTCAACCCGGGCTGGATGACGGCGCGCCACAAGCAGTCGTTCTATGTCAGCCGCACGGCACTGATCCTGAACGCGCTGATGGGCAACCTGGAGACGCCGGGCGGCTTCATCATCGCCAAGCGGCCCGAGTACTACGGCCGCAAGAGCCTGAAGCCGCTGGCCGGGCGCGTGCCCGCGGTCACCGAGCCGCGCGTCGACGGTGCCGGCACCACGCATCCGACCTGGGACCCGGCGATCGGCATGCTGCACCAGTTGTTCGCGGCGATGGAAACGTCGAAGCCCTACGCCATCGGCGCCTACATCGCCTATCGCCATGACCCGATCACCGCAATGCCCGATGCCGAAGCGGTGAAGCGCGCGCTCGACAAGCTGAAGCTGCTCGTCTCGATCGACGTGCGCTATTCGGAAACGGGCTGGTATTCCGACGTCATCCTGCCGGAGTCCACCTACCTCGAACGTGCCAACATCCTGGCCGGCCTGCCCGGCCCGGTGCCGGTGTACGCGATGCGCGACCAGGCGATCGCCCCGCGCTTCGACAGCCGCCCGGCCTGGTGGATCTTCCGCGAGATCCTGCGGCGCACCGGCGAAAAGGAGGCGCTCGACTTCGAGAGCATCGAGGAACTGTGGAACTACCAGCTCGAGGGCACCGGCGTCACCGTGGCCGAGATGCGCGAGTCGGGTGTCGTCGGCCTGGCGCCGGCGCCGAAGCTGGCCACGCGCGATCAACTCAAGTTCCGGACGCCGTCGGGCAAGATCGAGATCGACAGCGACCTGCTGAAGAAAGCGGGCCTGAGCGCCTTCCCGCCCTACGCGGCCAGGGCGGCGCCCACCGGCGACCGGTTCACTCTGCTGTTCGGGCGGCCGCCGACGCTGGCGCACGGCCAGTCGCTGAACAACCCGATCCTGCGCGAGATCGCCCCCGAGCAGTTGCTCTGGATCCATCCGGAGCGTGCCGGGCCGCTGGGCATCCGCGACGGCGACGAGGTCGAGGTCAGCGGCGGTGGCGCCTACGTCGGGCGCCTGAAGGCAAAGGTCACGCCGTGGATCCACCGCGAGGCGGTGTTCATGCTGCACGGCTACGGCGCGCAGGTGCCGCTGGCCACACGCGCCCTCGGCGTCGGCGTCGCCGACCAGAGGCTGCAGCACGGCAAGCTCTACGAGTTCGACCCGGCCGGTGGCGGCAACGCCTTGACCGAAACGATCGTCCGAATCAAGCCCGCAGCGGCGGCCGCAGGAGCAAGAACATGAGCATCTACGCACTGCGCCACGACGAGGCGAACTGCATCGGCTGCCAGGCCTGCGAAGTGCACTGCAAGAGCAACAAGGGCCTTGGCGCGGGGCCGGCACCGTGCAAGATCATCAGCACCGGCCCGATCGACATCGGCGGCGTGCCACGCGTGCACCACACCTTCATGCCCTGCTTCCATTGCGAGGAAGCGTGGTGCGTCAAGGCCTGCCCGACGGGGGCGATGCAGAAGCGCGAGAAGGACGGCATCGTCTTCGTCCAGGCCAGCCTGTGCATCGGCTGCAAGTCCTGCATCACGGCCTGCCCCTGGGGCACGCCGCAGTGGGACCCGGCGACGAACAAGGTGGTCAAGTGCGACTACTGCATGGACCGCGTCGATGCCGGTCTGCAGCCGGCTTGCGTCACCAAGTGCGTGACCGGTTGCCTGTCCTTCGGCCTGGCCAACGAAGTGCCCGACCCGCGCCGTGAGCGCTACGCGCACTACCTGCTCGCCGAACCCGTGCGCGGCGACTGAGGGAGTGGCCCCATGAGACATCTTGTGTCAGCCTGCACTGCGCGGGCCGAGCGCCGGGCCGCCCCAAGCCGGCCCGCAGTCCCCTCGGGGGACCGACCGACGTACCCGTCGGACGAGGGGCCGTCATGAGCGAACTCCGGCTACCCATGCTGCCGAACTGGCTCGACGCCGACGCCGCAGCGCTGTCGGGTGCCGTGGCGCCTGCAGCGACCCTGGCCGCCGCGCTGCCCGGCCTCGCCCGCGCCCAGGCCCTGACGCCGCAGCAGCGGCTGCAGCGCATGCAGCAGTCGGGCCTTGCCGAATGCGGGGCTGCAGGTGAACCGGTGCATCTGGCCTGGCGCCGCTTCCTGCGCGGCCACGGGCCTTCGGTGCTGGTGATCGACGCGACCTCGTTCGACGCGCGCTCGCTGGG
>JAEMQF010000142.1 GCA_022758925.1 Burkholderiales bacterium | reverse complement strand
GTTTTCGCTTCGCAGGCGTCGCGCCATCAACAGCGTCAGTTCGTGCGCTGGTCGCGGCCACCGCGAATGGCGCCTGCGCCCGTGCCCCAAGCCACCTGCCGTGGCACCTGGGTGGCATGCGAAGGCGTGGCACGCCACTCCGGATGCAGCAGGGCGGTGGTGGTGCCCCCGGGCGCAGGCCCGATTCGCGGTCGCCCCCCATGGTTGCAGGGCACTACGGCAATGATGCGGCTGCGCATTGCAGTCTGCGACGGCGGCCCGCGAGCGTGGGCCGGAGAACGGGGGCGCCGCCGCCGCCCTGCCGCCGCGACCTCGGCAGGCTGACCATGCGCGGACAGACGACCGTGGGATATTCGCATCCACCAAATCTCATTCATTCAATTGGATGCAAGTTCGAATCAGGCCCAAGCATCAAGCTGACGCCGGTTTCGGATTTCGGCCGCGCGCGCATCGCACATGCGAGCCATGCGCGATGAGCGACTGGGCAGATTTTTGGTTTGATTGCGTCTTCAAATTGAGGCCCTCGCCAAGCCACCGGCCGCGCCTGGCAAGGCGGGGGTGTCAGCTCTTGCTTCTTGCCTCTTCGACACGTCGCACAGCCTCGGCGGCGTTAACGATCCCGATGCTCTGATGGCTGCCCATCTTGAGCAGATGCCGATCCCCGGAGATGACCATTTCGGCAGCGCCGGCCACGGCCGCCGCGATCACATGATCGTCTTCGACATCGCCAGGCACGACGCGCGGCGTTGAGAGCGGCGACACCTTGATCGCCAACTCGCCATAGAACCCGATGGCCTGCTCGACGCTGGAGCGCTGCGCGGCCAGGCGCGAAGCCAGATGCGAACGCCCGAGCACGTCACGCAACTCGACCAGCAGCGCCGGCGAGGTGACAAGCTCGATGTCGCCGGCCGCAGCCGCCTCGATCAACTTGTAGGGTACGCCGCCCCACACCAGCGCCGAGACGACGACGTTCGTATCGAGGACGAGCCTCACGACTTCTTCGGGTCTTGACCCTGCGCCGCCTCACGCGCACCCCGCTCGGCGCGCGCGGCCTTGACCTCGGCGACGATCTCTTCCTCGCTCATCGGCTCGACGCCTGCGGCATGCAGCCGCTCGGCCACGTGAAGCAGCCTGCGGCCAGCTTCGCGCCGCATTGCTTCCTCAAGCAGCCTCTGAATCGCGCTGTCCGTCAGCAGCCCCGCGCTCCTGGCGCGCCGGGCAAGCTCGTCGGGCAGCTGCACCACCAGTTCCGTCATGGTTGCCGCTCCTTCATGCGCGCGCTGCCACGCGCTTGGCTGCTGCCTTGCGTGCGGCCGGTGTCGGGATGGCCCGTGTTGCCGCGTTCCTTGCGAAACGCTGCCAGTCGTTGAGCGAAGTCCATGTTGAGCCACCAGGTTGATGCGTCTGTGGCGGTCACTCTAACCCCCAGTGCAAAGGCGCAGGCCAAGCACTAGCATATACGTGTTACGCACCGCGTGTTCATGCGGGCTCACAAGGTCTTGCAGGGCCGACCGTGTAGCAGGTCTTGCGCAGCACCAAGTGCGCGAACCCTGGCCGGCGCGCAGCGTTTCAGGCGGCCCCCAGTGCGATTTCAATCTCGTTCAGCAGCGCGCTTGCGCCGATGCGAAACCGCGCCGGGACCAGAGCCTCGGCGCCGAGTTGATCGGCGACGAGTTCAAGATAAAGCGCCGCATCGGCAACGCTGCGGATTCCGCCCGAGGCCTTGAAGCCGACCCGGCCACGCGAGCGCGCATCGTTCGCGATCGTGCGCAGCATGAGCTGCGCTGCCCGCGGCGTTGCGCTCACCGACGTCTTGCCGGTGCTGGTCTTGAGGAAGTCGGCGCCGGCGTCGAGCGCGAGCCGCGCCGCCTGTTCGATGAACCCCGGTTCGCGCAATTCACCGCTCTCGAGGATGACCTTGAGGATCAGGCCTTCGCTGGCGCGGCGCACTGCCTCCAGCACCCGCTGGCACGCGTTCAGGTCGCCGGCCAGCAGCGAGCGGTAGGGCAGGACCAGGGCGACCTCCTGCGCGCCGGCTTGCACGATCTCTGCGGTGTCGCGCAATGCGCGCTGCACGTCGCTCGAGCCGTCGGGAAAATTCGCGACGGCCGCCACCGCAACCTGATGCGGCGCCTGCGCGCGCGCAAAGCGTGCCAGCCGCGGCCAGACGCAGACGGCCGCCACGGCGCCGCGCGACGCCGTCGCAGCGGCGCGTTCGCACAGCGCGGCGACCTGGGCTTGCCCGTCGCTGTCATTCAGGCTCGTCAGGTCCAGGCAGCTCAGGGCGATGCGTGCCACTTCGGCGGGCGTGCGCGTCACTTCAAACCTCCAGCCCCGCTATCACCGCTTCGAGCAGCGGTATCGCGTGCAAGGCCGCGGCCTGCGCCGCAGCCAGCGTGTGGGCGTGGCTCAGTGCCACGTCTTCGAGGCCGCAGCCCATGTTCGTGAACAGCGACAGTGCCAGCACGCGCATGCCCTGCTGGCGCGCGACGATGGTCTCGGGCACCGTGCTCATGCCCACCGCGTGCGCGCCGAGTTGGCACAGCATGCGAATCTCGGCCGGGGTTTCGAACTGCGGTCCGAGCATCCAGGCGTACACGCCTTCGTGCAGCGTGATGCCACGCTCCAGCGCGACGCGCTGCGCAGCGGCGCGCAAGGCCGGGTCGTAGGCATCGCGCAGATCGACGAAGCGCTGTGCGCCCTGTTCATGCAGCAGCGGCGAGCGCTGCACCAGGTTCAGGTGGTCCGCCACCAGCATCATCTCGCCCGGGCGCATCTGTGGGTCCAGGCTGCCGGCCGCATTCGTCTGCAGCAGCACGCGCACGCCGAGCGCCGCGAGCGTGTGCAGCGCGCCCTTCATCGCCGCGGGATCGCCGGTTTCGTAAGTGTGCTGGCGGCCACTGAGCACGACCACGGTGCGCGTGCCGATGCGGCCGAGCAGCAACCAGCCGGCATGGCCTTCGACACCCGGCCGCGGAAAAGCGGGCAGGTCGGCGTACGGGATCGTGACCGCGTCTTGCACGCTGTGCGCGAGCGCGCCCCAGCCCGAGCCGAGCAAGACCGCGATCGCGGGCCGTCGGTCGCCGGCGCGGCTGCGGATCAGCGCCGCGCTGAGCGCGACCGCGGCGTTGAGCTGCGCGCCGTTCATGGTGTCCCGGCTGCCTTCAGGTGCGCGCCGTTCATGGTGTGCCGGCTGCCACGTGCTGCGGCCCGAAGCTCGCCGGCAGCAGCGCGCCCAGCGTGTGGCGCGCCGTGATCATGTGCAGGTCCGCCGACCAGACGGGCGCATCGTCCGCGGCGAACTCGCGCAGTTTCTGGCGGCAACCGCCGCAAGGGGTGACCGGCTGCGCAGCCTGGCCCACGACCACCACGGCCAGGACGCGTTTGCCGCCAGCCAGCACCAGGTGCGCGAGTGCTGACGCTTCTGCGCACAGCCCTTGCGGGTAGGCCGCGTTTTCAATGTTGCAGCCGGCGTGCACCCGGCCTTGTTCGTCGAGCAGTGCGGCACCGACGCTGAACTTCGAGTACGGCGCGTAGGCCTGCGCGCGGGCGCGGCGTGCGGAGTCGAGCAACTGCTGCATGACGGCGGGGCTGGGGGTGGCGTTCACGCTTGTGCTTCCGATTGCGCGATCAGGCATGTGCCGGATTCTCGCCGCATCGAGGCAGCGACGCAGTTGCCGCTCACGACTCGCGACGGCTGACGCGCACGACGCCTGCGTGGCGTGAAATGTGGGCCCGAAATGGTGGATCCCTTCGCTGCGATTTTTCGGCCCCACGCTCCTAGCTCTCCTTGACGTAGGGAACCCCAAGCGCCTTGGGCGCCCGCGCGCGGCCGATAAAGCCCGCCAGCAACACCACCGTCATCAGATACGGCAGCGCCTGGATCAACTGCACCGGCACCACCCCCACCAGCGGCAGCGCAGTGCCCTGCAGGCGGATCGCGCAGGCGTCGAGAAAGCCGAACAGCAGGCAGGCCCAGAGCGCGCCGACGGGGTGCCACTTGCCGAAGATCATCGCCGCCAGCGCCATGTAGCCGCGGCCGGCCGTCATGTGCGGAATGAAACTCGGGTTCTGTGCCAGCACCAGGTAGGCGCCGGCCACTGCGGCGAGCACGCCGTTGCCGGCGAGCGCGGCGTAGCGCAACCTGACGATGGAGACGCCGGCAGCCTCGAGCATCGCCGGGTTTTCGCCGGCAGCGCGCAGGCGCAGGCCGAAGCGGGTGCGATACAGCAGCCACCAGATGGCGGGGACGAGCAGAAGGCTCAGGTACACGATGGCGTTGTGACCGAGCACGCCGAGTGCAAGCAGGTTGCCGATCAGCGGTATGTCCTGCAGTGTCTTGGCCGCGCCGGTGAACCAGTTGCTCAGGCGCACCGAATCAGGCAGGGGCGGCGTCTGCCCGCCTTGCTGGAACCAGGCGATGCCCAGCACCACGGTCAGGCCGGCGGCCGTCATCGTGATCGCCATGCCCATCACGACCTGGTCGCCACCCCGGCTGACGCAGGCATAGCCGTGCAGCATCGACAGCAGCACGCCGACCACCACCGCGGCGAGCAGCGCCACCGCAATCGAGCCGCTGATGGCCCCGGCACTGCCCGCAGCGAATGCCGAGAGCAGCATCTTGCCCTCCAGGCCCAGGTCGATCACGCCCGAGCGCTCTGCGAGCGTGCCCGCAAGCGCGCACAAGATCAGCGGCACCGAGACGCGCAGCGTCGAGGCGAGCAGGGTGGCGATGCCGACTTCGTCCATGCGCGTTGGTCTGCGATCGCCGCGGTACTAGCTCTGTGCCGCAGCGGCACGGGCTTCGCGCCGGCGCTGCCACGCCGACCAGATGCGCGCGAGCGTGGGTGCCGCGACTTGCGCCATCGCGCCGCAGAACAGGACGATCAGGCCCTGCAGCGTGAACACCATGTCGCGGCTGAAGCCCGCAATCTCGAACGCGAGTTCGGCGCCACCCTGGTACAGCGCGCCGAACAGAAGCGCCGCGAGCGCTATTCCAAACGGGTGGTTGCGCCCGATCAGCGAGACGGCGATGCCGGCGAAACCCGCGCCCACCACATAGTCGAGCAGCAGGCGGCCATGCACGCCCGCCACTTCGTTCATTCCCACCAGGCCGGCGAGTGCGCCCGAAACCGCCATCGCCCACATCACCTGCGCGCGCGGGCGGATGCCGGCGTAGCGCGCGGCCTCGGGCGCGTGGCCCACCGCGCGCAGCGCGTAGCCCGCCTTCGTCTTCCACAGCAGCACATAGACACCGAAGGCCGCGAACACAGCCAGCAGCAGGCTCAGGTTCAGCGGCGAGCGCGGCCAATCGATGCCGAGCCAGGCCAGCGTCTCGTGCACGCCGGGCAGCTTCGCCCCCGGGCCGAAGCTGCGGCTTTCGATCGTCATGTTGCCGGGCTCTTTGAGCACATCGATCAGCACGAAGGCGAGCAGCGCCGAGGCAAGAAAATTGAACATGATCGTCGTGATCACGATGTGGCTGCCGCGCCAGGCCTGCAGCGCCGCAGGCACTGCGGCCCAGGCCACGCCGGCGAGCATCGACGCCGCGAGCATCGCCGGCAACACGACCCAGGCCGGAAAGGTGTCGCCCAGCGCGAGAGCGGCCAGTGCCGTGCCCAGGCCGCCGAGCATCGCCTGGCCCTCGCCGCCGATGTTGAACAGGCCCGCGTGGTACGCCACCGCGACCGCGAGCCCGGTGAAAACGAAGGTGGTGGCGTAATACAGCGTGTAGCTGAGGCCGATGCGACTGCCGAATGCGCCCTTGATGAGCAAGACCAACACCTGCGCCGGGCTGTGGCCGACGATCATCACGAGCACGCCGCAGGCGAGCAGGGCCAGGGTCAGGTTGAACGCCGGCAGCACGAACAGGTCGAGCCAGCGCGGCAGCTCCAGAGGTTGACTCACGCCGGCACCGTGCCCAAGCGGTTGCATGGTCGATCTTGCGTGCGGCCGGGGTCCCGGCGCACGCTGCGTTCCAGCACGTGGCGCAGCGGGACAGCGGCGCGCGCCGGGAGCAAGGCAGGCGCTTGCCTCATGGCGCAGCCTGCTCCAGCTGCGAGCCGCTCATCAGGCGCCCGAGCGAGGCTTCGCTGCAATCGGCAATCTGCATTTCGCCGCTGATGCGAGCGCCGCACATCACGAGCACGCGGTCCGACAGCGCGAGGATTTCGTCCAGCTCCGAGCTCACCAGCAGCACCGCGCCGCCGGCGTCGCGCAGCGCGCGCAGCCGCGCGTGAATGAATTCGATGGCGCCGATGTCCACGCCGCGTGTCGGTTGGCCGACCAGCAACACCTTGGGCTGCGGCCGGGCCTCGCGCGCGAGCACGAGTTTCTGCTGGTTGCCGCCGGAGAACTTGGAGCAGCGCAGTTCCGGGTTCGCCGGGCGCACGTCGTACAGCGCCATCATGGCTGCGGTGTCGGCGCGCATCGCATGCTGGTCCATCAACAGACCTGGCCCGTAGCGGGGCAGGTCGTGGTAGCCGAGCACCGCGGATTCCCAGGCGTCGAACGCCAATATCAGACCTCGCCGCTGCCGGTCTTCGGGCACATGGGCGATGCCCAGGCTGCGCGCGATGTCGGGGGCGAGCCAGCGTTGCGGCGTGAACCTGCGCGTGCCGATTGTCGACAGCACGAGTTCACCCTGCTGCGGCGACAGCAGGCCGGCGAGCGCGTCGATCAGCTCACTCTGGCCGTTGCCGGAGACACCCGCGACGCCGACGATTTCGCCCGCGTGCAGCGTGAGCGACACGTCATCGAGCCGCGGCACGCCGAAAGCATCGCGCCAGCGCAAGTGACGCGCTTCAAGCAGCCTGGGCTTGGCCGCTGCCACGGGCGCGCCGCGCTGCGCAGCATCTTCGCGCCCGATCTGCACGCGCCGGCCGACCATCGCCTGCGCCAGTGCGTCTACATTCGTCTCGCGAATCGGACAGTCGAGCACGACGCCGCCGGCGCGCATCACGCTCACGCTGTCGCACAGCGCGATGATCTCTTTCAGCTTGTGCGTGATGAGCAGCAGCGTCGTGCCGCGCTCGCGCAAACGCCGCAGTGTCACGAACAGTTGCTCGGTCTCTTGTGGCGTGAGCACGGCGGTCGGTTCGTCCAGGATCAGGATGCGCGCGCCGCGCACCAGCGCCTTGAGAATCTCCAGGCGCTGGCGTTCGCCCAGCGGCAGGTCTTCGACCGCCAGGTCGAGCCGCACCTGCAGCCCGGTGTCGTGCATCAAGGCCTCGAGCCGGGTGCGCAACCGGGAGCGTGCCCGGGGCAAGTGCCAATGCGGCTCGGCGCCGAGCAAGACGTTGTCGAGCGCATGGAAGGTCTCAACCAGCATGAAATGCTGGTGCACCATGCCGATGCCGAGCGCGATCGCGTCTTCGGAAGATTGAATTCGCGCCGGCCGGCCATCGATCTCGATGCAGCCGCTGTCGGCGCGGTAAGAGCCATACAGCACCGCCATCAGCGTGCTCTTGCCCGCGCCGTTTTCGCCGACGATGCCGTGCACCGTGCCCGCGGCCACGCTCAGGTTCACATCGCGGTTCGCCTGCACCGCGCCGAAGCGCTTGTGTATGCCCCGCATGCGCACGGCAAGCGGCGCCGTCAGCGGCACGGATTGGCGCTGCGTCGAAGTCATGTGGATCGCGTCGCGAGCGGCCCCAGGAGCCTGTCAGGCTTTGGGTCGGGCCCGAAAGGCTCCTGGACCGGGCCGCGCTGCACGAAGACGCGCCACTTCAGTACTTGCAGGCGTTGTCGGCCATGTAGTCGGCAACCAAGATCCTGCCGGCAATGATGTCGGCCTTCGCCGCATCGACCTTGCGCTTCATCTCGGCGCTGACGAGTTTGGCGTTGTGCTCGTCCAGCGCGTAGTCGACGCCGCCTTCCTTCAGCCCCAGCGCCGTGACCCCGGGCGTGCTGTGCTTCGCGCTGTTGTAGACCGCGTTGTCGACGCGCTTGACCATCGACGTGAGCATGGTTCCGGGCTGCAGGTGGTTCTGGTTGCTGTCGACGCCGATGGCGAGTTTGCCGGCGTCCTTTGCGGCCTGGTACACGCCGCTGCCGGTGCCGCCTGCCGCGGCGAAGATGACGTCGACACCGCGCGCAAACTGCGCCTTCGCCAGTTCGCCGCCGCGCGCCGGGTCGCTCCATGCCGCGGGTGTCGTGCCGGTCATGGTGGCGCTGACTTCGATCTTCGGATTCGCGAACTTCGCACCCTGTTCGTAGCCACACTGAAACTTGCGGATCAACGGAATGTCCATCCCGCCGACGAACCCGACCTTGCCGGTCTTGCTCGCCATCGCCGCCATCATGCCCACCAGGAAGCTGCCTTCATGCTCCTTGAACACGATCGATTCGACGTTCGGCTGCTTCACCACCGAGTCGATGATGACGAAGCTCAGCTTCGGGAATTCCTTCGAGATCTTTTCGATCGACGAGCCCTGCGAGAAACCGACGCCGATCACCGGGTTTGCGCCGCGCTCGGCCATGCGCCGCATCGCCTGTTCGCGCTGCGCTTCGTTCGCGATCTCGAAGTCGAGGTAGGCCCTTCCGGTTTCCTTTTTCCAGCGTTCGGCGCCGTTGTACGCCGCTTCGTTGAACGATTTGTCGAACTTGCCGCCCATGTCGTAGACGATTGCCGGCTGTGCAGCGGCGCCGGCGCAGGCGCAAGCAAACGCGGACGCGAGAAAGAGACGATGCAGTGCAATTGCGTGCTTCATGGTGCTGTGCCCCTCATGCTGTGGTGGGCACAGGATAACAAGCCGAAGGCAGTCCGGGCCCGCGGGCGCGCCCGGGTGCGCCTGGTCTAGGATGGCTCCTCATGCACGACGCCGACCTCGCGCCCGACGATGCGCTGCTGAAAAGCCTGCGCGCGATGCCCAAAGTGGTGTTGCACGACCACCTTGACGGCGGGT
>JAEMQF010000354.1 GCA_022758925.1 Burkholderiales bacterium | reverse complement strand
GTTCGCTGCTGCACGCAGGCGCTCATGCGTGGCCAGGTTCGCTGCGCTCGAATACAGGCCGGTGCGCCACGCCGAGTTCGTGCGCGCGAGCGCCGGCAGATGCGCGATGCGCTTGCGTTCAACATCGGCACGGATTCGGATGGCGCCGATGGCCTCCAGCAACTGTCCCGTCCACGTCGTCTTGCCGCTGCCGGAGAAACCATGCGTCACGAACAGCACCGGGCCGCCCGGCGCGCTGCGGCGGCGTGCAACTTCGAGGTAGGCTCGCACATCGTCACTTGCGCGCGCGCCGCGCAGCGCAGCAACCTTGGCCCGAACCAGGGCCCGATACACCATGTGGTAGCGCAACACGCGCGCACCGTCGTAGTCGCCGCTGCCCTCGAGGCAGGCGTTGACGAAGCGATGCGCAAGATCGTCGCGCGCATGACGCTGCAGGTCCATCGCCAGAAACGCAACGTCGCTCATGACATCGGTCCAGCGCAATCCGGGGTCGAACTCGAGGCAGTCGAACATCGTCGGCACGCCGCCCATCATCGTCACATTGCCCAGATGCAGGTCGCCGTGGCATTCGCGCACCTGCCCTGCGGCGCGGCGCTGCGCGAAGGCGGGTTCGAGGGCGGTGAAAGCGCGAGCCTCCCAGTTCCGGATTTGTGCCAAGGCGGCCAGACACTCGCGCTGCTGCGGGCCGAGCAGGGTCTGCAGCATATCGAGCGTGTCGAGCATCGGCGCGCGCACCTGCGCCGGCTCGCCGTAGTGCGGGTCAGGCGGATTCGTCGCTGCATCGCGATGCAAGGCGCACAGGCTCGCCGCGAGCTGATCGATGTGCGCGAATGTGAGCGCATCGCGCCGCACCCGGCGTTCCCAGAGCTCGTCCTGGGCGAATGCGTTCATGCGCAGTGCAAAGTCGACGACAGTGCCGACACCGCGCAGTGCCGGCTGTCCGCCCGCGCACGTGATCGGGACGACGTCGAGGTAGATCTGCGGCGCGATGCGCCGGTTCAGGCGCAGTTCCTCTTCGCAGAAATGACGCCGCAACGCGACAGTGGAGAAGTCCACGAAGCCGAGGTTGACGCACTTCTTGATCTTGTACGCATGGGCACCCGCGAGCAGCACGAAGGAAATATGGGTCTCGACCATGCCGACGGGCTGCGCCGGATGGGTTGCGCCCAATGCCCGCTTGAGCCCGAAGACGACCTGGGCCTGCTCGGCAAGCGTAAGCTCGCCAGGGCCGGTGGTGTGCGCTGCGCCCACGCTGCGCAGCGCAGCCGTGCGCTCAGGCATCGCTGTCCGGGGCGATGCCGAAGTGACGTGCAAACCAATCTCGTGCAAGCTGCGCCACGCTCTCCATGGCGCCGGCTTCGGCGAAGAGATGAGTCGCGCGCGGCACGATCTCGAGGCGCTTCTCGCACCTCAGTCTTGCAAGTGCGGCCAGGTTGAGCTGCAGCACCTCCACGTCGGCACCGCCGACGATCAGCAGCGTCGGGCAACGCACGTCTGCGAGCACGGGGCCGGCCAGGTCGGGGCGGCCTCCGCGCGAGACCAGGGCCGCCACCTCGCGCGGGCGTTGCGCACTCGCCACAAGGGCTGCAGCTGCGCCCGTGCTGGCGCCGAAGATGCCCAGCGGCAAGCCGCGCGCGGCGGCAACGTCGCGCAAGGCGTCCAATGCCTGCAGCAGGCGCTGCGCCAGCAGATCGATGTCGAACACCTTGCCGGGCTGGTCCGCCTCTTGCGGCGTCAACAGGTCGAACAGCAAGGTGCCGATGCTGCGCCGCTCCAGGACCCCCGCAACCGCTCGGTTGCGGGCGCTGCGATGGCTGCTGCCACTGCCATGGGCAAAGACCACGAGCCCTGCAGCGCTGGAGGGCAATGTCAGGTCACCCGGCAGTGCCAGGGGACCGAAGGCGATGGTTTGATGCATCGTTGTCGCGCGTGTGCGCGGTCGGTTTGTGCGAAAGCCACGTTGCTTAGCTTACGCGCACGCGTCGTGCATGGTTTTGCGCCGGGTCAACCCGGGTCAGGCCCGACCCAGCTCGAGCGCGAATGAACGGTGTGGGGGCTTGCGCCGGTGGCGCGAGCCCTGCCCCGATGCAGGATGCACAAGGCGCCCGAGGTGGCCTGACTCGACGCGACGCCCCGGCAGCGGGCCTCTGGCAACCGGTACCAACCACGGTGCCCCACCCCGGGCGCCGCTGGTCTCGACGAAGCAGGCGCTGCCATCGGCCGGGGCAAGCGAAATCACCGATGCACTTCAGGCGCAGGACCTGCAAAATGCACTCAAGCCGGCACTGCCGATTGCAATTCGGTTCACGGCTTTGAGCTTGTGGTTCGCCGCGCGCAGTCTTGGCGCCGGCCGGGCGCGGGTGAATCAGCCCAAAGCGCCGGCGGCACATCGACCAGCGTCCCGATGCATGAAGGAGACCGAGCGTGAAAGAGTTGAACCACCTGAGCGGCATGGACGGCGCGTTCCTGCACCTCGAGAGCCCCGAGATGCCGATGCACGTCGGCGGCCTGGCCTTGATGGAGCCGCCCGCGCCCGAATCCGGGCCCTGGTTCGACAGCTTCCGGGCGCATGTCGTCAGCCGCATGCATCTGGCGCCTGTGTTCACGCGCAAGCTCGCGCTGATGCCGTTCGATCTGGCGAATCCGGTCTGGATTGCCGACGACGACATCGACCTCGACTACCACATCCGCCACCTGCTGCTGCCCAAGCCCGGCAGCCTGGCGCAGCTCGAGGCGCTGGCGGCACGGCTGCACTCCAGCCTGCTCGACCGCAGCCGCCCGATGTGGGAGTTCTACGTCATCGAAGGCCTGGCCGACGGGCGCATCGGCTTTTATGCGAAGCTGCATCACGCGGCGGTCGATGGTCAGGCCGCGGTGGCACTGGGCGAGACCATGTTCGACCTGTCACCCGAGCCGCGCCCTGTCAAACCGCCACGCCCGCAGCGCACCAACCGCTACCAGCTCGGCGTGGCCGAGTTGCTGAGTGCGGCGTTGAGCAATCAGATCCGGCGGACGCTGGAGCTCGGCAAGCTGCTGCCGCCGCTGGCGGGCGCCGCCTACCAAGCAGCCAAGTCGGCGCTGGCGCAGCGGCGCGATGGCCTGCGCAAAACGGCAGCCAGCGGCACGCGCTTCAAGATGGCCCCGCCCACGCCGTTCAACACGCCGATCACGAACCAGCGTTCGTTCGCCAGCGCCACACTGCCCTTGGGCGAGATCAAGGACATCGGCAAGGCGCACGGCGCTTCCGTCAACGACATGGTGCTGTGGTTGTGCAGCACGGCCTTGCGCGGCTACCTGGTCGACGCGTACAGCCTGCCCCAAAAGACCCTGGTCGCCGGCGTGCCGATCTCGCTGCGCTCGCAGGGCGACACGAGCAGCAACAACCAGGTGTCGGGCACGCTGCTCGACCTGGCAACGAACGTCGCCGACCCGCTGCCGCGGCTCGAAGTCATCATGACCGGCACGCGCGCGATGAAGCAGCAGCTGGGCGCTTTCGGCAACCTGATCCCGAAGGATTTCCCGTCGCTCGGATCACCCTGGCTGCTCAGCGGCCTGGCTTCGCTGTATGGGCGCTCGCGCCTGGCCGGCTCGCTGCGCGCGCTGAATGTCGTCATCTCCAACGTGCCGGGAGTTCAGGTGCCCGTGTACCTGGCCGGGGCGAAGATGGCAGCCACCTACCCGCTGTCGATCGTGGTCCACGGTGTGGCGCTCAACATCACGGTGCAAAGTTACCTGGGCCAGTTGTGCTTTGGTCTGATTGCCTGCCGCCGCGCGGTACCCGACGTCGCCGCCCTCGCAAGACACCTGGAACGTGCGTTGGAGACGCTGCGCCACTTGCCGCAGCCTGCCGCAGTTCCGGCTGAAGGCGTGGCGCCGGCGCAGGTGTCGGCCGCCGGCAAACGCGCCGTGCGTGCGGTCAAGCCAGCGACGGTCGACGCCGGGGCTGCTGCTGCGCCTGCCGCCAAACCCGCCCGCGCCAAACCGCGGCTGGCGGCGCTCACCACCGCGCCGACACCGCAAGCCCAGGCGCGGCGCACGCGCCGGGCGGCCGGCGCTTGAGGCCCGCCGCCGATGGCCCATGGCACAGGGCGTGGCCCTGGCATCGGTGTCTGCCTCACCACCGCCTGCCTGTCATGCCGCTCGCGCCTGACACCCCGCCGCCACAGGCGGCGGCGCTGATAGCCTGGCGCGCACTGCCACCTACCGGCAGTTATCGGCATTTCGGCACGCACATGACTGCCGCACCGATCCGGCCTGAGCCTCAAACTGGCGCACCCTGACATGAACCCCGAGGATAAAGTGATCGACAACGACGACACGGTCCGCGCGCCGGGCTGGCTGCGCATCGCAATGGAGCTGCGGGCGCCGCTCGAATTCGCGGCAAGCGTCGCCGCATTTCCGTGGCTCGCCACTGCGCCGCGCGGCGATGGCCACAGCGTCATCGTCTATCCCGGCTTTCTCGGCTCGGACCTGAGCACGCGCCCGATGCGCAGGCTGCTGCGCTGGCTCGGCCATGACGTGCACGGCTGGGGCCAGGGGCGCAACCTGGTGGCCAGCGCCGAGGTCATCGACAGCGCCTTGCAGCGCGTCCATGACCTGCACCGGCAGCACGGCCGCCGCATCAGCCTGGTCGGCTGGAGCCTGGGCGGCCTGTACGCGCGCGAACTGGCCAAGCGCGCACCCGACGCGGTGCGCGGCGTGATTTCGCTGGGCAGCCCCTTCACCGGTCCGGCACAAGCCAGCAACGCCGGGCGTTTCTACCGCTCGCTGAACGCGCGCCGGCCGAGCCTGGCGATCTCGCGCGATGAACTGCGCAAGGCGCCAGCGCTGCCGACGACATCGATCTACAGCCGCAGCGACGGCATCGTTGCCTGGCAATGCAGCGTGGAACAGGCCAGCGCCTTGAGCGAAAGCATCGAAGTCGAGGCCAGCCATATCGGCCTGGGCGTCAACCCGTTGGCACTGTATGCGCTCGCGGATCGCCTGGCGCAGCCCGAGGGGCGCTGGTTGCCGTTCGACCGCAGCGGCGCGCGACGCCTGCTGTTTCGCGACCCGCAGCGCGGCAGTGCCCGATAGCGCAAAGTAACGATCGTGCCGACGCCCTGATTCCACGCGCGCGCAAAGCAACCGGAGCCCACGATGTACAAACGCATGTTGGTCGCCGACGACGGAAGCGAACCCGGCGCCGCCGCATTGAACGAGGCCATCAAGCTCGCGAAGAGCGATGGTGGAGAACTGCACATCGTGTTCGTCGTCTATCGCCCCAAGACCTTCGGCCATCCGATCGTCAACCTCGCCGCGATCGAGGCAGCACTCGAGACGGAAGGGCGCGCGGTCCTGGACCGCGCTGCGGCGCAGGCGCAGGCAGCCGGCGTCACGGCCTCGACTGCGATGGTCGCAGCGGCTCGAGAACCGGTTGCCGAGACGCTGCTCGCGGAGGCCGCGAACTGGCAGGCCGACCTGATCGTGATGGGCACGCACGGCAGGCGCGGCATCGGCCGCGCTGTGCTTGGCAGCGTCGCGGAGAACCTGGTGCGCGCAGCGAATCTGCCCGTGCTGCTGGTGCGGGTGCACCACTGATAGCGGCGCGCAGCCTGCGCCGACAAGGGTCAGGCGAGCAAGCTCTCCGGCGCGGCGTAGGCGTAGCCCAGCGCTTTCGCAACGGCCTTGTACGTCACCATGCCGGCCGCCACGTTGAGCCCGGCGCGCAGATGCACGTTTTCATGCAGGGCCCGGCGCCAGCCCTTGTCCGCGAGCGCCAGTGCATGCGCGATCGTGGCGTTGTTCAGCGCAAACGTCGAGGTGCGCGCTACGGCGCCCGGCATGTTGGCGACGCAGTAGTGGACGACGCCGTCGACGACGAAGGTCGGCTCGGCATGCGTCGTCGCGTGCGAGGTCTCGAAGCAACCGCCCTGGTCGATCGCGACGTCGACGACCACTGCGCCCTGCTTCATGCGCGCCACCATCGCGCGCGTCACCAGTTTCGGCGCGGCCGCACCGGGGATCAGCACGCCGCCGATCACGAGGTCGGCGCCGAGCACCGCCTCTTCCACGCTTTGCGTCGTCGAGAACAATGTGCCGATGCGGTTGCCGAACACCAGATCGAGCTGGCGCAAGCGATCCACATTCGTATCCAGGACCGTGACCCGCGCGCCCATGCCCACCGCCATCTGCAGCGCATGCGTGCCGACGACACCGCCGCCGAGTATCACCACCTGAGCCGGCGCGACCCCGGGCACGCCGCCCAGCAGAATGCCCATGCCGCCCTTGCTGCGTTCCAGGTGCGCGGCGCCGGCCTGGATTGCCATGCGCCCGGCCACCTCGCTCATCGGCGCGAGCAGCGGCAGCCCGCCACCCGGCCCGGTGATGGTTTCATAGGCGATACAGATCGCGCCTGACTTGATCAGCGCCGCGGTCTGTTCCGGGTCAGGCGCCAGATGCAGGTAGGTGTAGAGAATCTGGCCCGCGCGCAGCATCAGGCATTCATGCGGCTGAGGTTCCTTGACCTTGACGATCATCTCGGCCTGCGCGTACACGCCTGCGGCGTCTGCAACGATGCTCGCGCCTGCCGCCACGTACTGGTCATCGGCCAGGCCGATCACCGCACCCGCGCCGGTTTGCACGAGCACTTCGTGGCCGCGGGCGGCGAGTTCACGCACGCTGGCTGGGGTCAGGCCGACCCGGTACTCATGGTTCTTGATTTCTTTCGGGCATCCGATCCGCATCGTGTTTCTCCTGCTACAGCCTGTCGGTCGCTTGTGAGAGGGTTGCGCAGCGTGACCTGCGCGAACGCATGCTAACCCTGCCCCGCGCGCAGCGCTTCGAAGCCGCCCGCGTCCGCCGCGCAATCATGCCGCTTGGACAGACCCACCCACGCGCTGGGCTGCTTGATGTGACTCAATGCGCGCGCAACACGCAGCCCGAATACTGCGGTGCGGCATAGTTCGAAATCTCTGAGCCACAGGTCCAGGGCCTATGTACCAAGGCGAAAAGTTCAACGCCATCACCCACCTCGGCGGCGCCGTGCTGGCACTCGCGGGCACGGTGGTTCTGATCGTCTTCGCCGCGTTCAGCGGCGACGCGTGGAAGGTGGTCAGTGTCTCGATCTATGGCGTGACGCTGCTCTTGCTGTACAGCCTGTCGACGCTCTACCACAGCCTGCGCGGGCGTGCCAAGCCCGTGCTGCGAAAGCTCGACCACCAGAGCATCTATCTGCTCATCGCCGGAAGCTACACGCCGTTTTGCCTGGTCACGCTGCGCGGCGCATGGGGATGGTCGCTGTTCGGTGTGGTCTGGGGTCTGGCCGTGCTCGGCGCATTGCAGGAACTGTGGACCCGCAGCCAAGCGCGCATCCTGTCGGTCGTGATCTACGTCGTGATGGGCTGGGCCGTGGTGGTGGCGCTGCTGCCCCTGTATCGCGCCCTTGGGCCGGCCGGTTTCGCCTGGGTCGTCGCGGGCGGCGTCTTCTACACCGTCGGCATCGTCTTCTATGCGTTCGACAAGCGAATCGCCTACTTCCATGGCGTCTGGCACTTGTTCGTGCTCGCCGGCAGTGCGGCCCATTACGTGGCGGTTCTGCGCTATGTGGTTTAAGCCACCGCATCGCGCATGCCACGGACCGGGGCAAACCCCGTTGACCACGTCATTTCGCAAGTGTCGGTGCGCCAGATGCTGCTGTCGTTGGCGATCCCGCTGCGCCTGCTGCTGGCGGCGCAGCCGCAGCTGCTGAGGCCCCTGCTGCAGGTCGTTCACCGCGTGCTTACTCGCCACCTGCTCGACCAGGCAGGGTTCAATCCGGAGTCAGTACTTCTTTTCCCAACACGTACGCAAAACTCTTTCTCCTCGGTCGAGTTTTGCATATGATCCGGGAATGCCCTCACTTCAGACATTCATTGACGACAAGCTTGTCCACGGCCGCGCCCATTTCTCCCGCGACGAGGCGCTGGCCGCGCTCGGCCTGAAGCCCGAGGCCCTGGCCGCCGCCATCACCAGGCTGGTCAGGAAGCGCCGGTTGGCCAACCCCCGCCATGGCTTCTATCTCATCCTGCGCCCCGAAGACAAGGTCGCAGGTGCCCCCGACCCGGTGCGCTGGATCGATCCTTTGATGAAGCATCAAGGACTCGACTACCGCATCTCACTGCTGCGCGCAGCGGCCTTTCACGGCTCGTCGCACCAGGCCGCGATGGTGTTTCAGGTCGTCGTGCCGAAGCAATTGCGCCACTTCGAGATCGGGCGCCACCGCCTCCAGTTCGTCTACCAGGCGCCCGAGGCCTTTGGCAGCGTGAACCAGCCTGATCTGCTCGATCAGATGAAAAGCGACACCGGCTTCGCCAAGGTCGCTGGCGTCGAACTGACGCTGCTGGACTGCGCCCGCTACTTTCACAAGGCGGCCGGCATCAACGCTGTCGCGCAGGTCGCCAAAGACATCGGCGCCAAGGCCAACCCGCGCCGGCTCGCGAAGGCCGCCGCCGCATACGAGAACTCATCCGTGCGCCGGCTCGGCTATCTGCTCGACCAGGCGGGCCATGAGCGCCAGGCGAAGGCGCTGGAACCCTTCGTCAGACAAGCGAAAACGGCCGTGCCCTTGGACCCCTCCGTCAAACCCCTGATCGAGTCGCTTGCCGGTACCCACGAGCAAGACGCCAAGTGGAAGCTCGTGATCAATGAACCGGTGGAGATCGACTCTTGATTCCTGGGAGCCTGTCGGGCTTTGGGTCGGGCCAAGGCTTGCGCGCCACGTGGAGCAAGCGCAAGGCCTGTTTCCGATCGGAGCAGGCGAGTCAGCCGCCGCACTCGACCAGGCGGCGTTGCAGGTAGCAGCGCTCCGCATCATTGCGCACCAGCACGAGCGCGCAACGATAGGCTTGGCGCGCCGGCGCGTGTTGGCCGAGCCGCCGCAGCAGGTCGGCGCGCGCTGCATGCAGCAGGTGATAACCCTGCAGTTCTTCGCGCGCACCGAGTTGTTCGATCCACGCCAGACCCTGCTGCACGCCCTCGGCCATCGCCAGCGCCACGGCGGCGTTGAGCTCGACCACGGCGCTCGGCTGTTCGCGCAGCAGCCCGCCGTAGAGCGCGGCGATCTGTTTCCAGTCGGTGTCTTCGGCGCGCGCCGCCTGCGCGTGCAGCGCAGCGATCGCGGCCTGCACCTGGTACGGGCCGCGGCTGCGAAACGCCAGCGCACGGTCCAGCAGTT
>JAEMQF010000022.1 GCA_022758925.1 Burkholderiales bacterium | reverse complement strand
GCGCGGCAGGAGGAGGCCGTTTGAAGCGCCTGCGCGCAGCCCGCAGGTCGCATGCCTGGAGAGCAACACGGAAGACGAAGGGGCGGCCCTCAATCCCGCAAACAGGCCTGCAGGTACAACGCGCTCGCCTGCGCCGTCACCGGGCCGGGCTTGCCGTCGCCGATCGGCCGCCCGTCGATCCGCGTCACGGCAGTCACGCCACCGAGCGTGCCGGTGACGAAGGCTTCCTGGGCCGAATAGACCTGGGCCAGCGTGAAGTCGCACTCGCGCGCCACCTTGCCGGCCGTGCGCCAGGCGGCGATCACATTGGCCTGCGTGATGCCGTTGAAGCTGTAGTTTCCGCTCGAGGTCCAGAGCTCTTCGTTGCCGCGCACGATGAAGAAGTTGGTCGAGTTGCAGCTGGCGACGAAGCCTCGCGGGTCGAGCATCAGCGCTTCGTCGGCACCGGCGTTGATGGCCTGGATCAAGGCCTGGATCAGGTTGAGCCGGCTGTGCGAGTTCAGCCTCAAGTCGAACATGTCCGGCCCGCTTGTGCGGAAGGTCGAGGTGAGCAGCGACAGGCCCCGGGCGCGAGTCTCGGGCCTGGGACTCTTGTACTCGGCAACGATGACGATGGTGGGGCCGCCGACGACGAAGCGCGGGTCCTGGTTGGGGGTCTTCTTCACGCCGCGGGTGATCATCAGCCGGATATGGGCACCATCGGTCATGGCGTTGCGCTCGAGGGTCAGCCAGAGTGTCTTTTCGAGCGCCGCGCGCTCCATGCCGATGTCCAGCGCGATCGATTTCGCGCCCTCGTACAGCCGGTCCAGATGCGCCTGCAGGCTGACCAGGCGGCCCTTGACCAGGCGCAGGCCTTCCCAGACACCGTCGCCGAGCGCGAAGCCGCTGTCGAACACCGACACCATGGCCTGGTGGCGCGGGAAGAACTCGCCGTTCACATAGACCAGCACGCTGTCGTTGCGCGCATCGGCGGCATAACCTTGGGCACTCTCGGAGCTGGGGGCGTTCATCGTCGGATTTCGGATGGATGAGGGGGTCAGAAACTGAATTCGTTGTGGCGCGCCAGGAAGGCCTGGGTGCGAGGCTGGCGCGGATGCTTGAGCACTTCATCGGGCGTGCCTTGTTCGTGGATCACGCCGTCGGCGATGAACAGGACGCGACTGGCAAAGTGGTAGGCAAAGCCCACTTCGTGCGTCACCAGCAGCATGGTACGGCCTTCGTCGGCCAGCGCGCGGATCACACGCAGCACCTCGCCCACCAGCTCCGGGTCGAGCGCCGACGTGGGTTCGTCGAACAGCAGCAGTTCGGGCTCGAGTGCCAGGGCGCGGGCGATCGCCACACGCTGCTTCTGGCCGCCGGAGAGCCGGGCCGGGTACTCGTCGGCCTTTTCGGCCAGCCCCACGCGTGCCAGCTGCGCCCGGGCCTTGGTGGTGGCCAAGGCGCGCGCCATGCCCTGTACCGTCACCAGGCCTTCCATGACGTTGCCCAGCGCCGTCATGTGCGGAAACAGGTTGAACTGCTGGAACACCATGCCCACGCGCTGGCGCACGCGGGTCAGTTCTCGCTCGCTGTAGTCGGTCTGGACGCTGCCGTCGCGCATCGTTCGCTCGGTACCGACCACACTGCCACCGAGTTCGACCCGCCCGCTGCTGGGCCTTTCCATGAAGTTCAGGCAGCGCAGCAGCGTGCTCTTGCCCGAACCCGACGCGCCCAGGATGGCGATGCGATCGCCGGGCGCCACGCAGAGGTCGATGCCCTTGAGAACTTCCGCCTGCCCGAACTGCTTGCGCAGTGCCGTCACGCGCAACAGGGTCGGGTTGGGGGCCGGGGCGGCAGCGTTTGTCATGGCGCTCAATCGCCCTCGCGCAGCTTGCGCTCGAGCAGGTAGGTGGCCTGCACCAGCGGGTACAGGAAGACAAAGAACAGCAGCGCGATCACGCTGTAGGCCTCGATCGGGTTGTAGTTGATCGAGGCGATCAGCTTGCCCTGCTGCAGCAGCTCGACGTAAGCCACCGCCGAGGCCAGCGTCGACATCTTGAAGATCTCGATCGCGCGGTTGGTCAGCGCCGGCAGCATGCGCTTGATGGCCTGCGGCAGGATGATCCGGCGCATCGCCTGGCCCTGCGTCATGCCCAGCGCCTGCGCGCCTTCCCACTGGCCGCGCTCGAGCGACTGGATGCCGCCGCGGAAGATCTCGCCCGAGAACGCGGCCGAGTTGAGCGAGATGCCGAGCGCCGCGGCCGTCAGCGGGCTGATCTCAAACGGCAGCAGCATCGGCAGCGCGAAATAGAACCACAGGATCTGCACCAGCACCGGCGTGTTGCGAAAGAACTCGACGAAGGCGCTGGCCGGCAGGTAGATCCAGCGTCGCGTGGAGTACCGCCCCAGACCGACCAGCAGGCCGAGCGTCAGGCCGAGCACCAGGCAGATGGCAAAGATGCGCAGCGTGCCGGCGGCGCCGGCGAGCAGGGCTTCGGGGTTGGCCCATACCGCGTCGAAGTTCCAGCGCTGGTTCATCGCGCGGCCATCAATGCACCGTGGTCTCGCCGCTGACGGCCAGGCGGCGCTCGACGCGATGCACCGCCAGGCTTGCGCCATAGATGACCACGAAGTAGATCAGCGCCGTGACGCTGAAGACCTCCAGCGGCCGGAACGTCTTCTGTGCCAGTTCATTGGCCTGGAACAGCAGGTCGGCGTACGAGACGGTGGCCACCAGCGTGGTGGTCTTCATGAGCTCGATCGAGCGCTCCATGAACGCCGGGATCATGCGCTTGACGGCCTGCGGCAGGATCACGCGGCGCATCGCCTGGGCGCCGGTCATGCCGAGTGCCCGCGCCGCTTCGGACTGGCCGCGCTCGATCGATACGATGCCGGCGCGAAACACCTCGGCAAAGAAGGCCGAGGACTGGATCGAGAAGGTGATGGCCGCCGCGACGAAGGGTGTCATCTCGACCCGGATCAGGATCGGCAGCGCAAAGAAGAACCAGAACAGCTGCACCAGCGGCGGCGTGGTACGGAAGAACTCGACGACGAAGCCGGCCGGCAGCGACAAAACCCGCAGCCGCGACAGGCGCAGCAGCGCCAGGCCCAGGCCCAATGGAATGCCCAATGCCAGCGCGGTGGCGGTGAGCTTGAGCGTGTTGGCCAGGCCCGCCGCCAGCACGCCCGAGTTCGCCACGACCGGCGCGAAATCCCACTGGTACATGCGGCGGCCGGCGCGGCTATTCCCTCAATGCCGTTTCAGAGCATCTCCTTCATCACCGGCGGGGAAGCCTTCGGGTCGAGGCCGAAGCCGGTCAGGAATTCCTCGTACCACTTCTGCGTCTGGCCGCTCTTGTAGTGGGTGGCGAAGGCGTTGTCGACGAAATCGCGGAACGCCTTGTCGTCCTTGCGCAGCGCGGCGCTGGAGGCCTGGAACTTGGCCGGTTTCGGCACCACGATCTTGCCCATGCCCAGCGCCTTGCGGGCCACCAGCAGCGGCGGGTGAAACAGACACACCGCGTCGGCGCGCCCGGCCTGGAACGCGGCAATGGCCTCGGCGTTGCCGGGGAAGCGCTGGATCGTGGCCGTGGGCGTGTTCTCGGTGACGAACTTGTCCATGCTGCTGGCCTGGGGCACGGCGATGCGCATGCTGGGCTTGTCGAGGTCGCTCCACTGCGTCACCGACAGGTCATCGCGCGCCAGCACCGCCAGCGAGTAGTACAACAGCGGCGCCTGCGGAAAATCGACCGCCTGCGCGCGTTCCGGCGTGGCGTCGAGCATGTACTGGATGTCGATCTTGTTGGCCTGCAGCGCGGCGATGGCCGTGCCCCAGGTCACCTCCACCGTCTCGAGCTTGACCCCCAGTGCGCTGGCCATCGCCTTGCCCATCGAGATGCCAAAGCCGGAGGACCAATCTCCCGTCTTGGGGTCCTTCGAGAACCAGGGCGGCGCCTGCGTCACGCCGATGCGCAGGCTGCCGCGCTGCTTGATCTGTTCCAGCGTGCCGCCGGCCTGTGCCCGGGCAGTGGTGGGAAGCGCCAGCGACAGCGTGCTGGCGGCGATGGCGTTCAAGGCGGTTCTGCGATCGAGTGTCATGGCGGGGTTCCTTTGGGGGGTGGTGGATTGTCGGCAATAAACGGCGAAACGCGCATCAGGCAATCTCCGGGTTGGGCGGCATCGATGTCCAGCTCGCAGGGCCCGGCGCTTGCGAGGTCAACCAGCGCCTGCCAGGTGGATTCGCAGACGACGACCACCGGCACATGCAGCCCGTAGAGCTCGGAGGCGACGATGCAGCCGAGCCCGACGATCAGGTCGCGTTCGCGCATCACGATGGCTGCCGGCCCGGTGCCGTTGCGGATCGCTTCGGCCAGCACGCTGCTGCTCGAACTCGACCCCTTGGCGCGCTCCATCAGCATCACGCGCCCTGCCAGCCGGGCACCGCATTGCGGATGACCCGTTTCGATGACACACCCGCCCACGGCGTCGTAGCCTCCCCAGAAGCTCAGGGGCCCGGCCAGCAGCAGCGGCGCGCCGCGCCCCTGCCCCGAGACGACGGCGCTGGCCGGCCACGACGCGCGAGTGGTGTCAGTGTGCATCGAGAACCACCTCACCGCGGATCGCCGAAAGCACACACTCGCGCAGACTGCCGAACGCCACCTCGACCCCGATGTTGGCCGGCGCGTAGTGCGCCCACTTGCCCGAGTTGGTCATGATCAGGCCGCGCGTCTGCCGCATCACCGGCGTGATGTAGGTGCAGGTATCGGTGACGAGCGTGATGCCGCGCTCCTGCAGTACCTGCGCCTTGCCGGACTGCTCGAGCTGCCACAGGATGAATCGGCTGGTATTGACGTAGAAGTCAACGCGGGGGCCGGCTTCCTCTTCGGCCAGCAGGCTCAGCAGCTGTTCGAATTCGGCCAGCGAAAAATGGGGCGTGCCGACACTGACCGCGGCCAGCCGGTCGCCGGGCCGGGCCGCGCTCAGGGCGGCGCGCGTGCGCTGCAACTGCGCGCGCGACACCGCCACCGCCTCCGGCACCGGCCGGCCGCCGAAGGCTTCGGCCAGGGTCGGTGCCTCGGGGGTGATTCCCACTGCGTGGAACAGCCCGACGGCGCCGGTGGATGCGCAAGCCGCGCCCAGCGCCTTCAGTTCGTCTTCGCTGGTATCGGGCGGCAGTCCCGCGAACACCGGAATGCGCGCGCCGACCTGCTTGCCGGCGAACAGCCCCAGCGCAGCGAACCAGATGTCGCGCCCGGCGCGCCCGGCCGGGAAGTCTTGCAGTTCGAACAGCACCTGGCCGAGGCGGTTTTCCGTCAAGTGCAGGCCGCAGGACGGTGCGCGCCCGGTCAAGGCGGCACACAGGTCCATGAAGTCGCCGTAGCGGTTGGTGCGCGCGCCCAGCACCGAGTTGGCGAAGACGATGGCGTTGGACTCGGCCCAGGCGATCTGCTGCCCCAGCCGGGGCCGGTCGCGGCTCTGGTACGGTGCGCAGGTGAAGGTGGATTCGCACCCGAGTTCGAGATGCGCCTGCATCAACCGCTGCGCCTGGGACCTGAGGACATCGTCGCCACGGAACAGTTCCGGGTGGATCAGGTCGAGTGAACCGACATTGAGCGTGGTCGGCACCACGACCTTGCCGCCACCCGCAACCATGCGCTCAACGAAGTCCAGCGACGCCTGCCCGTGGTAGAGGCAGCCATCGATGTGGGCGCTGGTGATGTCCAGCAGGCGTTCAGCGCCCATCAGTGCGGCCGAGCGCACCAGCACACGCATCGCCAGTGCCGCGGCGTCGCCGTGCTGGCCGCCGAGCAATGCCTGGTCGTGTTCAGTGAGATCGATCACGCGGCGATGCTAAGCGCGAATGCGGATCAGGATCGTGCCGGACTCGAATGCGCCGATCGAACGGGCCTGGCGGTCGTTAAGGGTCGGCGCTGGCAGGGCTGTCGTTGTTCGTGCTGACGGCGGGCGGCCCACCTGCTGACGCTGCCCTCAGGCGCGTTCGAAGCACGCAGGCGCGACGTCGGCAAAGTGGAGTTCAGCAGTCGCCGGGACTGCGCTGCTCTGGGGCGGGACCCGGCCAGGAGCGGGTGTTCGTCCTGCCGATCCGAACTGCTGCTTCAGACTGGCTGCTGCCGGTCGCGCTTGGAGGCCAAAAGGCAGGGGCTGCCGAAAGCTGACGCTGCTGTTCCCAGGATGTAAACGTCAGCTGCGTCCAGGAAGCTGCCCTTCTTCGCTGGCCGTCGCAGGCGGTCTTCTGTGACTGCTTCCGCCGCCGTCGAACTGGTTCTCTCGACCCGTTGCTGACCCACATCCCTGAAGACTGGACGCCCTACAGCTGGCGCTCATCGTCAGCCAATCTGCCAAAACTACATCACTAAGTGATATAGTAATTCTATGCGTCGAGTGTTCATGACACGTCAGTTCTGGCGCTGGTTGCGCAAGACGGAGCTGACCGAGTCGGCACTTTGCTTGGCGGTTATCGAGATGTCCAACGGTCTCATCGACGCGGATATGGGCGGTGGTGTCCTGAAGAAGCGAGTCGCCATGCCAGGACGCGGCAAGAGCGGAAGCGCACGCACCCTGCTGGCAACGAACAGGGCAAGCCGTTGGTTCTTTGTCTTTGGGTTCGAGAAGAGCGAACGCGCCAATGTCACCGGAAAAGAAGTTGAAGCACTGCAGCAATTGGCTACCGACCTTCTGCGACTGAGCCCCAGCCAGCTCGACGAGCATGTCGGAAGCGATGCATTGAAGGAGATTTGCCATGACAACCAGAGCCAAGGCCGGAAGCAGGATTCTTGATGCGGTCCATGAGTCGGCGCGTGACCTTCACGCTGCCGGCTTCATCGACATGCGGACGATGCAGAGGTACGACGCGCTTTGCCTGGAGCCCATACCCACGTATTCAAGCGCGAAGATTCGCGCGCTTCGCGCGCGACACAAGTTGAGCCAGGCCGTGTTGGCCACGGTGCTCAACACCAGCCTCTCAACCGTCCGTCAGTGGGAAATCGGCGACAAACAACCCAGCGGACCGTCGCTGAAGCTCTTGAGCCTTTTGGACAGGAAGGGCCTGGAAGTCCTGATCTGACGCGGCGTCACAACCGCATGGCCGCGCGTAGCTTGTTCGCTGTTGGACGGCGCCCTACCTGCCGTTCGCGAGCACCCGCAAGTGGCCGAGAGTGTGAGTACGGGGCCGCGCCAGGAAGCTGACTTTCGATCAGGTGCACGCTGTTTCAGCCTAACCTCGCCATCAGCGCGTCGCGCCGCGCCTTCATGCGGGATGAGCTACGGGAACTTCAATGCTACTCAGGAGACGAGTAGTGCACGTACGACTCGCGGACCATGCCGTCCATGTCGAAGAACAGCACCTCAACGACATGTGTGCCCGTGATGCCCTTGTAGTGGATCGCAATGCTGTCGACGCCGCGCAGCACGTCGAGTACGGTGAACTTGATGTGGTCGAAGACTTCGAAGCCCTTCTTCATGTAGACGCGCAGCGCCGCCTTGCCCTGTACGGTGCCGCTGGGGTCATGGCTCAGCCGCGCAATCAGCGGGGAGTGGAAGATGACGTCGTTGGTGTAGAAGGCCAGAACGCGATCGAGGTCCTTCGACTCGAACGCGGCGACCCAGCGCTTCACGTAGTCGGCCGTCTTCTCCATTGTCAGCATAGGCGTCTCCTTTGGGGTGGGTTAGGGCGGCCCGATCTGGGCCGAGCGTCGATCCAGTGTGCCACGCTCCCGCCTTCACCGGCATCGGTTCGGGTCAGGATCCGTCGCTCGCGCTTGTTCAATAGTCGGCAAGCTCGTCGAGCGACACCGTCTCGCCGGTGGCCTCGAGCCCGGCCGGAAGGCTCATGAAGTACTGTGGTCGGGTTCTCGGACGCCGCTCGCCGGGGAGGTTCGAGCCCAACGTGAGAATCCTACAGCCGCAGTGCCCCATACAACGGCCATTCGGGCGAGCATCGGGCGCTGATCTAAATGACTGCTTGGTGGCAGGAAGCGTGCGTACGGCGTCCTGCGGCCACCGTCGGCAACCGCTGCATTGTGGCCGCTCAGGCCTGCGCGGCGAAGGACAGCAACGGATCGTTTGCAGCCACCAAACCTCAGTCAACGGAACGCGAGTTCGCCTCAGACGCCGCGAGGAATTCGAACCCATCTGATTGCCGCGCGGCCTCTCAGCAACTCATGCGTTGCTCCCACTCTGCAGATAGTCGCACGCCAGATTCGCCAACGCGCGCACGCCGAGCACCAGACAGCGCTCGTCGACATAGAAGCGCGGTGAATGGTTCGGCGCTGCCTGGAGCGGGTCGGTCCCGGGCGGCACGACACCCAGGAAGATGAACAGCCCCGGCGAGACGCGCTGGAAGAACGAGAAGTCTTCCGAGCCCATGACCTTGGGCACGAAGTGCACGTGGTCGGCGCCGGCGACGCGGCGCAAGGTGGGCAGCATCGCTTCGGTCAGGGCCGGGTCGTTCACCGTCACCGGATAGTGCTTGTTGATGCACACCTTGCAGCCGGCGCGAGAGCCGCGGCTGATGGCTTCGGCGAGGTAGGTCACGCGCTCGTGAATGTCGTCGCGCATGCCTTCGTCGAAGGTGCGGATCGTGCCTTCCATCTGCACCGAGTCGGGGATGATGTTGCCGCGCACACCGCCCTTGATGCTGCCGATCGTCACCACCGCCGGTTCGCGCGTCAGGTCGACCTGGCGGCTGACCACGGTCTGCAAGCCGAGCACGACTTGCGCCGCGGTGACGATCGGGTCGACGCCGTACCAGGGCATCGCACCATGCGTCTGCCGGCCTTGGACCGTGATCTTCAGCGAATCCGAACTGGCCATCGCCGGCCCGGGCCGGTAGCCGATCACCCCCAGCGGCAAGCGCGACGTGACATGCAGGCCGAACACCGCCTTCGGCCGCGGGTTGTCCATCGCCCCTTGCTCGACCATCATCTTTGCGCCACCGTCTTCGCCTTCCGGCGGCATTTCTTCAGCGGGCTGGAAGATGAACTTGACCGAGCCGTGCAACCTGGCGCGCTGCCCGGCGAGCACCTGCGCAACACCCATCAGGATGGCAGTGTGCGTATCGTGGCCGCAGGCATGCATGACGCCGACTTCTTCGCCGTTCCACTGCGTGCGCACCTTCGAGGCGAAGGCGACGTCGACCTCTTCGGTCACCGGCAACGCGTCCATGTCGGCGCGCAGCGCCACCACCGGGCCGGGCAACGCGCCGCGCAGCAGCCCGACGACGCCGGTGTGCGCGACTTCGGTGCGCACCTCGTCGAAGCCGAGTTTTCTCAGGTGCGCGGTGACCAGGGCCGAGGTTCGAAATTCGCGATTGCCCAGCTCCGGGTGTTCGTGAATGTCGCGTCGCCAGGCGATGACCTGGGCTTGCACGGATTCGGCCGCGGCATCGATGGCCGCGACGAGCGAGCTTGGGGCGATGATGGGTTCAGGCATGGCAAGGGTAGGCGCGACAACTCCGAATCGGAGCGCTTCGATTGCACCACGCGCGGCGCCGGCAGCGCATGCGGGCAAACGCTTGCTGCTGCCGAGCCGTCACGAACGCTGCCGACCCTCGAGCAGCTTGACCAGCGCCCACAGGGTGCGGTTCACCGGCGTCGCCACGCCATGCATTTCGCCTTGTCGCACGACATAGCCGTTGAGGTGGTCGATCTCGGTGCGCCGGCCTCGCGCCAGGTCTTGCGCCGTGGATGATGATTGCTGCGGCATCGCAAGCGCAATGTCCTGCACTGATTGCCACATGTCGCCAGGAAGCGTCACGCCGAGCGCCTTTGCCACGGCCAGGCACTCCTGCACTGCCCCGTGCATCACGTCCCGGATGCCCTGCCCCTGCACCAGTTGGCCATACGGCAGCATCGCGATCGCCGACAGCGCGTTGTAGGCGCAGTTCACAATCAGCTTCGCCCACAGCGCGCCGATCACGTTCTCGGAAATCTGCACCGCGACCCCCGCTTCGGCGAAGGCTTGAAGCACATCGTCGCGCCGTGCCGCCGGGCCCAGCACCAGATCGCCGCGGCCGTTGTGTTTGACGCGGCCGGGCCCGGCCATCTCGGTCGCGACATAGACCACCGCGGGAACAACGCGCTGGCGCAACAGCGCCTGCAGGCGCTGCGCGTTGTCGACGCCGTTTTGCAGGCTCAACACCAGCGCATCCGCATCGAGGTGCGGCGCGATTGCCGCGCCGGCGGCTTCGGTGTCGCTCGACTTGACGCAAAACAACACGAGTTGCGCGCCGCGCACGGCATGCGCTTCGGTGCTCGCCTGCAACGCGACGCTCTCCTTGAAGCTCAGCGTGTCCATGATCAAGCCATCGCGGCGAATCGCCTCCACATGCGGCTGGCGTGCGATCAGCGTCACCTCGTGGCCGGCGCGGGCCAGCATGCCGCCGTAATAGCAGCCCACTGCACCGGCACCCATCACCGCGACTCTCATCTGTTTGCTCCTTGGGCCAGGGCCGGTTCAGGCGGCGAATGCCGGTGGTCAGCCCGCACCGAGGTGCGCTCGTTCGCAGCGCCGCTGCGCACCGGCGGCGACACGACCATGACGCCGAGGGTGGCGGGCGCGAACTCGAGGCGGGTGGGCATGGAAGAGTTTGCGTGACGGCGGCGGGCTCGAGGGACCAGAGTTTAGAAGCCTGGGCTACAGTGCAGGCCCACATGCGACAACTGATTCATCGCGCCCTGTTTTGCCTTGGCCTGCTGGCCGGCACCGCGCAGGCCGCGGCGCCTGGCGTTTATCTCGAGGATTTCACCTGGAGCGAGCTGCGCGACGCGCTGCGCACCGGCACGACGACGATCATCGTGCCGGTGGGCGGCACCGAACAAAACGGGCCGCACATGGTGCTGGGCAAGCACAACATGCGTGCCAGGATTCTTGCCGGCCGGATCGCGACCGAACTCGGCCATACGCTGGTCGCGCCGGTGATCGCCTATGTTCCCGAAGGGCGCATCAGCCCGCCCGCCGGCCACATGCGCTTTCCGGGAACGATTTCGGTCCCTGACGAAGCACTGCGTGGCGTTCTCGAAGGCGCGGCGCGCAGCTTTCGCCAGGCGGGTTTTCGCGACATCGTCTTCCTCGGCGACTCGGGCAACTACCAGTCGCAACTGCAGGCCGTGGCCGCGAAGCTGAACCGCGAGTGGGCCGCGTCGTCCACGCGCGTGCACTTCGTCGCCGAGTACTACCGTGCCACGCAGGCGCCCTACATCCTGGCGCTTCGCGACAAGGGCCTGAGCGACGCGCAAATCGGCACGCATGCGGCAAGTGCCGATACCTCGCTGCTGCTGGCAGTCGAGCCGAGCGGCGTGCGCACCGATCACCTGGCGCTGGCCGACGAGCCCAGCAGCGGTGTCGCCGGTGACCCGCGTGCCGCGAGCGCGGAGCTCGGCAGGATAGGCGTCGAGCTGGTCGTGGCGCGCAGCGTCGCGGCGATCCGCGCCGCGCTGAAGCAGGCAGGGCGCTGAGGCCTTCATCGTCCAGGAATGTGCTACTAACTGCACGTTCGGCGCGAGCGAGGTCTGGGCAATGCACAAGCGGGGGCGACCGATAATTCGCCACCCCGTCGAGCTCGGTACCCCCCATGCGCACAACGTTCCGAAAAGCTGCCCTGCCCTGCCTGTTCGCTGCCCTGGGCGTGAGTGCCTGGTGGGTTGCGGCGCAAACCCCTGCGCCGGCGGCCGTGAGCTCGCCGATGGCGCGGGCCGTGGCCACCGTTCCCGGCATGCCCGGTGTGCCGGACCCGGGCAACCTCTACAGCGAAACCGTGAGCGACCGCTTGAGCCCGGCCGTGGCGAATGCCTTGCCAAGGGTCTACGTGCCGAACCGTTCCGCGAACACGGTCTCGGTGATCGATCCGCAAACGCTGAAAGTCATAGACACCTTCAAGGTCGGCATTAACCCGCAACACGTGGTGCCGTCGTGGGACCTGAAGACACTCTGGGTCGCGAACAACGCCGAAGGCCGCAGCGACGGCAGCCTGACGCCGGTGGACCCCAGCACCGGCAAGCCCGGCGCATCGATTGCGGTGGACGACCCTTACAACATGTACTGGTCGCCCGACGGCAAATACGCGATCGTCGTTGCCGAAGCCTTCAAGCGCCTGGACTTCCGCGACGCGCACACGATGAAGCTCGAATCCAGCATCGCCACGCCCAAGTGCACCGGCATCAACCACGCCGACTTTTCGATCGACGGCCGCTATGCGATATTCACCTGCGAATTCGGCGGCGCGCTGACGAAGATCGACCTCGTTGCGCGCAAGGTGCTGGGCACGATTCGGCTCACCCAGTACTTCAACCGGCCCGACGCGCTGGCCATCATCGACAAGCCCGGCAAGAAGCCGAAGAAGGTGCCCGATCCGGCTCAACTCGGCGCCGAGATCTGCACCACGCCGGGAATGCCGCAGGACGTGCGTGCATCGCCCGACGGCAAGCTGTTCTATGTGGCCGACATGATGGCCGACGGCCTGCACGTCGTCGACGGCGAATCGTTCGTGCAGGTCGGCTTCATTCCCACCGGCGTCGGCGCGCATGGCCTGTACCCGAGCCGCGACGGCAAGCTGCTCTATGTGGCGAACCGAGGCGGCAACGTGGTCCAGGGCAAGCCGCACGGCAAGGGCAGCGTGTCGGTCCTCGACTTCGCGAGCGGCAAGGTGACGCAGACCTGGCCGATCCCGGGCGGCGGCAGCCCCGACATGGGCAACGTCAGTGCCGACGGCCAATACCTGTGGTTGTCGGGCCGCTACGACAACGTGGTGTACCGCATTCACACCGGCAGCGGCAACGTCGACAAGATCAAGGTCGGCCTCGAGCCGCATGGCCTGACGGTGTGGCCGCAGCCCGGGCGTTATTCGCTGGGGCATACCGGGAACTTGCGCTAGCCCGGTTTTCCAAGCGCCACCATTTCTCGCAGCCGTGGAAATCCAGGTCAGGAGCCTGTCGGGCCTTGGGTCGGGAACGTGCACCCGGCGCGTGGGACGCACATTGCGCCTCAGGCCCCTGGCCACTCCAAGGCGTGCGTTCCCGGTGGCACCGATGGCCTGTCCCACCCGGCCGGTGTGACTGAGAGCTGCGCCGCGTGGCGCAGCGCGGTGAGTTCACCAAAACCGCTGCTGCTGGTTTCCAGATAGGGCTTGAAATCCGGTTTCGATGCAACGAAGCCGCCGTCGACCCGCCCCAGGCCGCGCAACCACTGCCCGGTTGCGGCCAGCGACACCTGCACATGCCAACTGCCGCCTTCGCGCATCTGGCGCAGCAGCGTGGCCTGTGCGCCGAGCGCCATCAGGTAACCGGTGGCATGGTCGAGAACCTGCATCGGCAGCGCGCGCGGCGGCCCGCTGCCGAATGCCAACGCTTCGGCGAGGTTGAAGCCGGTCGCGGTTTGCACCAGCGAATCGAAGCCGCGCCGCTCACTCCAGGGGCCGGCATTGCCATACGCCGAGAGCGAGACCGCGACGATGCCCGGCCGCAACACGGCGAGCTGTTGCGGCGCGTAGCCCAGGCGCGCCAAGGCGCCGGGCCGATAGCCCTGCACGAACACATGCGCGTCGCGCAAGACCTTGTCGAAGGCGGCGCGGCCGGCCTCGCTGCGCAGATCGGCGTGCGCCGAGAGTTTGCCGCGGCTCGTGTCGGCGATCGCCTCGATGTTGGGCAGGTGCGGGGCGTTCACCAGCAGCACGTCGGCACCATACGCCGCCAGCGCGCGCGTGCCCACGGGCCCGGCCAGGATGCGCGTCAGATCGAGCACGCGCAGCCCGTGCAAGGGCTTGCTGTGGCGCGCCAGTGGCGGCAGCGTGCGCGGTGGTGCGTCGCCGATGCGCTCGATGCGCAGCAGCGGCTGGCGCGCCACGGCCTGGCCCTGGGCGTGTTCGTCCCATTCGTCGAAACTGCGCAGCGCTGCGACGACTGCGCCCGCATCCGCTGCGGCGGCTTCGAAGTCCGCCGCGCGCCACGCGCGCAGTGCGTGCTGCACGGCTTCGCGCTGCGTGGCATCGCCTTGCGGCAACCGCAGCAGGCGCAGCGCGGCGTCGCGGTGATGGGCGAAATTGGTGTGGATGCGCACCCAGCCTGCTCCGCCGTCGTCGCCGCAGGGGTACAGGCCCGAGAGCTTGTCCCAGATGTCGGGCGCCCGGCCATCGACTCGGAAGTAGCTGCAGCATTCGAGCGCGGCATGCAGCATGTCGACGCAGACCTGCTGCTGCACCGCGTTGCGCAGCAACCCGACTTCAGTCGCGGCGAGTGCCGCCGCTGCGATGCAGGCCTGGGCGGCAGTGCCGACGGCGAACGATGACGCCAGCACCGGATCGGTACCGGTGCACGAGGCACGCTGCAGCGCGGCCTGCGGCAAGCCCGCATGTGACCAGAGCTGCGCCAGCGCCGCCGCGCCCGACTCCGACCTGCCTGGCGCGCCGCCGGACTCGGAAGGCGTGAGCCCAGGCATCACGACACCCCGAACTGCAATGGCGCGCGCATGCGCCCGTCGGCGCTCGGCACGCCGCCACGCCTGCCAGGCGCGACGCTGCCGTAGCGTTGCGCGAACACCTGCGGCAACGCGCGCGCGGCGTCGGGCGCCAACCACAGCCGCAGCAGATGGCGTCGGCGTGCCGGCTCGGGCCAGTCTTCGAAAGCCGTGCGGTCGTGCAGCAGCGCGTGGTTGTGCACGAACTGCATGTCGCCGCGCTGCAAGGCCATCGTGAAGTGCAGTTCGGGGTCGTCGGCCAGCGCGTCGAACAGGTTCAGCGCCTCGGCCTGGGCCGGGCTCAGCCGCGGCGCACTCGGGAAGCGCTGCGCAGAATCGATGTACTGGCGCTGGTAGATCGCCGACAGATGACCTTCATGCCAGTTGAACACCGGTATCTCGAAATAGGGCTGATCGCCCGCCGCAACTTCACCGCGCCGGTCGGTGGCAAGGGGTTCGAACAGGAGCGCGGCAAGGTCGGGCCGCCGCGCGCGCATCTCGTTGTAAAGGGTGATCGACGACACCAACGCCGACAAGCCGCCGGCGCGCGCGGTCTGCAGGCACAGCAGCCCCACCAGATCGGCCGAATCGGTGTGGAAAGTCTGGCGCTCGCGGGTCTGGTAGATACGCACGTTAGGGTCGGCACCGGAAAGGCCGAGGTCGCGCACATGACCCAGCACATGGCCATCGGCGTTTTGCGGCAAGGCTCGCCCCAGGTGCGCGCCCAGACCGTAAAACGCGACGGCGCTTCGGCGCGGCCCCCAGGCGTCG
>JAEMQF010000332.1 GCA_022758925.1 Burkholderiales bacterium | reverse complement strand
GCTGCCCGCAGCGCTGCACGGCCTGGTCGATCATCGCCTGCACCGAGGTTTCGTCGCTGACGTCGACTTCGAGGGCGAATGCGTCGCTGCCCAGCGCCTTCAGCTGCTCGACCGCGCCTGCCGACTTGGCCGCATCGCGCGCAGCGACAACCACTCTCGCCCCGGCGCGCGCGAAGCCGAGTGCCATGCCCAGACCAATGCCGCCGTTGCCGCCGGTCACGAGCGCAACCTTGCCCTTCAGATCGAACATGCGCGAGTCTCCTTGAGTCAACCGCGATTGTGCCAACTGAGCACTCTCGTCCCTGTGCGGGCGCTGCCCTTGCTCGGTACCGGGCGCGATGCACTCGATGCCGCGCGCACTCGACCCCCGTCTTCGCTGCATTGCCTCCGGGGGCGGACGGCGCCTTCGTAGAATCGAGCGCGATGTCGCAGCCCGAGGCCAGCCCCGATTCCGCCTCGCGCCAGCCACGTTGGCCCGGCTTCCTGCTCGCAGGGGCCGGCGCCGTGGCGTTCTCCGGCAAGGCCATCATCGTCAAACTTGCCTACCGCCATGGCGTGGACGCGATCACGCTCATCACCTACCGCATGCTGTTCGCGCTGCCGCTGTTTGTGCTGCTCGCGGCGGTCGCGGGGCGCGGCCGGGCGGCGCTGACGCGGCGCGACTGGGTGGGAGTGCTGGGCCTGGGTTTCAGCGGTTACTACCTGGCGAGCACGCTCGATTTCATCGGCCTGCAGTTCATCAGTGCAGGGCTCGAGCGGCTCATCCTCTACCTGAGCCCGACGCTGGTGCTCGGCCTGGGCGTTGTGCTGTTCAAGCGTCGCGTGCGTGCGGCACAGGTCATGGCGCTGGGTGTCAGCTACTGCGGCGTGCTCGTCGTCTTCGGCCATGAGGCGCTGCTGCAAGCTGCGACGGCCGGGAGCGCAGCGAACGTCGCACTCGGTGCGCTGTTCGTGTTCGCGAGCACGCTGAGCTACGCCGTCTACCTGATCTACAGCGGCGAAGAGGTGAAGCGCCTCGGCGCGCTGCGCCTCACCGGCTGGGCCTCGATCGTCGCCTGCCTGCTGTGCCTTGCGCAGTTCGTGGTCTTGCGCCCGGTGGCGGCGCTGATCGTTGCACCCGAAGTGCTGTGGCTGTCGCTGCTGAACGCAACCCTGTGCACGTTCGCGCCGATCCTGCTGGTGATGATGGCGATCGAGCGCATCGGCGCCGTGCACACAACCCAGGTCGGAATGATCGGGCCGCTGTCGACGATCCTGATGGGGGTGCTGATCCTGGGCGAACCCTTCACCGCCTGGGTGCTTGCCGGAACCGCGCTGGTGTTGCTCGGCATCTGGCTGCTCGCGCAGCGAATGCGATGATCGGGCCCTCGAATTTCAGTCGGAGTTGAACATGGACTTGGGCCTCACAGGCAAATGGGCATTGGTGTGCGCGGCGAGCAAGGGCCTGGGCAAGGGCTGCGCACAGGCACTCGTGAATGAAGGCGTGAACGTGGTCATCACGGCGCGCGGCGACGAGGCGCTGCAAGCCACCGCCGCCGAGCTGCGCGCGCTGCAACGCGGCGAGGTTCGCGCCGTCAGTGGCGACATCACGACGCCGCAGGGCCGCGCCTCAGCGCTCGCGGCGTGCCCGCGGGTCGACATCCTGGTGAACAACGCCGGCGGGCCGCCGCCCGGGGACTTTCGCGCCTGGGACCGCGACACCTGGATCAAGGCGCTCGACGCGAACATGCTGACGCCGATCGAACTCATCAAGGCCACGGTGGATGCGATGGCCGAGCGCGGCTTCGGGCGTGTCGTGAACATCACCTCCGGCGCGGTGAAGGCGCCGATCGACATCCTCGGCCTGTCCAACGGCGCGCGCACCGGCCTCACCGGCTTTGTCGCCGGCCTGGCGCGGCAAAGCCGCCTGGCCTCGGCGAATGTGACGATCAACAACCTGCTGCCAGGACCGTTCGACACGGATCGCTTGCGCAACACCATGCTCGGCGCAGCCAAGGCCAGCGGGCAGCCGGTCGAACAACTGCTCGAGCAACGCCGCAAACTCAATCCGACGCAGCGCTACGGCAACGCCGCCGAGTTCGGCGCCGTCTGCGCGTTCCTGTGCAGCGTGCATGCGGGCTACATGACGGGGCAGAACATCCTGCTCGACGGTGGGGCGTTTCCGGGGACGTTCTGAGCAGCCCTGGGGCACCGCGCCGCGGCGGCCGTCTCCGGCGCGGATCGAGCATTGAACTGGCGCCGACCGCCGGGCAGTGGTGTGCAGGCCGCGACGGGACGGTCTCATGACGCCCACCGCTCAGCATCACTGCGGCGCGCAGCGCCGTCAGCTGCATGCTGTTGTTTGGCGACGGTTCACGAGGAGCGACAACCTGCTCGTTCTTGCTCGGACTGATGCCGTTGGTGATGCCATTCCAGCCCCACCTACACCCCCAACTTTTCCTTCAGCCGGCCGGTGGTGAGATGCTTTACGACGTCGAACGGCTCGCACTCGCCACTGGCGGAGGTGAACTCGATCGGCCCCACATTCCGCGCAACCTTCAGAGCCGCCTCGTTCAACACAGCGCTGCGCTTTCCGATCCCCATCAGTGCCGCGCCCATGGACAGGCGGACCTTCTCCGACTCCGTCCCGATCGTGTTCGCGATGCGCTCGACATGGGCGAGGAAGAACTCCTCGCTCGGCGCCTTCTTGCCGGAGAATTTCGACGCCTCATAGAGCAGCCCGTAACCGCAATCACGGCGTACGGGGTCGTCGCTCCTGACCCACTGGTCGGCAAGCTCGACCACGAATGACGTCTTCGCGAGCGTTGCGTCGCAGGAAGCGAACACGTGCGCCAGCATGCCGCCGGCCAACTCCTCGACCTGTGTCTCGGCCTGCTCAGGGGTGATTCGCGCGGGGTCGTCGACAAGCAGCGCGATCACTCTGGCTTCGTAAACGTCGGTCTTCCAGAGCGCGTGCGCGAGCTCCCGGTTGCGCCCGATCCGTTTGGCAAGCTTGCGCAGCCGAGTGAGCCCAACTCCGTAACTCCTCATCCCCGCGGTGCTCGGGCCCAGCTTCTCCCAGTTGCTCATGCCCCGCTCGTCGCGTTCAGCGTCGAGCAGAGCGAGGACTTCGGAAACGGTCATCGGAGATGCCCTCTTCTGGTGTAGTTACATCGTGCGAACCGCGGTGCTGCCACGGACGCTGCTGTCGCCGAACGTTTGAGGTAAGCCGCCCGTGGAGGCCGCAGGCCGGAGTGCGTCGACTGGACCAAAAAGTTAGCCTGCAAGTTCACGAAGGCGAACCGGCCAAAGGCAAGAAGCGTGGCCGCGCCCGCAATGCGCCCAAGTTCGACCTGCGCACGCAGCTGTTCAGGATGTGCGGCGTGGACCTCACGCGCATCGACGGCGTGGATGTCACCACCGCGCTGGCCGTGGTCTCGGAAGTCGGCACGGACATGGCCCGCTTTCCCAGCGTCAAGCACTTCACTTCCTGGCTGGGCCTGTGTCCCGGCACCAAGATCACTGGCGGCAAGGTGATGAGCGGCAAGACCAAGCGGATCGTCAACCGCGCCGCTCAGGCCTTGCGCCTGGCCGCCCCGGCGCTGCGCAGCAGCAAGTCGGCGCTCGGCGCGTACTTCCGCCGATTGTGCTCACGCATGGACAAACCCAAGGCCGTCACCGCAGCCGCTCACAAGCTGGCGCGCCTGATCTACACGATGCTGACCAAGGGCGAGGTGTACACCGACCAAGGCCAGGGCTACTACGAGGAGCGTTACCGCGAGCGCGTGCTGCGGGCACTGTCGCAGCGCGCTGCCAAGCTTGGTATGCAGATGGTCCCGATTGCGCAGCCGGCCTGAAGACAGCATTCCGAATCAATCACTTGGGAGGTGTTTCTTGAGAGGCGGCACTGGCGGCTGGCGGCAACTGCTACGTTCTTGACGCACCGTAGTTCGGACGCTTGCGATCGTGCTTGACGACCAGTACTTTGATCTCGTCAGCGGTGACACGGTAGATCACTGTGTATGGAAACAGGTTCATGTACAGGCCGCGACGACCTGCCGGGCGAGGTGACCCGATTTCTGGTTGCTGGAGGAGTAGCGTCGAGACAGTCTTGAATTCAAAGACGAATCTTGCCGCAAGTGCTGCCGAGCCTTCTCGCTCGTAGAACTCCGCGGCTTCTTCGATGTCCCGTTCGGCGGCGGGATGAAGGGTGACCCTCATCCAGGGAAGCGCGCTTCAAGCCTCGAAAGGGCGGCGTCAAGCGGCGCCGCTTGAACTGTGCCCGTGGCCAATTCAGCTTCCCTTGCGGCGGCCAGGGCGTCCCACGCTGCCTCGACTTCTGTGTCGGTGTCTAGGCTGGCGATGAGCCGGTCGAGCAAGCGCGCCCTGTCCTTGGGTGATAGGCGAAGGACCTCAGCTTGCAGCGCTTCTAGAGTGGTTGGCATATTGGCCTCGCTCGGAGAGAAGAGTTCGAAGGGCGTAGCTTGCCACAAGTCAGTGGCCAGACCGTGATGGAGCCCGCTTTGGACTCATCGTGAGCGAAGGATAACCACGAGCCGAAGGCAAGGGCAGGACCGCGAGGTCTTGTCTGGAGGAAGCCGGAGTGCAAGAGGTGCGAGGCGACGGACAGAAACCGCATAGTCAAGGCCGAGGGATGCGAGGCGAGCTGGCACATGACAGCAAAGCCCACCGGTAGGCAGCCTACGGTAAATGCGGCGCTTGTGCACCGACAGTTCGCGTTCTTACCTGGCGCCGCAGGCCATGAGCAGGGTTCGGGTGCTCTTGTCTGAGGCCCAGATCTTCAGCGCGACCAGCGTTCTGGCGCGGGACGTGACAGGTGTGCTTTCGATGAGCAACTCGACAGTGGCGTGGCGGACGGAGCCGTCGGCGCTGAGGCGGTGCCGCACGCACACCAACTTGTCACCGTAGCGCTTGGCGAAGCGCTTTGCGCCGTTCTGATCCGGGGCATAGGTCTTCGCTACGCGAAGTGTGGCGAGCTTGGTGTTGGCTGTTTTCACGCTTTGTGTACCGCAGGTGGTTCCTGCGATGCCTAACGTGGACTTCGGGTGAACGCTCAGTGCCCAAGCATTCAGCGCCTGGACGAGACCACGATCCCCGCGACGATCAACCCAAACGCCACGGCGTGGTACCACTGCGCCAGTTCGCCCAGCAGACCCGCCGACAGCAGCGCCGCAAACACCGGCGTCAGGTTGCTGAAGAATGCGGCCGCTGCCGGGCCCGCTTCGGCCACGCCCAGACCCCAGCAGCGGTAGGCGATCAGCGACGGCCCGACCGCGATGTAAAGCAGTGCCGCGATCAGGCCGGCAGACCAGGCGATGGGCATGGGCGCGACCTGCGCCTCGGCTGCCGCGGCGAGGCTGGCCCAGAGCGCGCCGAACACCACCTGCGCGAGCAGGAACTCGGCCCAGTTCCAGGGCGGGCGCGCCGCGCCGCGCATCGCCTGCGGCGGCCGCGCGAGCTGCCAGCTGTACAGCGCCCAAAGCGCAATCGCCAGCAGGATGTACAGGTCGCCTGCGACGAAGCGGATGTGCAACAGCGTGTCGAGACTGCCGCGCGACAGCACCAGCCCCACTCCGCTGAGCGACAGCACGGCGCCGGCCCATTGCAGGGCCTTCACCTTCTCGCCGTAGAACAGGGCGCCGAACAGCAGCACCCAGACCGGCGAGCTCGACGCGATGAGCGTGACGTTGATCGGCGTGCTCGTCTGCAACGCCAGGTATTGCAGCGCGTTGTAGCTGCCCACGCCGAGCAGGCCGAGCAGTGCCAGGTGCTTCCAGCGCGTGACGATGTCGTGTGGCCGGCGCAGCAAGCGCCAGCCCAGCGGCAGCAGCAGCACGAGCGCGATCCACCAGCGCAACGCGTTCAGCGTCATCGGCCCCACGCTGCCCACCAGCGTGCGGCCGACGACGGCGTTGCCGGCCCACATCAGCGGCGGCAGGCTCATCAGGAACGCCAGGCGCAGCGTGATCGGATTTCTCATCGCAGCGGCGGCGCCGGCATGGCCGCGCCGCAGTTCCAGCATTGCTCGAAGGGGCCGTCGATGATTTCCCGGCAACCGGGGCAGGCCCAGTGGCGGCGCGGCGGATTGCGCAACTCGTGGAGCAGGCTGCGCGCGGTTTCGAGCTGCTCATCGTCGCTCACCCACAGCTCGGGCAACGTCTGGTCCGGCGGCACTTCGCCGGCGATGCTGCTGGCGTACTGGCGCTGCACGCTCGTCGCCACGCCGGCGGCGCTGAGCAGGTCTGCCCAGAACGTGGCCAGGGCGAGATTCGGGGCGGATGTCAGGCGTTTCACGGAGTCGTGGAAAATCGGCGCAAGATGCCGCAGCGGGGCTGCAAGTGCCAGCACCATACCGCATCGAACCCAAACCCCAGGAGCAAGCAATGACCCAGATGAGCCCAACGATCCGCATCGACCATGTCGGTGGCCCGGAAGCCATGAAACTGGTCGACCTGCCGGTCGGCGAGCCAGGCCCGGGCGAGATCCGCATCCGCCACCATGCCTGTGGCCTGAACTTCATCGACGTCTACCAGCGCACGGGTCTGTACCCACTGCCGTTGCCGTTGTCACTGGGCATGGAAGGCGCGGGCGTGGTCGAGGCGGTGGGCAGCGGCGTCACGCACCTCAAAGTGGGTGATCGCGCGGCCTACGCAAGCAACCCGCCGGGCAGCTACAGCACATTGCGCGTGATGCCGGCCAAGACCGTGTGCAAGTTGCCGGATGCAATTTCGTTCGAGACCGGCGCGGCGATGATGTTGAAGGGTTTGACCGCGCAATACCTGTTGCGCAAGACGCTGCCGCAGGGTGGCCTGCAGGTCGGCGACTTTGTCTTGTTTCACGCCGCGGCCGGGGGCGTGGGCCTGATCGCCTGCCAGTGGGCGAAGGCGCTCGGCTATCAGTTGATCGGCACCGCGGGCTCGGATGAAAAATGTGCACTCGCGCGCGAACATGGCGCGGCGTACACGATCAACTACAAGCGCGAAGACTTCGCCGCGCGCGTCAAGGAAATCACCGGCGGCGCGGGCGTGAAGGTGGTCTACGACAGCATCGGCAAGGACACCTGGGACAAGTCGCTCGACTGTCTGCGGCCGTTTGGCTTGATGGCGAGCTTCGGCAACGCCTCCGGGCCGGTGCCGGCGTTTGCGCCCGCGGCGCTGGGCCCAAAAGGCTCGCTCTACCTGACGCGGGCCACGTTGTTCACGCACATCGCGACGCGCGAAGCGACGCAGGCGATGGCCGACGAACTGTTCACGATGGTCACGAGCGGCAAGGTGAAGATCCGCATCGACCAACGCTATGCGCTGAAAGACGTCGCGCAGGCGCACCGTGACCTCGAGGCACGCAAGACCACAGGGTGCAGCGTGCTGATTCCCTGACCGCGCTTTGGCGCTAGTGTGGTGCGCCAGAAATAACGGCACATGAAGCCGCGCCTTTCGGGCCATGGCGTCGTTGCAAGCCTTGCAGGCCGCGCTGGGCCAGAGGCCCAGCCCCTCGCGGGGCGAGCGCAGTCCGCAGGGACTGCGCACGTCCAGGCTCGGCCTCGCGATACCCCTGGGTATCGCTG
>JAEMQF010000296.1 GCA_022758925.1 Burkholderiales bacterium | reverse complement strand
TACCCGGCGATCGGGGGGTCGTCATGAGCCCGGCGCCGGGCCGCCCCAAGGCGGGCGATACCCCCCTGGGGGGTCGAGCGCCGTATGCGGCGATCGGGGGGTCGTCATGAGCCCGGCGCCGGGCCGCCCCAAGGCGGGCGATACCCCCCTGGGGGGTCGAGCGCCGTATGCGGCGATCGGGGGGTCGTCATGACCCCGGCGCCGGGCCGCCCCGAGCCGGACGACGCTGCCTCGCCGGGCAGTGCCTGGGCGATCGACGTTCGCGGCCTCACCAAACGTTATGGCGGCCGTGCCGTCGTCGACGACGTCGCGCTGCGCGTGCGCACCGGGCGCATCTGCGGCTTTCTCGGGCCCAACGGCAGCGGCAAGACGACGACGATGCGCATGCTGTGCGGCCTGCTCAAACCCGATGCCGGAGAAGGCCATTGCCTGGGCCTGGCGCTGGGCACGCACACCGATGAAATCCGGCGCCAGGTCGGGTACATGACGCAGAAGTTCGGTCTGTACGACGACTTGTCGATCCGCGAGAACCTGGATTTCATCGCGCGCCTGTACGAGTTGCCGAAACGCCGTAATGCGGTGGACCGCACGCTCGAGCGGCTCGGCCTGAGCCAGCGCCAGAAGCAACTTGCAGGTTCGCTTTCGGGCGGCTGGAAGCAGCGCCTGGCGCTGGCTGCGTGCCTGATGCACGAGCCGAGGTTGCTGCTGCTCGACGAGCCGACCGCCGGCGTCGACCCGAAAGCGCGGCGCGACTTCTGGGACCAGATTCATGCGCTCGCCGCACAAGGCGTCACGGTGCTCGTCTCGACGCACTACATGGACGAAGCCGAGCGCTGCCACGAGCTGATCTACATCGCCTACGGCAAGCTGCTCGCGCGCGGCACCGAGCGCGAAATCGTCAGCGGCGCCGGCCTCAAGGTCTGGTCCGTGCAAGGCACGGCGTTGGCCGCGATGATCGAACCGCTCAAACGCGCACCCGGAGTGCTCAGCGTCGCGGCATTCGGCAACAAGCTGCATATCGCCGGGCAGGACGAAGCCCTGCTCGACGCCGCAACCGCACCCTGGCGCGCCAGCGCCGGATTCACGTGGGAGCGCACCGAGGCGAATCTCGAAGACGTATTCATCAGCCTGATCGCGACCGCGAAAGACAACTTCGCCCCCGAGGTGGCCGCGCGATGAAGAGCTTTTCGCTGCAGCGCACGTTGGCCGTGTTCATCAAGGAATTCCAGCAGATGCTGCGCGACCGCATGACGTTCGCGATGGCGATCGGGGTGCCGGTGCTGCAGCTCGTGCTCTTCGGCTACGCGATCAACACCGACCCCAAGGGTTTGCCGACCGCGATCGTCTCCGCCGACACCGGACCGCTGGCACGCAGCCTGTCTGCCGCGCTGCAAAACACCGGCTACTTTCGCGTCACGCACCTGCCGGACAGCGAAACCCGGGCCGAGGCCTTGGTCGAGACCGGTGAGGTGCAGTTCGTCGTGATCATTCCCACCGACTTTTCGCGGCGCGTGATCCGCGGCGAGAAGCCTGCGGTGCTGGTGGCGGTGGACGCGACCGACCCCTCGGCGTCGGGCAACGCGATCGCGGCGCTGGCGCAGGTCGCCAACTCGGCGCTCGCGCGCGACCTGGCCGGCCCGCTGCGCTCGCTGCAAGGCGGCGCCGCGCCGTACGAGGTGCGCGTGCACCGCCGCTACAACCCGGAAGGGCTGTCGCGCTACAACATCGTTCCCGGGCTGATCGGCACGATCCTGACGATGACGATGGTGATGCTCACCGGCCTGGCAATGACGCGCGAACGCGAGCGCGGCACGATGGAAAACCTGCTCGCGACGCCGGTGCGGCCGTTCGAGGTGATGGCCGGCAAGATCCTGCCCTATGTCGTGATCGGCTACATCCAGCTCAGCGTGATCCTGGCCGCGGCGTGGGGGCTGTTCGAAGTGCCGATGGTCGGCAGTTTGCTGCTGCTGATGGCGATGATCGGCCTGTTCATGCTGGCGAACCTGGCCATCGGCTTCACCTTCAGCACGCTTGCGCGGAATCAGTTGCAGGCGATGCAGATGACGTTCTTCTTCTTCCTGCCGTCGATGCTGCTGTCGGGCTTCATGTTCCCGTTCCGCGGCATGCCGCTGTGGGCGCAGCGCCTGGGCGAAGTGCTGCCGCTGACGCACTTCCTGCGCATCGTGCGCGGCATCATGCTCAAGGGCAACGATCTGATTCAGGTGCTGCCCGAGTTGTGGCCGATGCTGGCGTTTCTGCTGTTCGCGGGGGCGGTGGCGCTGGCGAGGTATCGGCGCACGCTGGATTGAACCTGGAAACCGCAGCTGGGCGCGCGGCGAGCGGGCCGTGATGCAGTGCGCCGGCAAGCCGCGATCACACTGCCAAGTCAGGCTCAACCCAGACGCAGCGAGCCCAGGCCGGGAGGGTCAGGGTCGACTCTCAGCGCAGCGCCTCGCAGCTCAGGGTGCGCCTCGCGGGTTCGACCACCGCCCGGTCGGCCGCGTAGTCGGCCACCAGCACACGCATCAGCACCAGCCCCCGGTTCGAAGGCACGCTGACGACGCGGGCCGCGGCCGGCAGCGGCGTGCCCTCGGGTGCGCCGCGCGCGCCGACAAGCACCAGGTCCAGTGGCTTGCCCGCGAGTTGCCTATCGTTGACGACGAAGAAGTTGTCGGAGTTCGCGCCATACAGCGCGACCGACCAGTAACCGGGCAGGCGCGGGTCGGCACGGATGCGCAGCGGCCGCGCGGAGACGTCGAAGACGCAGGTCGCATACAAGAGGTCGGGGCTGGGCATCACGATGCGGCGCTGCGTGGCGTCGGTCATCGGCGGGAAGTAGACCTGGGCGGTGGATCCCGGCTGCGCGCCGAGCTCTTGCGGCGTCGTGTTCAGCACCTTGTGCATGATCACGCGCGGCAGCGCCCACACCATGAGCAGGTGCACGCCGGCAGCGATGGCCAGCAGCAGCAGCAGGCGACGCACCCAGCGCGCGGCACTCATCTTGCGCAGTCTCCGACGCGGCGAATGCGCGGCGCCACCAGCCCGCCCGGGGCAGCGGCGAGCGCCGGGTCAGGGTTGTACAGGCGCAGCGTCAGCAACAGGCCGCGCTCGCCCGGCGTGGGCAGCCAATGCGTCGGGTCGGCAGCGTCGGCCGTCGGCCCGGTGCGCAGCGCAAAGCGGCCGGCGCCGTCGAGCCTGGCCGTGCCACCGTTCAGGCTGTAGCGGCGGGCCGCGTTCGGGAACAGGAAGAAGTCGTCGGCATAGGCGGTGATGCTCCACCAGCGGGCAGGCGGGGGCACGCCTTCGACGTGGTAGCTGCAGGCCGAGCGCAGCGGCGCGCCGGCGTCGTCATGGTCGGCGATGTAGTACAGCGTCTCTTCGCGCGACAGCGCAAGCAGCGCACCGATGGCGATGCGCGCGCGGGTGTAGAGGTCGGCGTCGGCGCTGCCTGCGAGCACGCTCGTGCGCCACGCGCCGGCCATCTGCGACGGCGCGGACAACGGGCTCTTCAGCGCCAGCCAGGCCGAGCCCAGGCCCAGCGCCACACCGGCGAGCACGATGCCGGCGGCAATCGACCAGCGGCGCCAGCGTGTCGGCGTCATGCGATCAGGCCCGCCCTGGGAGCGTGGGCGGCAGAACGAGATCGCGCGCACCATCTGCCGCGCCGGGGACAACCACGACCTCGCCGCGCAAGTCCATCATGCGGCCACCCGGGCGAGCAAGCGCCAGGCGTGGGGATCACGGTTCGCCAGGCGCGGGGGTGGGTCATGGGCAGCAGCGGCAAGGTCCGACCCGGATCGTATGCCATGGCCTGCGCCAGCCGCACAGTCGTCGCGATGCCACGCCATGCGGCGCCTGCGACGCCATGATTCATGCGCTACCGCGAGCGCCCGGAAGCGGTGAACTGCGGTTCTTAGGTCAACTGCGGTTTCAGGGTTGAAGCGGGAGCGTCACCCATTCTGGCCGACCTCCAAAGCCGGCCATTCGAGCAATTCGGCGAGCCGACGCACGACCCAGCCCGCTTCGTCGGCCGTGACGACAGAACCCTCGACGAGCAAGCCGCGACGCACACGTTCAAGCACGTCCGATTCGGCGACGCCCAGGTCGAACAGCGTCGCCTTCGCGGTGTCGACGAGCATCTGTGCCATGTCTTCGCACAACTCGTAGCGCGCTGCAATCACGCTGCGCGGCTCGCGCGGCTTGATGGCACCGGGTGCGACAAACAGATCGATGAAGGAGCGTGCGATGAAGGTCTGGTTGTCTTCGGTCATGAGTCCTTGCAAGTATCGGTGCGCAAGGCAAACGCGGGCGCCGCGCCGGCACCGCAGTCTTGGCGGCGGGTCGGCGGAGGGTCGGCGGCACTGTGCCGCGCCCATCGCGGCGAGCCATGCAGGCATTTTCTCCCGGGTGGCCCGAATGAGCAGGCCGGGCCGGCGCTGCTCGACAGCGTGAGCCTGCACCTTGGCTCACGCGCATTCCGGCGAGCGCGTCTTCAGTGCTCGGAAAACGGGCTCGCTTGGGCGCCGGGTGCGCGGCGGCGCCGTTGCAGTTGCAGGTACTGCTCGAACATCTCGAGCGCCAGCGTCTTCAACTCGGTGTTGCCCATGCCGTGCGCGAGCGAAAGGCGCTCGAAGGCGTAGACCGGGTCGCGAAAGATGCGGCCCAGGTGCACCGGCATGTTGTGCTGCGCCATCAGTTCGTTGAATCGGGCGAGGCGCCACAGGTCGATCTGCAGCGATGCGGCGAGCAGCCACGACCAGGGGTCGGTGTTGCCCACCAGCGGGATCGGCGCGCTCGCCGTGGCGCGAGGTTGCGAGGAATTCCCGGTTGCACCCGGCTTCTTGGGCTTCGGGGTGTGAACGAATGGAATGATCATGGCGCACCTCGCTGTCGTGCCGCCCCGGGTACGGGTGGCTTCAAGCAAAGATAGCGGCGTACGGGCTTGCGCTAAGCAATGAATTGAGGCAGACACAACGCCCATCTCGGCGGCGCCGGCCGCGGCTTGCCAATTGCGGCACGGACCGTCCGGCTCAGCCTTGCCTAGGCTCAGCCTTGCAGGCCGCGCTGGCCCATGCATGGGCCAGCCCGTTCGCAGGCACGCGTCCGTGCGCGGGCACGGCCGCGCGTCCGGCTCACGCCTTGCAGGCCGCGCTGGCCCATGCATGGGCCAGCCCGTTCGCAGGCGCGCGTCCGGCCTACGCCTTGGGCAGGGTCACGCCGGTCTGGCCTTGGTACTTGCCGCCGCGGTCCTTGTAGCTGGTCTCGCAGACCTCGTCGCTCTCGAAAAACAACACCTGGGCGCAGCCTTCGCCGGCGTAGATCTTGGCCGGCAGCGGTGTCGTGTTGCTGAACTCGAGCGTCACAAAACCCTCCCATTCGGGTTCGAAGGGCGTGACATTGACGATGATGCCGCAGCGCGCGTAGGTGCTCTTGCCCAGGCAGATCGTCAGCACATTGCGCGGAATGCGGAAGTACTCGATGGTGCGCGCCAGCGCAAAGCTGTTCGGCGGGATCACGCAGACATCGGCCTGGATGTCGACGAAGCTGCGTTCGTCAAAGTTCTTCGGATCGACGATCGCGCTGTAGACATTCGTGAACACCTTGAATTCGGGTGCGCAGCGAATGTCGTAGCCGTAGCTGCTGGTGCCGTAGCTGACGATGCGCTTGCCGTCGGCCGACACACGCACCTGGTCGGGCTCGAAGGGCTCGATCATGCCGTGCTGCTGCGCCATGCGGCGGATCCACTTGTCGCTCTTGATGCTCATTCCTGGCCTCGTCGGGTGCGGCAGGATTGTAGGCAGGGGGTGTGGCTCGCGCCGGGCGCTGCAAACCGGGCGCGCTCCACTGCATCGGGGGTGGTCACGCGCAGCAACTTGGCCTAAGATATTAGGGTCATCCCTAGTGGAGGTGCCGATGCGTGCTGCCGTTGACCTGCTGAGCCAATACGCCGAATACCACCGCGATCGTCGCAATATCGTCAGCCATTTCGTTGGCGTGCCGATGATCGTGTTCGCCGTCGGCGTGCTTCTGGCGCGGCCGACGTTCGCTCTGGGCGAAACCTTGCTCACCCCGGCCTGGCTCGTGTTTGCGCCGGTCGCAGCCTGGTACCTGACGCGTGGCAATCTGCTGCTTGGCCTGGCCGTGAGCCTGCAAGTCGCAGCGCTGCTGTGGCTCGGCCAGATGGTGGGCAGCAGCGTCGCTGGCTGGCTTGCCTGGGGGGTTGGCTTCTTTGTCGTCGGCTGGGTCATCCAGTTTGTCGGCCATTGGTACGAAGGCAGGAAGCCGGCCTTCGTCGATGACTTCGTGGGCCTGCTCGTGGGGCCGATGTTCGTCAGTGCCGAGGGCATGTTCATGCTCGGCTGGAACAAGCCGCTGCTGGCGGAAATCGAGCGCCGTGTCGGGCCGACCGTGCTGCGCGATCTGGCGCGCATCGCCTGAAGAAAATTCAAACTGGTGCAGGCCGCGCAGGCTCGGGCTGAGCATCGAAGCGCTCGAAGCCGCAATAGCAGATGAAATGGCGGTTCGTCGCGCGCCCGAACAGCGCCATGCGCAACCGTTGTGCAAGCTCCAGGCCCATCTGCGTGATGCCGCTGCGCGAGACGACGATGGGCACGCTCATCTGCGCCGACTTGATCACCATCTCGCTCGTCAGGCGCCCCGTGGTGTAGAAGATCTTGTCGGCCCCCTGCACGCCGTGCAGCCACATCCAGCCGGCAATCGTGTCGATCGCGTTGTGCCGGCCCACATCTTCGACGAAGGTCAGCAACTGGTCCTGGCAGAACAGCGCGCAACCGTGCACCGAACCCGATGACTTGTAGGTGCTTTCCTGCACCCGCATCGCATTCAGCAAGCCGTAGAGCGTGGCCTGGCTCAAGCGCGAACGCGGGTCGTCCACGCGCGGCAGGTGCAGGGTGTCGAGTTCGTTCATCAGGTCGCCGAACACGGTGCCCTGGCCGCAGCCGGTGGTGACGATGCGCTTCGCCGTTTTCTCGTCGAAGCGCTCGATGCCGGCACGGGTCTTGACGGCGGCGGCATTCACGTCCCAATCGACGGTGATCGAGTCAATGTCGGCCAGCGATTCGACCAGACGCTGGTTGCGCAGGTAGCCCAGGACCAGCAACTCCGGCGCCGCGCCGAGCGTCATCAAGGTCACGAGTTCGCGCTTGTCGACGAACACGGTCAAGGCACGCTCGGCAGGGATCGAGATGATGCGTCGCGCGCCGTACTCGTCAACAACGCTCACGTCCTGGACCAGGGGTGCACTGGCCGATGTGAGACGCGGGGTGGGGTTCATCGCGGGAAGTCGAGTCTCTCAATGAAACGAAGGGCCGCCCCGAGCTTGCCTGACCCGCTCGGCGGACGGCTGCTGCAAGGTGGCGGCCCGGCGCTGCTCAAGGGCGGGCAAGCATGCCATGCCCGGCCCTCCTGCCGCTTCGACAAGGGCTTTGCGCCGCCCGCGGCCGGCTCGCGGCCCAGCGCCTGCGGCGTCAGGACTTCTTCGCGGGTGCCTTTGCCGGCGCAGCAGGCGCGGCAGGCGCTGCCGCGGCCGCCGGTGTCCCGGCAGGCGCGGCGGCGGCGAAGGGACCGGGGTCGGCGCAAGCCGGCGTTTCGGTCGGCGCACTGGTTGCCCTGCCAGCCGCTTTCTGCGACGCGTGGTACTTGGCCGCTGTCTTGTCCATCGACTTGCACAGCTGATAGGCGGCGACCTTGTCGCCATGGGCAGTCTTGGCGGCTGCTTCCGCAGCCTTGGCCTTGGCTTCATCGCTCGCTGCCGGCAATTTGGACCAGGCCGGCACCGAGAAGGCGAAGGCGCTGAACAAGGCGACGGATAGGCAACGCATGATTTTTTTCTCCTCCAACCGACTCTATGCAACTCAACTCAATCTGGCTCAAACCTGCGCCGCGGGCCGTGCTCCGGCATCGCTGGCCTGACTGCGCACCCTGGCAATCTTGCCGGCGACGATGTCGTCATGCCAATAGGCGTGGTGCTCCTTGGCCCAGGCGTCGTCGACGATACCGGTGCGCATTGCGGCGTACGCGCCTTTCATGCCGATCGTGCCGAGATAGATGTGAAACAGGAACAGCGTCATCATCAACACCGACGCCACCGCATGGATCATGTGCGAGACCTGCATGTTGGCGCGCGAATACTCGATGGCCGGCACCAGCTTGTCGAGCACCAGGCCGGAGCCGACGACGATGGCGCCGAGCAGGAACACACCGACCCAGAACAGCATTTTCTCGCCGGCATTGAAGCGGTGCGACGGCACTTCCTTGCCGCTGAGCATGCCCCCGCCCTTGAGCAGCCAGGTCAGGTCACCCTTCGCGGGCAGGTTGTCGCGAACGAAAGCCACGAACAACACCACCAATGACACGGCGAACAGCGGGCCGGCGAAGTTGTGCGCGGTCTTCAAGGCGTAGCTGAGCCAGCCGAACAGCGTCAGGCCCATCAACGGCAGCAGGATGAACTTGCCGAAGGCGATGACCAGGCCCGAGACGGCGAGGATGACGAACGTGATCGCGCTGCTCCAATGCGCGGCGCGCTCGAAATACGTGAAGCGCTCGATCTTGCGCCCGGTATCGGCAGAGTGGCCGCCGAACCCGCCGCGGCGCCAATGAAACAGGCCGAGCGCCAGCGCCACCAGAAAGAACAGCGAGCCGCCATAGGGAATGATCCAGTCGTTGCGCACCTGGCGCCAGGCTTCGCCGGCGCTGCTGAACTTCGCACCCGGGTATTGCACGAAGGGCTGGATCAACGGATCGGGTTCGGCCCCGGGCATGCTGTTGGTGGGAGTGCCGGGGTCACGCACCGCACGCCAGAAAGGCGCGTTATTGCCGGGCTGGGTCTTGCCACGCTGCGCGTTCGACTCATCCGGCTTGGGCTCGGCCGGCGCGACAAATCCCGCCGGCGGGCCCGCCTTGTCCTGGGCCCAGGCGGGAGCCCCGATCAGCAGCGCCGTCACCACGACTGCGGCAGCAGCGAGCACCCCTCGAATCAAGCTATGCATGCGGCGCCCCTCGTGCTCACTTGGCCTTGGCGTATTCGTTCTGCGCCTGGGCGCGACTGCGCATCTGCTCTTCCCACGACACCTTGTCGCCGCTCTTCCAGCCAGGGGCGTTGAATGCGTTGTCGGTGACCTCCCAGACCTTGGTGTCGGGCTTGCGCGTTGCCGCGGTCTGCGGCGTTTCGGTACAGGCCGCGAGGCTGACGATGGCTGCCATGACGGCACCGAGCACGATGCAGCGGCTCATGATTTTGTCGCCGGTTTGCCGTAGGCCGTGCCCCAGCCCCAGACTTCACTGCCCTTGCCGCGGTTCAGCACGCGGGTGCGAAAGATGTCGGCCACGACGTCGCCGTCGCCGCCGAGCAAGGCCTTGGTCGCGCACATTTCGGCGCAGGCCGGCAACTTGCCTTCCGACAGGCGATTGCGCCCGTACTTCGCGTTCTCGGCGACGCTGCCGTTCAGTTCCGGCCCGCCGGCGCAGAACGTGCACTTGTCCATCTTGCCGCGCAGGCCGAAGGTGCCGTTGGTCGGGAACTGCGGTGCACCGAACGGGCAGGCATACGAGCAGTAGCCGCAGCCGATGCAGGCATCCTTGTCGTGCAGCACCACGCCTTCGTCGGTGCGGTAGAAGCAGTCGACCGGGCAGACCGCCATGCACGGCGCGTCGGAGCAATGCATGCACGCCACCGAGATCGATTTTTCGCCCGCGATGCCGTCATTCAGCGTCACGACGCGGCGCCGGTTCACACCCCAGGGCACATCGTGTTCGGCCTTGCACGCGGTGACGCAGCCATTGCATTCGATGCAGCGCTCGGCGTCGCAGATGAACTTCATTCGAGCCATTCGATTCTCCTTGTGTTCCGTGGGTCCTGGTCGGCCGGCGTCAAGCCCTGACGATCTGGCACACCGTGGTCTTGGTCTCTTGCATCATCGTCACGCTGTCGTAGCCGTACGTGGTTGCGGTGTTCACGGCCTCGCCGCGCACCACCGGCGCCGCCCCCTCCGGGTAGTACTGCAGCAGATCGATGCCGCCCCAGCGCCCCGAGAAGTGGAACGGCAGGAACACGGTGTCGGCGTCGACGCGCTCGGTGACGAGGGCCTTGACGCGCATGCCCTTGAACTCCGGCAAGGCTGCCATCGGTGGCGTGCGCACCCAGACGAAGTCGCCGTTGCGGATGCCGCGGTCGTTTGCCGACTTCGGATTGATCTCGACGAACATGTCCTGCTGCAACTCGGCAAGCCAGGGGTTGGCGCGCGTCTCTTCGCCCCCGCCTTCGAATTCGACGAGGCGGCCCGAGGTCATGATCAGCGGGTAGGTCTTGCCGATGTCGCGGTTCTTCTCCTGCACCGTCTTGAACAGCGTGGGCAGGCGCCAGAAGGCCTTCTTGTCATCGTGCGTCGGGTACTTGTCGACCAGGTCCGGGCGTATCGAATAAAGCGGCTCGCGGTGTTTCGGCACCGGATCGGGGAAGTTCCAGACCACGGCGCGCGCCTTGGCGTTGCCGAACGGGTGGCAACCGTGGTTCTTCATCGCGACGCGAATGATGCCGCCCGAGGAGTCGGTCTTCCAGTTCTTGCCGGCAGCGGCCTTCTTCTCGTCTTCCGTCAGTTCGTCCCACCAGCCGAGCTTCTTCAGCAGCAGGTGGTCGAACTCGGGGTAGCCGGTCGTGATGTCGGCACCCTTCGAATGCGAGCCGTCTTCGGCGAGCAGGTTCGCACCCTCGCGTTCGACGCCGAAATTCGCGCGGAAATTGCCGCCGCCGTCCATCACGTGCTTGGACGTGTCGTAGAGGTTCGGCGAGCCCGGGTGCTTCATCTCAGGCGTGCCGTAACAAGGCCAGGGCAGGCCGAAATAGTCGCCGTCGAGCTTGTAGCCGGTTTCCTTGTCGACACCGCCCTTGGCGCGCAGCGTCTTCACGTCGAACACGTTCATGTTGCGCATATGCGCCTTCAGCCGCTCGGGGCTCTGGCCGGTGTAGCCCACGGTCCAGACGCTGCGGTTGATTTCCTGCAGGATCGACTCGACCTCGGGCTCCATCATGCCGCCGCGCCCGGCGACAAGCTTGGTGCGCGCCATCAGCTCCTTGTCGAAGCCGAGCTTCTGCGCCAGCTGGTACATGATCATGTGGTCGGTGCGGCTTTCCCACAGCGGCTCGATCACTTTTTCGCGCCACTGGATCGAGCGGTTCGACGCCGTCACCGAGCCCGAGGTTTCGAACTGCGTCGCCGCCGGCAGCAGATAGACGCCGCGCTTCGGGTTCAGCTCTTCCTTCTTGCCCGGCATCGCCGCCATCGCCGCAGTCGCGGAAGGGTAGGGATCGATGACGACGAGCAAGTCGAGCTTGTCCATCGCGCTCTTCATCTCCAGGCCGCGGCTTTGCGAGTTCGGCGCGTGGCCCCAGAAGAACAGGCCGCGCAGGTTGCTTTCCTGGTCGATCAGCTCGTTCTTCTCCATCACGCCGTCGATCCAGCGCGACACCGTCATGCCGGGCTTGCCCATCATGCCCGGCGCGTACTGCTTCTTCATCCACTCGAAGTCGACGCCCCAGGCGGCGGCGTAGTGTTTGAACGAGCCTTCCGCCAGACCGTAGTAGCCGGGCAGCGAGTCGGGGTTCGGGCCGACGTCGGTCGCGCCTTGCACGTTGTCGTGGCCGCGGAAGATGTTGGCGCCGCCGCCGCTGACGCCGATGTTGCCCAGCGCCAGTTGCAGGATGCACGACGCGCGCACCATCGCGTTGCCGATCGTGTGCTGGGTCTGGCCCATGCACCAGACGATCGTGCTCGGCCGGTTCTCGGCCATGATCTTCGCCACTTTGAAGCAGGTCGCCTCATCGACGCCGCAGGCATCGAGCACCTTGTCGGGGGTCCAGTTCGCCATCACGTCTTCACGCACCTTGTCCATGCCGTAGACGCGGTCGTTGATGTACTTCTTGTCTTCCCAGCCGTTCTTGAACACGTGGTGCAGCACGCCGAACAGGAACGGAATGTCGGAACCCGAGCGGATGCGCACGTATTCGTCGGCCTTCGCCGCGGTACGCGTGAAACGCGGGTCGACGACGATCATCTTCGTCCCGGTTTCCTTGGCGTGCAGCATGTGCAGCATCGACACCGGGTGCGCTTCGGCCGCGTTCGAGCCGATGTACAGCGCTGCCTTGCTGTTCTGCATGTCGTTGTACGAATTCGTCATCGCCCCGTAGCCCCAGGTGTTGGCGACACCGGCAACCGTGGTCGAGTGGCAGATTCGCGCCTGGTGGTCGGTATTGTTCGATCCCCACAGGCTCATCCACTTGCGCATCAGATACGCCTGCTCGTTGTTGTGCTTGCTCGAGCCGACGACAAAAATCGAATCCGGGCCGCTTTGCGCGCGCAGCTCCTTCATCTTCGCGCTGATCTCGTCCAGCGCCTGGTCCCAGCCGATGCGCTGGTACTTGCCGTCCACCAGCTTCATCGGGTATTTCAGGCGAAACTCGCCGTGGCCGTGTTCGCGCAGCGCGGCGCCCTTGGCGCAATGGGCGCCGAGGTTGATCGGCGAATCGAACACCGGCTCCTGGCGCACCCAGACTCCGTTTTCGACGACTGCGTCGACCGCGCAGCCCACCGAGCAGTGGCCGCAGACGGTGCGTTTGACCTCGATCTTGCCTTTGCCCGAGCCAGCC
>JAEMQF010000408.1 GCA_022758925.1 Burkholderiales bacterium | reverse complement strand
TTCGACCTGTTGCTGCACGTGGCCTACGACATGCCGCCGCGCACACGGCGCGAACGCGCCAACAGAGTCAAGAAACGCAACGCCTTCGCCAAGTACGGCGAGGTGGCGCGCAAGGTGATCGAAGCGCTGATCGACAAGTACGCCGACGAAGGCGTGCAGACCATCGAAAGCATCGAGGTGCTGCGCGTGCCGCCGCTCGACAAACTGGGCACGCCGACAGAACTGGTGAAGAGCTTCGGCGGCCGCGCGCAATACGATGCTGCGCTGCGCAGCATCGAACATGAACTCTCCAGCCCTGGCCCCTGACCCGCGATGTCCAACCTCTCCTCCGTCGTCAAGTCGATCCAGGACGTCATGCGCCAGGACAGCGGCGTCGATGGCGACGCGCAGCGCATCTCGCAGCTCACGTGGCTGCTGTTCCTGAAAGTCTTCGACGCGCAGGAAGAAGAACTCGAACTCACGCGCGGCGCGTACAAGAGCCCGATCCCCGAACACCTGCGCTGGCGCAATTGGGCGGCCGATGCCGAGGGCCTGACTGGTGACCCTCTGCTCGACTTCGTGAACGGCGATCTCTTTCCGAAGCTGAAGAACCTGCCGGGTGACGCGGAGCGCAACCCGCGCGGTTTTGTGGTGCGCAGCGTGTTCGAAGACGCCTACAACTACATGAAGAGCGGCCAGTTGCTGCGCCAGGTGATCAACAAGCTGAACGCGATCGACTTCAACCGCCAGACCGAGCGCCACCAGTTCAACGACATCTACGAAAAAATCCTCAAGGACTTGCAGAGCGCCGGCAACGCGGGCGAGTTCTACACGCCGCGCGCCGTCACGCAGTTCATGGTCGATATGGTCAATCCCCGCCTCGGCGAGCGCGTGCTCGACCCGGCGTGCGGCACCGGCGGCTTTCTGGTCTGCGCCATCGAACACCTGCGCAGACAGGTCAGGAACGAAGAAGACCAGGCCACGCTGCAACGCTCGATCGGCGGCTTCGAGAAGAAGCAGTTGCCGCACATGCTGTGCGTCACCAACCTGATGCTGCACGACATCGAAGTGCCGAGCCAGGTGGTGCACGGCAACACGCTGGAGCGCCCCTACACGAGTTGGACGTCGGATCAAAAGGTCGAAGTCATCATCACGAATCCGCCGTTCGGCGGCATCGAGGAGCCGGGCATCGAGCAGGGTTTTCCGGCCGACGTGCGCACCAAGGAAACCGCTGACCTGTTCCTCGTGTTGATCAAGCGCCTGCTGCGCGACAACGGCCGCGGCGCGCTGGTGCTGCCCGACGGCACGCTGTTCGGCGAAGGCGTGAAGAGCCGCATCAAGGAGCAACTGCTGGCCGAGTGCAACCTGCACACCATCGTGCGCCTGCCCAACGGCGTGTTCAGCCCCTACACCGGCATCAAGACGAACCTGCTGTTCTTCACCAAGGGCCAGCCGACTTCAACCGTGTGGTACTACGAGCACCCGTATCCGGCAGGCGCGAAGAACTACAACAAGACCAAGCCGATCCGCATCGAGGAGTTCGATGCCGAAAAGGCCTGGTGGGGCGCTGAAGCCGATGGCTTTGCGAGCCGCGTGGAATGCGAATTCGCGTGGAAGGTGGGCATTGAAGCGATCAAGGCCGCAGGCTTCAACCTCGATCAGAAAAACCCGCACGCCGGCCCCGAGGTGAGCCACGACCCCGACGAGCTGCTGGCAGAGTTCAAGCGGCTGCAGGCCGAAGCGCAGGGGATTCGCGATCAGCTCAAGGCGCTGCTCGGCGCGGCGTTGGGGGGCAGGGCATGACGAAGAAGCGCGCCAGCCTCAATCCCGTGGCCCTGGCTGCAGGGGCCACGCCGGCCGATCCCGCGTTCCAGCAGCTGCACAGCCAGATTCGCGAACTGCTGACCCTGGCGCGCCAACAGGTGCGCCGCAGCGTCAACGACGCGATGGTGCAGACCTATTGGCATGTAGGCAGGCTCATCGTGGAAGGCGAGCAAGGTGGCCAAGCGCGCGCCGCGTACGGCGAGCGCACGCTGCCGCTGCTGGCCGAGCGGCTTACGGTAGAGTTCGGCAAGGGCTTCTCGGCGCAGAGCCTGTGGAACTTTCGCCAGTTCCATCTGGAGTTTCCGATTCTCTCCACAGCGTGGAGAGAATTGAGCTGGTCGCACTACCGCCTGTTGATGCGCGTGCAAGACGCCGCGGCGCGCCGCTGGTATGCCGACGAAGCGGCAGGCCAGGGCTGGAGCGTGCGTGCGCTGGACCGCCAAATCGGCACTTTGTACTACGAGCGGCTCCTGTCCAGCCAGGACAAGGCCGCCGTTCAAGCCGAAGCCGGCGCGCTGATCCAGGCCCACGCCGCACCCGACCCGCGCGACTTTATCCGCGACCCCTATGTGCTGGAGTTCCTGGGCGCCCAGCCCGGCGCCGCGCTGTACGAGAAAGACGTAGAGCAGGGCCTGCTCGACCAGTTGCACAAGTTCCTGCTCGAACTGGGCAAGGGCTTCGCCTTCGTCGCCCGCCAGCGCCACTTGCGCGTGGAAAACGAAGACTGCTTCATCGACCTCGTCTTCTACAACTACGTGCTGAAGTGCTTTGTGCTGGTGGACCTGAAGGTCGGCAAGCTCAGCCACCAGGACGTAGGCCAGATGGACATGTACGTGCGCGTCTTCGACGAGCAGCAGCGCCAGGCCGGCGACAACCCGACGCTCGGCCTGATCTTGAGCAGCGAACGCAACGAAGCCGTGGCGCGCTATTCACTGCTCGCTGACAGCGAACAACTCTTCGCCAGCCGCTATCGGCTGTGGCTGCCGACGGAAGACGAGTTGAAGGCGGAGTTGGAACGGGACCGGGCGTTGATCGAGGCAGCGCGGGCGGGGGAGGGAGGGGCGTGACGGCGGTGCTGCGGGTGGAGGAGGGGAGTGCGAGGTATTTGTCGCAGATTGAGCCGACCCACATGCGCGGATTCGCGCTGGCGACGGCACCGGGTGGTGTCGCCAAATTGCGAGCGCTGGCGGTGGCAACGGCGCTGCGCGGGGCAGCGACTCCACCGTTCGTGCGCGCTGAGTCAGGAGCCAGGCCAGGCTGCCGAGCAAGGCCCCGCGCCGATCACGATGAGCGACTTGAACGTCAAGGTCGATTGCAGCTGGTCGTTAAGGCCGCAGGCTTCAACCTCGACCAGAAGAACCCGCACTCCGGCCCCGAGGTGAGCCACGACGCGGACGATCTGCTGGCAGAGTACGGCAGGCTGCAGGCCGACGCGCAGGGGATTCGGGACCAGCTCAACGCCTTGCTTGGTACTGCACTGGCGCGACAATAGGGGCGCGCAGCCATCCGAGTCGGCCATGCCCCTCATCAGCAGCTTCTACCCGACCCATTGAAGTGAGAAGTAACCCACCATGAACCCGCGAGTCACCGCTGTCACCCCGGCCGAGGGCCGAGCCTTGCTGCTGCATTTCAACAATGGCGAGCAACGCCGCATGGACGTGAGCCCCTACCTGGCCTACCCCGTGTTCGAACGGCTGCGCGAACCGGGATTCTTTGCGTTGGTTCAGGCCGACCACGGGACGGTCAGCTGGCCCGGGGGCATCGACCTCGACCCGGACTCGGTGTACCTGGAGAGCGTCCCACTGGCGCAGACGGCATCGGCGTGACCCAGGTACGTGGGGCATTGACTGCGCTTCGGGATCAGCGAATTCGCTTCGCGCTGCGTAGCGAATTGACAGGGACGAAGCATTGGGCCGCCGTGCCCAGCGATTTGGAATTGCACGCTGCAACGCGCGGCGACCCGACGATGGCCTTGTTGCAGCGGGCGGGGGAGGGTGGCGCGTGACGGCGGGGTTGCGGGTGGAGGAGGGGAGTGCGAGGTATGTTGCTCAAGTTGAATCGCCAACTCATCGCCAGTTTGAACTCCTGGCGACTTCGGAACGCGGAATTCAGCGCCTGCGGTCGCTGATCGTCTCGTCGGCTCTCAGTGGCCGATTGACGTCGCAGCCTGGTCGCTCGTCTCCAGGATTCGGCAATTCGTGGCCCGTGGTTCGGCTGACAGACTTGGGCCCGACGTTTCAAAACGGCGCATCGAGCCGTGGCGACCATGGCGGCTTGCCGACTACAGTCGTTCGACTCGCTGATATTTCTGAAGGCGAAATCAAGCCCACCGAACCACGGGTCCTTCCAATTCGAGCATTTGACCGTGCGAAATATGCGCTAAAGCTTGGCGACATTCTCGTGATTCGCGTGAACGGAAGCGCTTCCTTGGTCGGCCGCTTCATCGTGTGTCGTACGGACATGGACGCTATTCATTGCGATCACTTCATCCGCATGCGTTTCGATCCAGCGGTCGTTTGCCCAGAGTACCTTCGACTCGCAGGTGACTCAGCGAGCGTAAGGGAAAGAATTGCGTCGCTCTTCGTATCCACTGCAGGACAGAAGACCGTCAACCAGGGCCATATTGGATCAATCACGATTGCTCTACCGCCAATCGAAGAGCAACGCCGCATAGTCGCCCGCGTTGAAGAACTGATGAAGCTCTGCGACGTGCTGGAGCAAAACGGGCGGCTGGCCGACGAGCAGCATGCGCGGCTTACGTCCACACTGTTCGATGCCCTGGCCGCCAGCGAGTCTGCACATGCACTGGCCGAGAACTGGCAGCGCGTCGCCGAGCACTTCGACCTGCTTCTCGACCGGCCCGAGGCAATTGATGAGCTTGAGCGCACCATCCTTGCCGTCGCAATGGAGGGCAGACTCGTCCGCCGAGAGCCAACAGAAGGGCCCGTCGCTTCAAGTTTCCAGAGTGGGGTCAACGCACAACAGAATCCGATTGATGCAAGCGAACTCCCCTTCGAAATTCCAATCAGTTGGCGTTGGGTTAGGCTGGGCTGGGTGGCTGAATTGATCAACGGTGACCGCGGCAAGAACTATCCAAACAGGGCCGAATACGTCGCGTCAGGTTTGCCATTCGTCAACGCTGGCCACATCGAGCCAGACGGAACGCTGTCGCCCGACTCAATGCATTACCTGACAAGGAAGAAGTTTGACTCGTTGCGGAGCGGGAAGATGCAGGCGGGGGATTTGCTGTATTGCCTTCGTGGAGCACTTGGCAAGACCGCAATTGTTGATTTGTCCGAGGGTGCCGTAGCCTCGTCGTTGGTAATCATTCGATTGAATGAAGCCGTGGATCGGAAGTACGCCTACTACTTCCTGACTGGCCCACTTGGCAGAGAGCTCATAAAGCGGTTCGACAATGGATCCGCGCAGCCAAATCTCGCGGCAAACCGCCTCAAACGTTATGTCATGCCGTTGCCACCACTGGCCGAACAGAGTCGCATCGTCGCCCGCATCGAAGAACTTCGCCGCCTCTGCTCCGATCTACGGCAGTGGCTGACACAGGCGCGACAAACCCAGTCGCGTCTTGCCGACTCGCTGGTGGCCGAGCTCGCCTGACCATGTCTATCCAGGGCTCGGCGTAGGCAATGCGACCGTTCCGTAGAAGCAGGAATCGGTTGAGACTTGCCACGACACCGCAAGCTCCTTCGACCGCGCTCCACCCTCCACGGTCTTGTACTGGCTTTTGATCTTGAACTCAAACAACATTGGAAACGGCGCTGAGAGCGGCAAGAACATGTCGAAAAAGAACCCACTTTCCTTGCGCGGCGGAAGCGTGGCTGGACTGGTGGTGTGAAACGCCTTTATCCACTCACCCTTGTCGACCCTTGCCCACACGTCCAACGTTCCGTCGACAGCATCTGTCTTGCCGAGATTCTCGAAGGTGAATTCTGGTCGAACCATTCGACAAAGAATCAACGTACCGGAGTCGATACCAAGGCGGGCCGCCTCCTTCCCTGCCTCGGCTAAGGTTGTGACAGGAGTCCAGGCCGGCACCAATTCGCCGTCACTGATGCGCCGAGCAGCGATGCAGTACGGCAAGCGGAAGTGCCCTGTGGGCAGTTGGCCCCCCAAAAGCTGCACATCGTGGCCCCAATCGATACCGCTGGCCTCGTCACGAGAAAGCTCGCGCCAGGGCTTGACCTTCAAATCCTTTAGGTCGAAGCGCCCGTCGTTCAAAGACTTCCAGCGCTGATCCTCAGTTCGCTTGTTCCGATACGTCCACCAAAAGTTTCCGATGGTTCCGGCCAGCGCCACTAGCGCGATCCAATCCTTCGGTTCAAGGTTCACGGTGCAATTGGGAACGGAGTGGTGAAGCGGGAAGCATAACTTCAGGAGTGCAGGGAACGGTCGAGTTCTGCCCGGTCGTGCCCCAGGCCAGGCCAGGCCAGGCCAGGCCGCGCAGCAACATAGTGGTCGCCTCATCAGCCGCAAACAGCGTCTCGATCGCGAGCTCCTGCAGCGTCACATCCGCCGCTGTCCCGAAAATCCTCGTTATGCTGATGAAGCTCATCACGCCGAATGATGTCTTGAGTCGCAGCGAAAACACCACGCCGCCCAGCTCGCTGGCGAGCTGGCCATCTTCGCGGCCGTTTTGGTGCAGGCTCAGGCGCTGCACATTGATCGGCGGGATCAGCGGCAGCTCGTCGATGTCGGCCGGCAGCCGGGGCGCGATGCGGTTGTGCGCGACCATGTTCCAGTGCCGGCCCTCCGCCAGGGCGGGTGAAGGTGCGTCGCGCGCGTGCATCAAATGAATGGCCTGCCGCGCTGTCGCGACCGCAAGGCCGTCGAGCGCGTTCGCGGACCATCGCTCACCTGAAATGGGGGAATAAGGCCAGCGCGCAGCCCGGTCGCGCCGCCGACTGTGCCTCAAGCCGCGAACGGCTTCGCGCTGACGAACTACAGGGCGATGCCGGTGGCGATGCTGCATTCGCCGTCGGCCACGCCTACCCCCATGAATGACTTGGTGTGCGGTAGCGGAATGATCGCCGGTTGGCGGGCCGCCGATGCCACGCACTTCGAAACGATGCTGCCATTGCCGATGCCGATTCAAAACCCCATCGCCCCCAGGCCGACTCCGACACGACACGGACAGTGCGGCGCTGAATCGTCGTCGTCGTCGTCGCGGCGTAAGATCCGGCTCCCAATGCGTGCACTTCATCCCTCGCCAGCATTCAAGCGCAGCCTGTCATGGCTGCTGTGGCTC
>JAEMQF010000120.1 GCA_022758925.1 Burkholderiales bacterium | reverse complement strand
GTCGAGTCGCGCTCGTCGAACCCGCTCATCGCGCTGAGCAGCAGTGCGCAGTCTTGCGCACTGCGCGCCAGCGGGCCGGCCTGATCGAGGCTCGACGCGAACGCAACCATGCCATACCGCGAGCACACGCCATAGGTCGGCTTGATGCCGTTGACGCCGGTGAAGCTCGCGGGCTGGCGAATCGAGCCACCGGTATCGCTGCCCGTTGCCGCAGGCATCAAGCGGGCGGCGACCGCCGCCGCCGAACCGCCTGAAGAGCCGCCCGGTACGCGCGTCGGATCCCACGGGTTTCTTACAGGTCCATAGGCGGAGTTCTGGTTGCTCGAGCCCATCGCGAATTCGTCGCAGTTGAGCTTGCCCAGCATCACCGCCCCAGCCTTGGCCAAGTTCGCCACGACGGTCGCATCGAAAGGACTGGCATAGCCTTCGAGCATCCTTGAGCCTGCGGTGCTGGGCATTTCGCGTGTCACAAAGATGTCTTTGTGCGCCAGGGGAACACCCAGCAACGGGCCGGTTTCACCGCGCGCGCGGCGCGCGTCAGCGGCGCGCGCATGGGCCAGCGAGACCTCTTTGTCGCTGGCCAGCAGTACACCCAGAGACGCCTGCGCCTGCAAGCGCGCCAGGAGGTGCTCGGTGACTTCGACGCTGCTGGTCTGGCGCGCCGCCAATGCATTGGCGAGTTCGCGCACGCCCAATTCATGCAAAGGCTTCACTCGATGACCTTGGGCACGAGGTACAGGCCGTCGATCACGGCCGGCGCGCCGCGTTGGTTTGCTTCGCGGTTGTCGACTTCACTGACGGCATCTTCGCGCAGGCGCAGGCTCGTTTCCTGGATTGCCGACAGCGGCGTGTACAGCGGCTCGACACCGCTGGTGTCAACCGCGCTCATGCGCTCAACGATGCTGAAGAAGGCGTTGAGTTGCGTGAGCATCGCGGCCCGCTCGTCAGCGCTGAGGTCCAAGCGTGCAAGATGCGCAATGCGGGCAACATCTTGCGGTGTCAATGCCATGGTTGGCCCAATTCGGCGAGGTTGCGCAGGTGAAAATGCTGCATAGCTAGGGTATTATCCCCGGTTATCCAGAGTCTCTTGCGCCTGCGGCAGGTCGTTGATTTGCCGGTTCGGTGCGGGGATCACGTCGTAACAACGGTGCGATCCGCCCTGCCCCGGGTGGTCTCGACCAGTCGCCTCACTGCCCGCACCATGCTTGCATCCTTTCGGCGTCACTTTTCGACAGACCTTGCCATCGATCTAGGAACTGCGAACACGCTGATTTACGTGCGTGGCAGGGGCATCGTTCTCGACGAGCCTTCAGTGGTTGCGATTCGCCATGAAGGCGGGCCGCATGGCAAAAAGACAATCCTGGCCGTGGGCACCGAAGCCAAGGCAATGCTCGGCAAGGTGCCGGGAAACATCGAAGCCATTCGCCCGATGAAGGACGGCGTGATCGCCGACTTCACCGTCACTGAGCAGATGCTCAAACAGTTCATCAAGATGGTGCACCCGCGCTCGATCTTTCGGCCCAGCCCGAGGATCATCATCTGCGTGCCATGCGGTTCGACGCAGGTCGAGCGCCGCGCGATTCGCGAATCGGCGCTTGGGGCCGGCGCCTCCGAGGTTTATCTGATCGAAGAGCCGATGGCGGCCGCAATCGGAGCCGGCCTGCCCGTGAACGAGGCCAACGGTTCAATGGTCGTGGACATCGGTGGGGGTACCACCGAAGTCGGCGTCATCAGCCTGGGCGGCATGGTCTACAAGGGCAGTGTGCGCGTCGGCGGCGACAAGTTTGATGAAGCGATCATCAACTACATCCGACGCAACTACGGCATGCTGATTGGCGAACCAACCGCCGAAAGCATCAAGAAGAGCATTGGCAGCGCGTTTCCCGGTTCCGAGGTCAAGGAGATGGAAGTCAAGGGCCGCAATCTGAGCGAAGGCGTACCCCGCAGCTTCACGATCAGCAGCAACGAAGTGCTGGAAGCGCTCACCGACCCGCTGAACCAAGTCGTCTCGAGCGTGAAGAACGCACTGGAACAGACGCCGCCCGAACTGGGCGCTGATATCGCCGAGCGCGGCATGATGCTCACCGGAGGTGGCGCCTTGCTGCGCGACCTGGACCGACTGCTCGCCGAGGAAACCGGCCTACCGGTGCTGGTGGCCGAAGACCCCCTGACTTGCGTGGTGCGCGGCTGCGGCATGGCGCTGGAGCGGATGGAGCGGCTCGGCGGGTTATTCACGTCGGAGTGAGCACGGTGCACGGCGGGCGCTTGCGCGCATGCCCTCGCGTCGCTGCCTGTTTCGCCTGCAACGGTCCCCGCATTCACCTGCCCGCCCGGAGGGCCTGCCCCCATGTCACAGGGTACTTTCGACAACACTCCGCCACCGTTCTTCCGTCAGGGGCCATCGGCGCTGTCCAAGCTGAGTTTCTTTGCAGCGTTGGCGGTGTTTCTGATGATCGCCGACACGCGATTGCAGATCACCCAGCCGCTGCGCACCGCATTCGCAATCGTGTTGCATCCAGTGCAACGTGTCCTTCTGGCGCCGGTCCAGGCGTGGCGCAGCGGGAGCGAATACCTGGTTGGGCTGGAGCGCGCCTTGGAGCGGGCCACGGAGCGTGAAGCCGCCGCCCGTCGGCAATTGGCTGCCCAATCCGAAAGGGCGTTGCGTGTCGAACAACTCGAAGTCGAGAATTCGCGCCTGCGCAGCCTGATCGATTTGCGCCCAGGCTTGAGCGTACGCTCGCAGCCGGCCCAGATTCTGTATGAAGCGAGCGACCCCTATACCCGCAAACTCATTATCGATCGGGGTTCGACGCAGGGTGTGGTCTTGGCTTCGCCGGTGATCAATGAAGACGGCGTGCTCGGGCAGGTGACGCGGGTCTATCCGCTGTCGAGCGAAGTGACTCTCTTGACCGACAAGGACGCCGCAATTCTGGTGTTGAATGCCCGCAGCCAAGCCAGAAGTGCCGCGTTCGGCGGCCTTGCGGGGCTGGAGTTGCGCTTCGTTGTGGTCAACGCCGACGTTCAGGTGGGCGACAGATTGCTGACGACTGGGTTCGATGGCGTCTATCCGCCGGGGCTGCCGGTGGCAACCGTAGCGCTGGTCGATCGCAAGCCGGATTCCGGCTTCGCGCGTGTCGCACTCACCCCGGCGGTCGTGCCCGGCAGTGTGCGCCACGTCCTCGTGCTCGAGCCCATTGGCGTGCAAATGCCGCCAAAGCCCGATTCAACACCCACGGAATCGACAGCAAAGGGCCGGCGCGGCGCGCGAAAATGACGCCTATGGGTAGCGCCACGCGACCGGGAGAATCGGTGTGATCATGGGCCGCGGCGATGATCAGCTGCTGTTGCCAGTCAATCCCTGGTTCATTTGGCTGAGCCTGCTGGTTGCATTGGCGCTCAATCTCATCCCGCTGGGCCGCCTGGGCGCGATGCCGGATTTCCTGGCGTTGGTCCTCGTATTCTGGAATTTGCACCAACCGCGCCGTGTGGGTGTCGGCGCGGCGTTCGTATTCGGGCTCGCGATGGACGTGAACGCCGCGGCGCTGCTGGGTCAACATGCTTTGGCGTACAGCCTGCTGAGCTACTTCGCGGTATCCATTCACAGACGGCTGAGCAGGTTTTCACCGGCCGCACAGGCGGTGCAGATTCTTCCGCTCTGGTATGCGGCGCAAACCGTGTCGGTGCTGGTTCACATGGTGGCGGGCCATGCATTTCCGGGCTGGCAGATCTTGCTTGCCCCCGTGTTCGCTTCGCTGTTGTGGCCGCTCGCGTGCGCCCTGTTGCTCGCTCCGCAGCGCCGCGCGCCCGACCCGGACATGAACCGTCCGCTGTGAAGCAAGCCTGCCACGGTCGGCGACAAACCCGCTGCGAGGACCCGGGGACTGTGGGTCGGCCCGCGTTGCAGCCGGGAGTGGCCGCCTGATGGAGCTGAAGAACGTCGAGTTGGATTTGTGGCGCTTTCGCATGCGTGTCGGCGCCGCAGCGGCTTTCGTCCTGGTCGCCTTCGGTTTGCTCGGCACGCGCCTGATCTACCTGCAGGTTATCAAGTTCGCTGAGCTCACCGCGCAGGCCGAGAGCAACCGGATCACGGTTGCGCCCATCGTTCCCAACCGCGGCATGATCGTCGATCGCAACGGTGTTGTTCTGGCGAACAACTACTCCGCCTATTCGCTCGAGATCACGCCCTCGAGAGTCGACAACCTCAACGCGCTGATCGACGACTTGGCACAGGTGGTGGACATCCAGAGCCGAGACCGCAAGCGCTTTCGGCGCATGTTGGAAGAGCACAAGAATCTCGACTCGCTGCCGATTCGCACCAAGCTCAGCGATGAGGAAGTCGCGCGCTTGCTCGCGCAACGCTTTCGTTTCCCCGGCGCCGAAGTCAAGGCGCGCTTGTTTCGCAACTATCCGTTCGGCGAGATCGGCAGCCATTTGCTGGGGTATATCGGCCGCATCAACCCGGCCGAAAAAGACGTTCTGGACGAATCCGAAAACGCGAGCAACTACCGCGGCACGGAATACATCGGAAAACTGGGTGTCGAGCAAAGCTATGAGAGCGAACTGCATGGCCTGGCAGGGTTCGAGGAAGTCGAGACCAGTGCCGGCGGACGCGCCGTGCGCCTCCTCAAGAGCCGCGCGGCAACACCGGGCAACATGTTGATGATGTCGGTGGACATTCGGCTGCAGGCCTTGGTCGAAGACATGTTCGGCGCTCGGCGCGGCGCGCTCGTCGCCCTGGACCCGCGCAATGGCGAAGTCCTGGCACTGGTGAGCAAACCCGCGTTCGATCCGAATCTGTTCGTCGACGGCATCGACTTCGAATCCTGGCGTGAACTGAACGAATCGCTCGACAAGCCCTTGCTGAACCGTGCCCTGCGCGGAACCTACCCGCCAGGTTCGACGATCAAACCATTCTTGGCGATGGCCGCGCTCAACACCGGTAAACGCGGGCCGAACCAGGTGATCTTCGACGGTGGCACCTTCCAGTTCGGCAACCATACGTTCCGCAGCCACGACGACAAAGGCCTGGGGCCGGTGGACATGATGCGCAGCATCGTCAAGTCGAGCAACGTGTACTACTACTCGCTGGCCAACGAACTCGGCGTGGACGTCATGCACGAGCAGCTCGAACCGCTGGCCTTCGGCCGCAAGACCGGTATCGACATCGATGGCGAGGTGACCGGTCTGCTGCCCTCCACCGAGTGGAAGCGCCGTTTCTTCAAAACACCCGAACAACAGCGCTGGTTCGCCGGCGATACGATTTCGCTGGGCATCGGCCAGGGCTACAACAGCTTCACGATGTTGCAGATGGCCAGTGCCACGGCCACACTGGCCACCGGCGGCCTGCGCTTCAAGCCGCGTCTGGTGCGCGAGATCGAGGATGTGACCACGCGCGCGCGCAAGCGCATCGCGAGCGACGCATTGCCGGCGCTGCCGTACCTGGCCGAGCATGCCGCGTTCATTCAACGCGCCATGCACGGGGTCACTCAGGAGGGCACGTCGGCGCGCTCGTTCGGCGGCGCGCCGTACAAGAGCGGCGGCAAGACCGGAACGGCGCAGGCGATCGGCATCAAGCAGAACGAAAAGTACAACGCATCGAAGATCGACGAATACCAGCGCGACCATTCCCTGTACATCGCGTTTGCGCCGATTGAGGCGCCGACGATCGCTCTGGCGATCGTCGTTGAAAATTCGGGCTTCGGCTCGGAAGCGGCAGCGCCGATCGCTCGCCGCGTCTTCGACTATGCCTTGCTGGGGCTGGTGCCGAGCGCGGAGGATATGGCTGCGACGCGCATCGGCAAATCCGGCGCCCCCATCGGCAAACCGCGCCATGCCGCCGACCACGCGTTGCCGGGCATCACTGCGGTGATCGACATTGCCGCTGAGGGTGCTGCGCCATGAGCGTTGCCTACGCAGAGTCGACGCTTTGGCAGCGGCTGCGGCCGGTGTTCAGCGGCTTTGATCCGCCCTTGTTGATCGCGATCGCATTGCTCGCCATTGCGGGGTTGGTGACCATGTATTCGGCCGGGTTCGACTATCGGGCGCGCTTTTCCGGCCATGCGAGGAACATGCTGCTCGGTCTCGTCGTCCTGTTTCTCGCGGCGCAGATTTCGCCACAGCGGCTGATGTCTCTCGCCTTGCCGCTGTACACCATCGGCGTGGGGCTCTTGATCGCCACGGCAATGTATGGGATCACCAAGAAGGGTGCGCAGCGCTGGCTCGACCTGGGCGTGGTCGTTCAGCCGGGAGAAGTTCTCAAGATCGCGATGCCGTTGCTTTTGGCGTGGTGGTTTCAGCGCCGCGAGGGGCAACTGCGGGTGATGGACTATCTGGTCGCGTTGGCGCTGCTCGCCGTGCCGGTCGGGTTGATCGTGAAACAGCCCGACCTTGGCACGGCCATTCTGGTGTTGTCCGCAGGCCTGTACGTGATCTTCTTCGCCGGACTGTCGTCGCGGCTGGTGATCTCGATATTGGTGATTGGCGTGGTGGCGGTCGTGGCCTTGGTCGCCTCGGAAGCGCAGATTTGCCGACCCGACGTGAAATGGCCGTTGCTGCGCGACTACCAGAAGCATCGGGTGTGCACCCTGCTCGACCCAAGCACCGACCCGCTGGGAAAGGGTTTCCACACCATTCAAGGAATGATCGCGATCGGCTCGGGGGGTCTCGCCGGCAAGGGCTACCTGAAAGGCACGCAGACGCACCTGGAGTTCATTCCTGAACGCACCACCGATTTCATCTTCGCGGCATTCGCCGAAGAATTTGGCCTGCTCGGCTGCGCCGCGTTGCTGCTGGGCTTCACCTTCCTGATCATTCGCGGCTTGATGATTGCCGCGGAAGCGCCCACCCTCTTCACGCGGCTTCTTGCCGGAGGTATCACGCTGAGCTTGTTCACTTACGCGTTCGTCAACCTGGGAATGGTCAGCGGTGTGCTGCCGGTGGTGGGAATCCCGTTGCCCTTTCTCAGTTACGGCGGCACAGCGATGTTGTCGCTGGGCCTGGGTCTGGGCATCCTGATGTCGATCGCCAAGAGCCGGCGCCTGATTCAGAGTTGAGGCGCCGTGAGCCAGGCATCAGGCTGGGCCCGGGCGTGAGGGTCGGAATCATCGGCGTCGGCAACATGGGCCTGGCGATGGCCGGTCGACTCATTGAGCAAGGCTGGCAGGTCATGGTGCGCGACATTGAGCCGGCACGCGAACGGATGGCCGAGGGCCTGGGTGCGCGCGTGTGCGCATCGCCTGCGGCCGTTGCCGCGGTTGCGGACAGAGTCGTCATTTGCGTCGTTGACGCTCGCCAAGCCGAGAGCGTGCTGTTCGATCCACACGAAGGCGTTGCGTCGCAGGAGAACAAGCCCTGCATCGTGTTGTGCCCGACGATCGCGCCAGACCAGACCGAATCAATCGCGCGTCGCCTGGCTGCAGTTGGATTGCCTTGCGTCGATGCGCCGATGTCCGGGGGGCCGCTTCGCGCGCGCGCGGGGCGCATGAGTTTGATGGTGGCGTGCGACGATGCCTTGTTCGAGCGCCACTCGGCGCTGCTGCGCGCGCTGGCCGACCCTGTGTTTCGGGTCGGGCCGCGGGCCGGCGACGGTGCGCGCACCAAACTCGTGAACAACCTGTTGGCGGCGATCAACCTTGCGGGCGCCGCACAGGCCTTGGCGCTGGCAGAACGCGTCGGCCTGGATCCGGGGCGCACGCTCGCTGTGATCGAGCAATCGAGCGGCCAAAGTTGGATTTGCAGCGATCGTCTTCCTCGCGCCATTGCCGGCGATCTTGCGCCGCGTGCGCATACCTCGCTCCTGGATAAAGATGTTCGGCTCGCCCTCGGCATGGCTGCAGCGGCTGGTTTCGACGTCAGCGTCGGGGCGGCGGCGGCGGCGCTATTCGCACGCGCTTGCGACAACTCGATGGCAAGCCTGGACGACGCTTGCCTGTTCGATATGTTGCGCAAGGCGAAACCGGCCTGAATCACCCCACGAAATATTCAACTACTGTACAAATACCCAGTTTGTGCCGATACTCTGGTCCACCTTTCAGGAGAACCCTATGGACACGAACGTCAAGACTCTCAACACGGAAAAGGCCAAGGCCTTGCAGGCGGCGTTGGCGCAGATTGAAAAGCAGTTCGGCAAGGGCTCGATCATGCGCCTGGGCGTAGGCGAAGTGATCGACGATATCGAAGTCGTCTCCACCGGATCCCTGGGCTTGGACATCGCGTTGGGCGTGGGTGGCCTGCCCCGCGGGCGTGTCGTCGAAGTTTACGGGCCCGAGTCCTCCGGCAAGACCACCCTGACGCTGCAGGTGATTTCCGAGATGCAAAAACTCGGCGGCACTTGTGCCTTCATCGATGCCGAGCACGCCCTGGACGCACAGTACGCGCAAAAGCTCGGCGTCAACCTTCAAGAACTGCTGATCAGCCAGCCCGACACCGGCGAGCAGGCGCTCGAAATCGTCGATGCACTGGTGCGCTCCGGTTCCGTCGACCTGGTTGTCATCGACTCGGTCGCTGCCCTCACGCCCAAGGCCGAGATCGAAGGGGAGATGGGTGATTCGCTGCCCGGCTTGCAAGCGCGGCTGATGAGCCAGGCGCTGCGCAAGCTCACCGGCTCGATCAAGAAGACCAATACGATGGTCATCTTCATCAACCAGATCCGCATGAAGATCGGCGTCATGTTCGGTTCACCCGAAACCACCACCGGCGGCAATGCGCTGAAGTTCTACGCCTCGGTGCGGTTGGACATCCGACGCATCGGCTCGATCAAGAAGGGTGAAGAAGTGATCGGCAACGAGACCAAGGTCAAGGTCGTGAAGAACAAGATCGCGCCACCGTTCAAGACCGCCGAATTCGACATCCTCTACGGCCAGGGCATCAGCCGCGAGGGCGAGATCATCGACATGGGCGTGAACGCCCGTGTGCTCGAAAAAAGCGGCTCCTGGTATTCATACAAGGGCGAAAAAATCGGCCAGGGCAAGGACAACGCGCGCGATTTCCTCAAAGACAATCCGAAGCTTTCGGTCGAAATCGAGAACAAGGTTCGCGAAGCGGTGGGGATTCCGCTGTTGCCCTCGAATGCAACGACCGAGGTTCCGGCGCCAGCCAAGGTCCGCGCCGCCTAGTCGGGCGCAGTGGCTGGCACAGGTGCATCCGGTTTGCCCCCCAGCCTCTGAGCCGGCACCCCGTTTTGTGGATGACCGGCTGCTCAAGACCCATGCGCTTGCCTGCTTGGCGCGCCGCGAGTACAGCCGCACCGAGCTGCGCCGCAAACTTCTCGCCCTGACTCGCACGAGTAGCGCGCAAGGAAATGAACCGGATTCGAGCGACACCGAGGCCGGGGTGCGGGTCGACGCCGTTTTGGATTGGCTCGAATCGCACCGCTATCTGTCGCAACAGCGCTTCGTCGAGTCTCGGGTCCGGGTGCGCGCCGAGCGCTTCGGCCTGCGGCGCATCCGCCAGGAGCTGGCGCAACACGGCCTGGCCTTGCCGGCGCAGTCTGAGGCAGCACTGCTGCAAAGCGAGATCGAACGCGCACGCGCGGTCTGGGCGCGCAAGTTCGCTTACCCGCCAGGTGCAGCCGCGCCGGCACCCCCTGATCCGCGTGAGTCGCAAAAACAGGCTCGTTTTCTTGCTGGGCGCGGCTTTTCGAGCGATGTGATTCGGCGCGTGTTGCATGACAAACATGCCCCGGGCGCCGGGTCCGCGTTGGAAACAACCACCGACGAAGAAACGCCTCGCGACGCGCGTGCTACATTGCCGCGCTGACGCAAGTCTCGGCCGCCAAATGCCACCGATCGCGCGTTGATTCGCGCGGACTTCGCCCATGCGGATCGATGCCGGTCGAAACCCGAAGCAGCGAAATCCCATGAAGATTCACGAATACCAGGGCAAGGAAATCCTTCGCCAGTTCGGCATCCCGGTTCCTCGCGGCTACCCGGCGTTCAGCGTACGCGAGGCGGTCGAGGCGGCGCAAAAGCTTGGCGGCCTGGTCTGGGTGGTGAAAGCGCAAATTCACGCGGGCGGGCGCGGCAAAGGCGGCGGGGTCAAGCTGGCGCGCAGCATGGATGACGTCAAGGTGCTCGCGGGCCAGATTCTCGGAATGCAACTCAAGACGCACCAAACCGGGCCTGCGGGTCAGAAAGTCCGGCGCTTGCTGATCGAGGAAGGCGCTGACATCCGCCACGAGTACTACGTCGCAGTCGTCACGGATCGAGCCACGCAGAAGGTGGCGATGATGGCCAGTTCGGAAGGTGGCATGGACATCGAAGAAGTGGCGCACAAGACGCCCGAGAAGATTCTCAAAGTGTTCATCGATCCGCTGCTCGGGCTGAGTGAAGCGCAGGCTCTGGAACTCGTGATCGGCATTGGCATTCCGAGTGCTTCGCAGCCCCAGGCGGTGGACCTGCTGAGCAAGCTCTACGCCTGCTACATGGCGACCGATGCGAGCCTGGTGGAAATCAATCCGCTCATCCTCGAAGGGTCCGCGGGCGGCAAGCCGGGCCAGATCAAGGCGCTCGATGCGAAATTCAACTTCGACAGCAACGCCTTGTTCCGGCATCCCGAAATCACGGCCTACCGCGACCTCGACGAAGAAGATCCGGCGGAGGTCGAAGCGAGCAAATTCGACCTGGCCTACATTCAGCTCGACGGCAACATCGGCTGCCTGGTGAACGGCGCGGGGTTGGCGATGGCCACGATGGACACGATCAAGCTGTTCGGTGGCGAGCCCGCGAATTTTCTCGACGTCGGCGGCGGCGCCAGTGCCGACAAGGTGACCGAGGCATTCAAGATCATGCTCGCCAACCCCAAGGTCAAGGCGATTCTGGTCAACATCTTCGGCGGCATCATGCGCTGCGACACGATCGCACAAGGAGTGATCGCCGCATGCCATGCAGTGAACCTGAACGTGCCGCTGGTGGTGCGCATGAAGGGCACCAACGAAGACCTGGGCAAGCAACTCTTGCAGGGCTCAGGTTTGCCGATCATCAGCGCCGACTCGATGGCCGACGCCGCCGAGAAAATCATGGCCGCGCTGAAATAGGGTCGCTCCCAGCCACCCCAGCCCGCCAAGGAACGTCCATGTCAATTCTTATCGACGCGCACACGAAAGTCATCACGCAAGGCATCACCGGCAAGACCGGCCAGTTTCATACGCGCATGTGCCGCGAGTACGCGAACGGAAGAAACTGTTTCGTCGCGGGCGTGAACCCGAAACGGGCGGGCGAAGACTTCGAGGGCATACCGATTTTCGCAAGCGTCAAGGACGCTGCGCGCGCGACCGGGGCAACCGTCAGCGTGATCTACGTGCCGCCCGCGGGCGCGGCCGCGGCGATTCTGGAAGCGGTGCAGGCAGAGCTCGACCTTACGATTTGCATTACCGAAGGCATTCCGGTGCGCGACATGCTCGAGGTGCGCAGCGAGATGCGCGCACGCGAGGCAGCCGGGGCCAAGAAAACGCTGCTGCTCGGACCCAATTGCCCGGGGCTGATTACACCGGAGCAGATCAAGATCGGCATCATGCCGGGACATATTCATAAGGCCGGGCGGGTTGGCGTGGTGTCGCGTTCGGGCACGCTGACCTACGAGGCCGTGGCGCAACTCAGCGAAATCGGCCTCGGCCAATCGAGCGCAGTGGGCATTGGCGGCGACCCGATCAATGGCCTGAAGCACATCGACGTGATGCGCCTGTTCAACGACGACCCCGGCACCGACGCCGTGATCATGATCGGCGAAATCGGCGGCCCCGACGAAGCCGAAGCGGCGCGCTGGTGCAAGGCACACATGAAGAAGCCGATCGTCGGCTTTATCGCCGGCGTCACTGCCCCCCCCGGCAAGCGCATGGGCCATGCCGGCGCATTGATTTCGGGCGGTGCCGACACGGCCGATGCAAAGCTGGCAATCATGCAGGAGTGCGGCTTCACGGTGACCCGCAATCCGTCGGAGATGGGCAAGCTGCTCAAGCGCCTGCTATAGAACCGGCGCGATATGGGTTGGGCAACGACACGACGATGGCACCTGCCCAAGCCGGCCCTGCCCGCAGCGCCGCGAGCCGAACTTGCGCCGTGAGCGGGCCCTTCCGTGGCGTGGATTCAGGCCTCGTTCCGAGGCACAATTCGCCACTTCCACGGTCCTTTCCGCTGCCGCGCCACCGCTCCTGAACCCTGCACCCATGACACTCGAGTTCTTCAGCGCAACCGATACGGGGCGGGCGCGCCACAACAATGAAGACTCGGTGGCGCTGGACGAAACCAACGCGCTGATGGTCCTGGCCGACGGCATGGGCGGATACAACGCCGGCGAGATAGCGAGCAGCATGGCCACCTCGTTCATCATCAGTGAGCTCGGCCGCTGGCTCACCGAAGCCGCAAACGACGCCTCCGACACCGACGTGCGGCGCGCCATGGACATTTGCGTCGACAACGCGAACCGCGCGATCTTCAACGCCGCCAACTCGGACCCGAAATGCGCCGGCATGGGCACGACGCTCGTGCTGGGCGTGTTCCGCGAAGGACGCCTGTTGATCGGCCACGTCGGTGACTCGCGCGGCTACCGCCTGCGCGGCGGACGCCTGACGCAGATCACGCACGACCATTCGCTGCTGCAGGAGCAGATCGACGCCGGCTTGATCACGCTCGAGCAAGCGGCGTTTTCGTCGAACAAGAACCTGGTGACGCGTGCCGTCGGCGTGGAAGACACGGTGCTGCTGGAAACGCATCTGCACGACGTGCTGCCGGGCGACACCTACCTGCTATGCTCCGACGGCCTGTCCGACATGCTCGACGACGAGAGCATCCAGCAAGTGTTTCTCGGCACCGAATCCTTGCCCGAAGCGGTGGCCGCACTCGTCGGCGCTGCCAATGACGCAGGCGGAAAGGATAATATCTCGGTGGTCCTTGCGCGGGTGAGCGGCCCGGCAGGGTCTGCACGGTCGTGGTGGCCGTTCCGGCGTTGACCGTGTCGAGCAGGCAGTCAAACGAAGCTGTCGCAATCGGAAAAAGACAAGACAGAAAGGTCGCAAGCAATGGGCAAGCTGGTCGTATCGCTCGACGGTGTGGTGATCAAGGAGGTGCAGATCACCAAGGACAAGACTACCCTGGGCCGGCGCCCGTACAACGACATCGTGATCGACAACCTCGCCGTCAGCGGCGAACACGCGGTGCTGCAGATGGCAGGTTCCGACGTCTTCATCGAAGACTTGAACAGCACGAACGGAACCTACATCAACGGCAAGGCGATCAAGAAACAACTGCTCACGCACAACGACACGGTGGAGATCGGCAAGTACAAGATCAAGTACCTCGTCGAAGATGGCACCGACTACGAAAAGACGATGATCCTGAAACCCGGAGCGCTTCCTGCTTCGCAGCAATCGGGCTTCGGGCCGTCGGGCTTCGGGCCGACCGGCGGCTCCACGGCGCCGGCATCGATCAAGGTTCTCAACGGCGCCGCTGCCGGCCGCGAAGTGGCGCTGAGCAAGGTGGTCACGACCGTGGGCAAGCCCGGCGTGCAAGTCGCATCGATCACGAAGCGCCCCGGCGGCTATGTGCTAGCCCACGTCGAGGGCTCGCTTCGCCCGAGCGTGAATGGCAGCCCGGTGATCAGCGAAATCGTGCATCTGAAAAACGGCGATGTGATCGAGTTGGCCGGGACCCAGATGCAGTTTGTGCAGCCCTGAGCGGCAATCCGTCGTCGCGGCGCAAGCCGGTATTCACCCGCAGCGTCGAGCCGTGGCTCGGCGCAGCGTGACCCACTTCACGCAGCCCCATGGCCTTGGGCCGGCCAGCTTCCAAACGCCGAGCAAGCGCGACATTGGCGCCTTGAATACGGCTTCGACCCAGGGCACCATGCAGATCTATCGCACGCGCCGCGGCTGCGTGGCCGATCCACCGAAGACTCGCGCAACACCCTCTCATGATTGTCCAAGTCCTCGGCTGCTCGGGCGCTATCGCCGCAGGTTGCCGCACCACTGCCTTCTTGCTCGAGCATGACGTGCTGATCGATGCCGGCACCGGCGTCGGTGACCTCAGCCTTGAAGCCCTGGCGCGCATCGATCACATCCTCATCAGCCATTCGCACCTGGACCATGTGCTCGCGATCGGCCTGCTGGCTGACAGCGTGATCCGCCTGCGCGAGCGTGCAGGCCGCGCCCCAATCAAGGTGCATGCCTTGCCACCAACGATCGCCGCGCTGCGCGCCCACATCTTCAATGGCGTGATCTGGCCCGACTTCACGCGCTTGCCCACTCCGCAG
>JAEMQF010000040.1 GCA_022758925.1 Burkholderiales bacterium | reverse complement strand
ATGAGCCCCCGCCCGGCCGTTCCGAAGGGGGCTCGCACCGAAGTGCGAAGCACGGAGGTTACCCAATGAGCCCCCGCCCGGCCGTTCCGAAGGGGGCTCGCACCGAAGTGCGAAGCACGGAGGTTACCCAATGAGCGCCGCGCCGTTGCTCCAATCACGCGACCCTGCCGAACTCGGCCTGAACGCCGCGCGCCTGGGGGCCCTGACTCAGGCGTTCGAGCGCGAGATCGCGAGCGGCTTGTTGCCGGGCATGGTGGGGCTGATTTCGCGGCGCGGGGAGGTCGGCTACTTTGAGTGCCGTGGCCAGTTGAGCCCCCTCAGCCAGGTGCCGATGGCGCGCGATTCGCTGTTTCGCATCTATTCGATGACCAAGCCCATCGTCTCGGTCGCGTGTCTAATGTTGGCCGAGCAGGGGCTTTTGTTGCTGCACGAACCGGTGTCGACCTGGTTGCCCGAGTTTGCCCAGATGCAAGTCGGCATCGAGGTCGGCGGGCGGCTCGAATACGAGCCGGCGCGTTCGCCGATCACGATCCAGGATCTGCTGCGCCACAGCGCCGGCCTGACGTACGGGTTCCTGGGCAGCAGCCAGGTCCAGCAGATGTACACGGAAGAGCGCATGGGCGCGCCCGATATCGCCAATGCCAGGTTTTGTGAACAGCTCGCGAGGTTGCCGTTGATGGCCCAGCCCGGCACCGCCTGGGCCTACAGCCACGCCACCGACGTGCTCGGCCGCGTCATCGAAGTGATCGCGGGCCAGCCCTTGGGCGAATTCCTGAACGAGCGCATCTTCACGCCGCTGGGCATGGTCGATACCGGTTTTCATGTGCCCCTGTCGGAACAGCACCGCATTGCCGAGCCGTTCGCGCTCGACCCGCAAACCGGGGTGCCGATTGAACTGCTCGACGTTAGGCAGCGCCATGCTTTCGAGTCAGGCGGCGGCGGTCTGGTCTCGACCGCGAGCGACTTCGCGCGGTTTCTGCTTGGTCTGCGCGGTGAAGGCGGCACCCGTATATTGGGCCGTCACAGCCTGGCACTCATGACGGCAGACCACCTGGGCAAGATGCCGATATTGGGCGACGTGCTTGCCGCCGGTCATGGCTTCGGCCTCGGGTTTGCCGTGCGGCGCGAGGCCGGGCTCGCGCCGCTGCCGGGCTCCATGGGCCTGTACTACTGGGGCGGAATTGCCGGTACGTCGTTCTTTGTCGATCCCGTCGAGCAGCTGTTCGCGGTGCTGATGATTCAGGCGCCGGTGCAGCGGCATCGCTACCGCGCGCTGTTTCGGCACCTCGTTTATGCAGCGCTCGATGACTGATGGCGCGAGCGGCGAAGCGGACACCCTCCTGCAAGCCAACGAAGAGGCCGTGCTGGCCTACATCGGGCTCGGGGCGAACCTGGGCGATGCCGCCGCAACGGTGCATGCCGCACTCGATGCAGTCGAGCGTTTGGCGTGGACCGAAGCGTCGCTGCGCTCACCGCTTTACCGCAGCGCGCCCATCGGCGGCGCTGGGCCGGATTACGTCAACGCCGTGATGGCCGTGACGACGCGCCTGCGGGCGCCGGCGATGTTGGCACTGCTGCAAGCCATCGAGCATCAGCATGGGCGCGAGCGGCCCTACCGCAACGCGCCGCGCAGTCTCGATCTGGACTTGCTGTTGTATGGCGACTGCGTGATCGATACACCCAACTTGAGCTTGCCGCACCCACGCATGCACGAGCGGCGCTTCGTCTTGCAACCCTTGAGCGACATCTCGCCGAGCCTGACGATTCCCGGGCATGGCCCTGTCGCGCGCCTGCTGGCCGGCGTTGCCGCTCAGCGTTTGACCCGGATCGACCCATGAATTCCCTGCCCATGGCCTGGCAAACGGTATTGCTGCTGGCGGCTTCGAACGTGTTCATGACGTTCGCCTGGTACGGTCACTTGAAGAACCTCGCCGATCGGCCCTGGTGGACGGCCGCGCTCGTGAGCTGGGGCATCGCCCTGTTCGAATATCTGCTGCAGGTTCCGGCGAATCGTATCGGCTTCGCCGGTGGCTTGACCCTGGGGCAGCTGAAGATCATTCAGGAGGTGATCACGCTGGCCGTGTTCGTTCCGTTCGCCGTGATGTTCATGAACCAGCCGCTCAAGCTCGACTATCTCTGGGCCGGTTTGTGCCTGGTCGGGGCGGTCTATTTCATCTTCCGCGGTTGACGCGCCGCGCCGATTCGCGGCCAGACCGGGCAGTACACTCGCGACGGCCTGTGCGTCGAGACTCGGCGCGCCACACTGGATTGCGAGCAACAGGAGACACGCATGCTGTTCGGCAAACTGCTGCCGCGCGAAGGCAATTTCTTTGAGTTGTTCAACCAGCATGGTGCGTACATCGTCGATGCTGCGCGCGCCTTCATTGCGCTCATCCACAACTACCCCGACCTGGCGCTGCGCGAGAAATTCGCCGAAGAAGTGGGCAGCGCCGAACGCGCTGCCGACCGCATCACCGCCGAAGTGCATCGCTTGCTGCACAAAACCTTCATCACACCCATCGACCGGGAGCAGATTCACAGCCTGATCAACGCGATGGACGACATCGTCGATCTGCTGCAAGACGCGACTGAAACGATGTCACTGTACGACGTGCGCGCGATGACGGAGGAAGTGCTGCGCCTGGGCGAAATCAGCGCCAAGTGCTGTGAGCGCGTGCAGCACGCCGTCTCGCTGCTGCCCAAGATCAGCCGCACCGAAGTGGCGGAAGCCGCGATCAAGACCTGTGAAGAGATCGACAAGCTGGAGAGCGATGCCGATCGCGTGATGCGCGCGGCGATGTCCAAGCTGTTTCGCGAAGAGAACGATGTGCGAGAGTTGATCAAGCTCAAGACGATTTACGAATTGCTCGAGTCGATATCGGACCGCTGCGAAGACGTGGCGAACCTGATCGAGGGCGTGGTCCTCGAGAACTCCTGAGCCTGGCGCCCCATGGTCTCGATCGAGACGGGCTTCTGGGTCATCGCCATGCTGGTCGTTCTGGCGTTGGCATTCGACTTCATGAACGGCTTTCATGACGCCGCAAATTCAATCGCGACCGTGGTCTCCACCGGGGTGCTCAAGCCGCAGCAGGCAATCCTGTTCGCGGCCTTCTTCAACGTCGTGGCAGTGTTCGTCTTCGAGTTGAAGGTGGCGGCGACGATCGGCAAAGGCATCGTGATGCCAGGGGTTGTCGACCACCACGTCGTCTTTGGCGCACTCGTCGGCGCGATCTTCTGGAACATCTTGACCTGGTGGCAGGGCATTCCGTCGAGCTCGTCGCATGCCTTGATCGGCGGCATCGTCGGCGCCGTCATCGCCAAGTCCGGCGCGGGCGGCCTGATCGCGGCGGGCGTGTGGAAGACGGTGGCGTTCATTCTGGTGTCGCCCCTGCTGGGTTTTGCGCTTGCTTCGCTGATGATGGTGGCGGTCGCGCACCTCTTCCGCCGCACTTCCCCGTTGCGCGTCGACAACTGGTTTCGCCAGCTGCAGCTCGTCTCGGCGGGGCTGTACAGCCTCGGCCACGGCGGCAACGACGCGCAAAAGACGATCGGCATCGTTTGGATGTTGCTGATCGCCGCCGGTCATGTCTCGGCCAGCGCCAGAATGCCACCGGGCTGGGTCATCTGGGCCTGCTATATCGCGATCGGCCTGGGCACGCTGTTCGGTGGTTGGCGTATCGTCAAGACGATGGGGCAAAGGATCACCAAGCTCAAGCCTGTGGGTGGTTTTTGCGCTGAAACAGGTGGCGCGATCACCTTGTTTCTGGCCACGGGCCTGGGCATACCGGTTTCGACCACGCATACGATCACAGGCGCCATCGTCGGCGTGGGCTCGGTGCGAAGCGCCTCGGCAGTTCGTTGGGGGGTTGCCGCGAACATCGTCTGGGCCTGGGTCTTCACGATCCCCGCTTCGGCGTTCGTCGCCGGTTTGTTCTATTGGCTGAGCCTGTCGATGTTTCGGTGAGTCAGCGCGAAACGGTTGCGGCGTTTTCAGCCTGGTATTCGAAGTAGCGCTGGGCGCTGAACGCCAGCGTCGCCATCAATGCCGCGGCGCCGAATGCGAGCGCCAGGATCACTCCGATCACGGTGAACCAGTTGCTCTGGTGCGCTCGCGCACCTGAGTTGAAGCGGCGATTCCATTGCTCATCGGGCGTGAGGCCGATGACGATGGCGCGCAGCATCGTGCCGGCCAACATCAGGCCCAGCAACGGGATCAGCAGCCACGACAGTGGGTCATCCAAGCCGAAACTGCGGGCACGGTGCACGCCGTAGACACCGAGCAGGGTCGGCCAGGGAAACAGCCATGCCCAAGGATCGCGTGCCCCGACCAGATAGAACCGGTGCAGGCCCAGGGTGCCGCCGAGCAGTGCGACCCAGGTCGCGAGCGTCTTGGACTTGTAGCGTGCGCCGGCGTGCGTCATGACACCGACGCACCGGTTGTCGAGCCCATGCCGAGGGCTCTCTGCATCAGCACCACGTCAAGCCATCTATCGAATTTCCAGCCTGCGCCTTGGATCTTGCCTGCGGCCTCGAATCCGAGCGCGCGGTGCAAGGCGATCGACCCGGCATTGGCCGAATCGCCGATCACTGCAAGCATCTGGCGCGCCCCAAGCGCTTCACAACGCGCAAGCAATTCGGCCAGCAGCAGCCGGCCCAGGCTGCGGCCGAAGGCGTCGCTTGCCACGTAGACCGAATCTTCGAGGCAAAAACGGTAAGCGGGGCGCGGTCGGAAATGATTCGCGTAGGCGTAACCCTTCACGACCCCGGCGCACTCGACGACGAGCCAGGGCAGGCCGTTGCGCGTGACGTCGGCACGGCGCCGCGCGATCTCGGTGGCCTCGGGCGCCTCGATCTCGAAAGTGCCCGATCCGTGCAGGACGTGGAATCGGTAGATTTCCGTGATCGCGGCGACATCTGCAGGCGCGCTCGGGCGGATCACGGTGGAGCCAGGCAGGGTCATGGTCTGGAGGCGCAACAGGGCAGGAGTGTATGATGCACGGTTTTTCCGCAGGCGGGTCGGTGAGCGCGTCCGTCCGGGCGTCGCGCGACGCAGCGGCAGGCTGTCGATGCTGAGCTCGCATTCACTCTGGAGTTTAGGAATCAGTCATGGTCGTGATCCGTCTTGCACGCGGCGGCGCCAAGAAGCGCCCCTTCTTCAACATTGTGGTGGCCGATTCGCACGCCCGTCGCGATGGCCGATTCATCGAACGCCTCGGCTTTTACAACCCGGTGGCCGCCGGGGGCGAACAACCGCTGCGGATCGCCTTCGATCGGGTCGCGCACTGGACGGGCCACGGCGCCAAGGTTTCGACGACGGTCGCGCGCCTGCTGACCCAGGCCAAGGCCAAGGCCAGCGCCTGAGAGGCTGAGAGTCTTTCGAACATGCCCGCTCATCACGCCAAAAGGCGCCCACTCGTCGTTGCAAATGCTCGCCATAGCCCGAGCTATGGCTGTGCTTTGCGCCTAGATTGGCCACCTTTTGACGCGCTGCTCGGTCACGCCCGAAAGACTCTCAGCCTCTGAGTCCGGCGCTCGGCGCCTACGCTCGGGCTCGACCGTGAGCGCCGCCGCGTCGGCATCGTCCGCTGAACCGGCCTTCCCGGCAGATGCGATCGAAGTCGCGCGCATCGGCGACGCCTGGGGCGTCAAAGGCTGGTTCAAGGTCGTCGCGTTCGCCGCCGACCCGCAGGCCATCTTCTCGTCGCGGCGCTGGTTCATCAAGCCGCCCCTGCCGAGCGCCCCCGCAGCCATGCCCCAGCAGTTGCAGGCCTGGCCCGAACTGCTGCGAATCACCGGCGTCAGGGAGCATGGCGATAGCGTGGTTGCAGTTGCGCAGGGTATCGAGTCGCGCGCGCATGCGCAGGCGCTGCGTGGCGCACGGATCTTTGTTGCGCGCTCCAGCTTTCCGACCGAGGGTTCTGACGAGTTCTACTGGGTCGATCTGATCGGCATGCGGGTGGTCAATCGCAAAGGCGAAGTTCTCGGAGCGGTGGTCGGCCTGCTCGACACCGGGCCGCACAGCGTACTGCGGATTGCCGGGCCCGCCGATGCCGCCCACACGCCAGCGCCCGCCGATGCCGCCCACACGCCAGTGCCCACCGAGCGCCTGATTCCTTTCGTCGCCGCCTACATCGACGATGTGAGCCTGGCGCACAAGCGCATCCAGGTCGATTGGGAACTCGACTACTGAGAGCTTGAACCTAGAAACCGCAGTTGACCGCTTCCCCCGCTGGCTACACCGCATGCACACTGAGATTTCTACCCACGACTACCCTCACCGTTTGGGTGAGAGCGCTACGCACCCGATTGAGCCGCGCTGCGGCACGCT
>JAEMQF010000180.1 GCA_022758925.1 Burkholderiales bacterium | reverse complement strand
CGACCACAACGGTGGCGCTGCTGCTCGCAGCGCTTGGCCCAAAGGATGCCATTGCGGCTGACCTCTCCGTCGGACAGATCAGCAGCATGCTGAAGAACGCGTCGCCCTCTATGCCGGCTGACTTCGCCGGCAAGGATCTCTCGGACCTCGACCTCACGGGGCTCGACTTTCGCAATGCCAACTTGCGCGGCGCAAGCTTTTTCGGAAGCAAGCTGGTTCAGTCCGACTTCCGCGGTGCAACGTTGGAAGGCGCCAATCTGAACGGCGCCTGGTTGATGGGCACTGACTTCACGGGCGCGAACCTGACTCGCGCGAGCCTGCTTTCGGTCGTGATCCTGGGCGGTGAGGTGAAGAAGATGCCGATCTTCAAAGGCGCCAACATGACCGGGGCGAAGATGATCGCTGACCTGCCGGGTGCCGACCTCTCTGGTGCGGACTTCAGCCGCGCCATGGTCGGCGTCAACATCAAGAACCAGGGGATGGGGCAGATGCGGACCGACTTGTCCAACGCCAACCTGGAGCGAGCGACGCTGGCAGGTGCCGACTTCAACCGATCGTTGATGACCTTCTGCAACCTCAAGGGCAGCAACTTGCGCGGGGCCAACTTCTTTCGTGTCAAGCTCGGGGGGGCCGATCTCACCGGCGCCGATGTTGAGGGAGCCGACTTCACGGAAGCCGACTTGAGTGGAACGATCTTTCGGGGCGTGAAGGGTTTCGACCATGCGAAGGGGTTTGACCGCGCCGAGAACTTCGACAAGATCGTTCGCTGACCAGCATGGCGTGCGAGGAATAGCCGCAGCGAGTCTTGCAGCGGCTGCTTCTGTCAGGCCACACTCCAGAGCTCAGCCATCGTCTCCTTGAACCTCGCGGCGATTGTTTGCGCGGCGCGGTGCTGGCCGCGCTCGACCACCACCTGCCCGGCCACATAGACCGTGCCAAGTGCTGCTGCGTCAGTCGCGAAGACCAGCGCATCGAGCATCTGTTCGGGTGGAATGCCGAGCAAACCCGGGGCCTGAAGGTCGAGCACCAGCGCATCGGCACGCGCCCCGGCCTCGAGCCCCCAGCGCGCCTGGCCCGCGCCGCGTGCGCCGGCACCGAGCGCCAGATTGAACAGGCGCGCTGCCGTCGATGGTTCGCCAGCCAGCGGCGCCGCGCCGACGTTGCGCCGGCGCAGCGCGAGCCGTTGCCCGTATTCGAGCCAGCGCAGCTCTTGCGGCCAGTTGCGCGTGACCTGGCTGTCCGAGCCGAGCGCGAACGGCACCGCGGCGTCGAGCCAACCCGGCAGGTCGGGCAGGCCGTCGCCCAGGTTCGCTTCCGTGCTCGGGCAGATCACGATGCCTGCGCCGCTGCGTGCGACGCTCTCGATCTCCTTGGTGCTCGCGTGCGTGGCGTGCACGAGTTGCCAGCGTGAGTCGAGCCTGGCGTGGTGGCTCAGCCATTCGATCGGCCGCAGGCCGGTGGCCGCGATGCACGCGTCGACCTCGAGCGTTTGCTCGGCAACGTGGATGTGCAACGGCAAGTCTTCAGCGCCGACGCGCCGCAACAGTTTCTGAATTGCCTCGGCCGATGCGGCGCGCAGGGAATGGATCGCGACGCCGGCATTCATGCGCGGGCGTCGTGCGGCGTTGAGCGTGCGGCACAACGCGTGCACCGAAGCAGGCGTGGTCGCAAAGCGGCGCTGCTGCGCGCGCAGGCCCGGTTCGCTGAAACCCGCGCGTTCATAGAGCACCGGCAACACGGTGAGGCCGATGCCTGCGTCGTCGGCGGCGTCGGCCAGCGCCAGGCTGAGCGTGGCGGGGTCGTCGTACGCACTCCCGTCCGCTTGGTGCTGAAGGTAGTGGAACTCGCAGACCTGGGTGTAGCCACCCTGCAGCAGTTCGACGAAGAGCTGCGCGGCAACGGCGCGTAATTGCGGCGGCGTGATTCGCAGCGCGACGCCATACATGCGGTCACGCCAAGACCAGAAGTCGTCCGATTCGGCCTCGCGCCGCTCTGCCATGCCCGCAAACGCACGCTGGAAGGCGTGGCTGTGGGCGTTCACGAGGCCGGGCAGCACCGGCCCGGCGAGCACGGCTGCGCCTTGTGGCGCAACGTGAATATCGCAGCTCACCTCGGCCCAGCAGGCGTCGGCGCCAATGCGCAGGACGACGCCGTCGCGCCAGCGGCCACCGACCCAGGCGCGCGGAGCCCACAGCAGCGCATCGAACCGGGGCTCAGGCACCCTGCCTCCAATCGAGCATCGCGCCCAGCAGCGACTCCAACACGGGCTGCAAACGCGCGACGCGTTCAGCGTCGAGCTGCCAGGGCGGCTCCTCGATCATGTAGCACGACCAGCACATCTCCAACTGCACGGCGTGCATGCCTTGCTGCGGCCGCCCGTAGTGGCGCGTGATATGGCCACCCTTGAAGCGGCCGTCGACGACTTGCGTGAACCGGGTCTGCGATTCCAGCACCGAGCGCAACGCGGCGCGCAGTTCGGGCGCACAACTCGCGCCATCGACGGTGCCGAGGTTCAAGTCGTTCAGGCGCCCTTCGAACAGCCACGGCAACTCCGACTTGATGCTGTGCGCGTCGAACAGCACGGCGTGCCCGTGCCGGGCCTTCAGGCGCTCGAGTTCGAGCGCGAGTGCGGTGTGGTAGGGCTGCCAGTATTGTTCAACCCGCCGCGCGATCTGCGCTGCGTCGGGTGCGGCACCCTCGCGGTACAACGCTTCGCCGCTGAAAAAGCGAGTCGGGCACAGCTCCGTGTTGTTCGCGCCCGGGTACATCGGCGCATTGTCGGCAGGACGGTTCAGGTCGATCACATAGCGCGAAAAGCGCGGCACGATCAGGCTCGCGCCTAGCTCTTTGACGAAGGCGTAGAGCCGCTCCAGATGCCAGTCGGTGTCTTCGACCAAGGCCGCGCGCGGCACGAATCCGGCGCGCAGATCCGCCGCAATTTGTGTCCCGGCGTGCGGCACGCTGACGAGCAGCGGCGTCGTGCCGCGGTGCAGGCTGAACACTGGCGGTCCGATCTGCACGGTTACTCCAGTTGCACGGCGTCGCCGGACCAAGCCAGCCACCACCCCGCACGGCCGGGAGCGCGCGGCTCGAAGCGGCATCGCCCAGGGCCGAGAAACCAGACCAGCGTGCGCGGCAGCAGGTGCACGGCTTCGTGGTCGTGGCGGTGCAAGATGCCTTCACACAATGTGAACAGGCCGCGTTCGTTGAACCCTTCTTCCCAGACGCGGTTCGCCTGCACCGCGCACATCAGCCCGGCGCCGCTGCGCAGCATCAGGTTCAAGTCGCGCGTCGGGCCATCGAGCAATGAACATTCGGGTGCTGCCGCGCCGTCGAACTGCAGCGGCGCTGAATCGGCGGTGAGCTCGCGCACATCGTCGCCAAAGCGAAGCGCGACGCCGGCGCCAGCCACCACGCCGAACCAGCGCTGGGTTGCTGGAAACGCCGAAAACGGGCCGTCGCGGTCGATGTCGGCGAGGCTGATGCGAAGCAGCCATTGCCCGTGCTCAGGCCGTGTCAACAACTCCCGGGTCTGCCCGCCGCAGTTGCGCCACGGCGTGGGCGCCACGCCGTCGGCGTGCACAAGCTGCAAGCGGTGCGCCGGGCTCATCGGCTCTCCCACAGCAGCGGAAAACTGGCATGGTCCATCGGCGCACCCGCAGCGAGTCGCTCGGTCAGGCCGGGAAACTGCGGCGACGTCGCCCAGCGCCTGGGCGCGTGCCGAATATCGTCGCCGAGAAAACGCAGCGAAAACACGCGCCGGCGCGCATCGACACCCGGCGCCGCGTGCAGTGCCAGCATGTGAAAGCACACGACGTCGCCGGGGGCAAGCTCCCAACCGAGGATGCGATGCTGCTGCCGGTTTGCGTCGATATCGGGCAGGTCGGCCAGGCTGCCTTCGGGGAACCACTTCGCCTGTTTGTCCATGAACGAGCGCGGCATCAGCCACGGCCCGCGGTGCGACGCGGCGACGAACTCCAGCGTTGCACGCCGCGGCACCGGATCCACCGGGATCCACATGCTGCAGTTCTGGAAACCTTCAACGTTGTAGTACGGCTGGTCCTGGTGCCACGGCGTGGGCTGGCGTGTGCCAGGCTCCTTCGTCAGCATGTGGTCGTGGTACAGGCGCGCGCTGCGGCTTCGCATCAGCAGCGCGGCTGTTTCCGCCAGCGGCGTCTCGAAGATTGCACGCTGGTAGCACGGGTTGTCGGGCCAACAACAGAAGTCTTCGATGAACAGGCCCGGGTCGTCGGCCTTGCTCGCGATCTTTGCACGCGCGCTCGGGTGCGCGAGATTCGCGTCGATGCCTTGGCGCAGGATCTCGATTTCTTCCAAGTTGAGCAGGCCGCGAATGCAGACCGCACCGTCGCGCTGGTAGGCGTCGACGATCTGCGCATCGACACATTCGCGCACCCGCACCGAGCCCGCCTGGCGCAGCGCCAGCGTGCGCAGCGCGAGTGCCGGCCCGTCGATCATGGTTTGAATTCTCCATGCAAAGCGTAGCGCTTGCCGGGATGCACCAGGCGTGCCAGCGTGATCGGTACGCCGCGGCTCATGGTGCGGCGCACGATCACGAGGCAAGCTTCAGTCGCGGCAACGTCGAGCAGCCTGGCCTCTTGCGGCGTCGGCGCGCTCGCTTCGATCGAGTACTGCGCCTCCCACAGCGGCGCAACCTGCAACAGGTACAGGGTCGGCGTGATGCGCGTGAAGTCGTTCTTCAGGTAGTGGGGCGCCCAGGCCGGATTGACGAAGCGGTCTTCGCATTGCAACGGCAAGCCGTTCTCGAAGTGCACGATCAGGGTGTGAAAGACCGGGTCGCCGGCCTGCACCCCGAGTTGCGTGGCCAGCGCCTCCGGTGCGGCTTCCTCGCGCGCCAGGTGCACGTGGGCCTCGTGGCGGTGGCCGCGCGCGACGATTTCTTCGTGCAGATCGCGAATCGTCAGCGTCGACGAAACGCGGTGCAGCGGCGCGGCAAAGGTGCCGATGCCCTGGACCCGATGCACCAGCCCTTCGCCCTGCAGTTCACGCAGCGCGCGGTTCACCGTCATGCGGCTGACCGCGAACTGGGCCACGAGCTCGGCCTCGGAGGGCATCAGCGCATCGGGTGGCCAGCGCCCGCTTGCCAACTGCTGCTTGACGTATTGTTTGACCCGGGCGTAGGGCGCGGCCGGCGCGACCGAGAGCGCGCCGCGAGCGGCGGAGGCGGACGCGGGCGCGCCGCTCGCGGCACGCTGCGCGCGGCCGATCGAGCCACCGCCTGCAATCCGGATCTTGGGGGAAACCATGAGAACGACTCTACTTGACTGTACTTGTCTAGACAAGTAAAGTTTACCCCGACCCACATGACACCAGCGTGCCGCACTGGGAACCCTCAGCGCCCTGCGCCAGCGCCACCTTCTCCGGAGACCGCAATGACCGATCTTTCCAGTGCCGCCCACCTCGCCAAACCGCACCCGGTGCGCGCCCCGCGCGGCACGCAATTGAGCTGCAGGAACTGGCTCATCGAAGCCGCGTACCGCATGCTGCAGAACAACCTCGACCCCGAGGTTGCCGAAAACCCCGACGCGCTCGTGGTCTACGGCGGCATCGGCAAGGCCGCGCGCAACTGGGAATGTTTCGAAGCCATCCTGCGCGCGTTGCGCGAGCTGCGCGAAGACGAGTCACTGCTGATCCAGTCCGGCAAGCCGGTGGGGGTGTTTCGGACTCACGTTGACGCGCCGCGCGTGCTGATCGCGAATTCGAACCTGGTGCCCAAATGGTCGACCTGGGAGCACTTCCACGAACTCGACCGCAAGGGCCTGATGATGTACGGCCAGATGACCGCCGGCTCGTGGATCTACATCGGCAGCCAGGGCATCGTGCAAGGCACGTACGAGACCTTCGTCGAGGCCGGTCGCCAACACTACGGCGGCGACCTCGGCGGGCGCTGGATCCTGACCGCCGGGTTGGGCGGCATGGGCGGTGCGCAGCCGCTCGCCGCCACCTTCGCGGGAGCGTGTTCGCTCAACATCGAGTGCCAGCAAAGCCGCATCGACTTTCGCCTGCGCTCGCGTTACCTCGACGAGCAGGCCCACAACCTCGACGACGCACTGGCACGCATCGCGAAGTACACCGCAGCCAAGCGCGCGGTCTCGATTGGCCTGCTCGGCAACGCCGCCGAGGTGCTGCCGGAACTGCTGAAACGCGCGAAGTTGCCCAGTTCCGCCGGCGGCATCAGGCCTGACCTCGTGACCGACCAGACCTCGGCCCACGACCTGGTGCACGGCTACCTGCCCGCCGGCTGGTCGGTGGAGAGCTGGCGCACCGCGCAGGCCGACTCAAGCCAGCACGCCGCGCTGCGCCAGGCCGCGGCGCGCAGCTGTGCCGTGCATGTGCAGGCGATGCTCGACTTCCAGGCGCTTGGAATTCCCACTTTCGACTACGGCAACAACATTCGCCAGGTTGCGCTCGACGAGGGCGTGCAGCGCGCGTTCGACTTCCCGGGTTTCGTTCCGGCCTACATTCGGCCGCTGTTCTGCCGCGGCAAAGGGCCGTTCCGCTGGGTCGCGCTGTCGGGCGACGCCGAAGACATTCACAAGACCGATCGCAAGATGAAGGAGCTGTTCCCGCAGGACAAGCACCTGCATCGCTGGCTCGACATGGCCGCCGACCGCATCGCGTTCCAGGGTCTGCCGGCGCGCATCTGCTGGATCGGCCTGGGCGAGCGGCAGCGCGCCGGCCTCGCGTTCAATGAAATGGTCAGGTCCGGTGAATTGAAGGCGCCGATCGTGATCGGCCGCGACCACCTCGATTCGGGCTCGGTGGCGTCGCCGAACCGCGAAACCGAAGCGATGCGCGACGGCAGCGACGCCGTCTCCGACTGGCCGCTGCTGAACGCCCTGCTCAACACCGCCGGGGGTGCCACCTGGGTCAGCCTGCACCATGGCGGCGGTGTCGGCATGGGCTATTCGCAACACGCCGGGGTCGTGATCGTCTGTGACGGCACCGACGCCGCGGCCAAGCGCATCGAGCGCGTGCTCTGGAACGACCCGGCCACGGGTGTGATGCGGCATGCCGATGCGGGCTACGACATCGCCGTCGCTTGCGCGCGCGAGCAACGCCTGAACTTGCCGATGATCGGCGCGTGATGCTGCTCAAGCCGGGCGCATTGACCTTCGACGATCTGCTCGCAGTGCGCGCGGGCGGCGCGACGCTGCAGCTCGACCCTGCTGCCCTGCCCGCGATCCACGCCGCAGCGGCCGTGGTGCAGCGCGCTGCGGCGGGCGACGCACCGGTGTATGGCGTGAACACCGGTTTCGGCAAGCTGGCGTCAACCCGCATCAGCGAACGCGACTTGGCGACGCTGCAGGTGAACCTAATCCGCTCGCATTCGGTGGGCGTGGGCGAAGCGCTGGCGCCGCAGGTGGTGCGCCTGATGCTGGCGCTGAAAGCGGCCAGCCTCGCGCGCGGCGCCTCGGGCGTGCGGCCGATCGTCATCGAATCGCTGCTCGCCGTGGTCAACGCCGGTCTCGTGCCGTTTGTTCCGAGCCAGGGGTCGGTCGGCGCTTCCGGCGATCTTGCGCCGCTCTCGCACATGACATTGGCGCTGCTTGGCGAGGGCGAATTCCTGGTCGACGGCGTGCGCCGGCCGGCCGCGGCCGTGTTGCGCAGTGCCGGCATCGCGCCGCTCGCGCTTGCGGCGAAAGAAGGCCTGGCGCTGATCAACGGCACGCAGGTTTCAACGGCCCTGGCCTTGCACGCGTTGTTCAGCTTCGAGCCGGTGCTCGAATCGGCGTTGGTGATCGGCGCGCTGACGGTTGACGCCGCGCGCGGCAGCGACGGCCCGTTCGACCCGCGCATTCATCTGCTGCGCGGTCAGCCCGGGCAGATTGACGTCGCAAAATACTACCGCGCCTTGCTCGCGGGCAGCGCGATTCGCCTGTCGCACCTGGAAGGCGACGACCGCGTGCAGGACCCGTATTGCCTGCGCTGCCAGCCGCAAGTGGTGGGCGCCTGCCTCGACCAGCTGCGCCACGTGGCCCGGGTGCTGTTGATCGAGGCCAACGCCGTCACCGACAACCCGCTCGTGCTTGCCGACAGCGGCGAGATGGTTTCGGGCGGCAACTTCCACGCCGAGCCGGTGGCGCTCGCCGCAGACGGCTGCGCGCTGGCGATTGCCGAAGTCGGCGCGATCGCCGAGCGCCGCATCGCAATGCTGATCGACGCCGGCGTCTCGCGCCTGCCGCCGTTCCTGACGCTCGATCCCGGCCTGAACAGCGGCCTGATGATCGCGCATGTCACTGCCGCTTCGCTGGCCTCGGAAAACAAGTCGCTGGCGCATCCGGCGAGCGTCGACTCGCTGCCGACGTCGGCGAACCAGGAAGATCATGTGTCGATGGCCACCTTCGCCGCGCGGCGCCTGCTGCCGATGATTGCCAACACCGCGCATATTCTGGGAATCGAGCTGCTCGCCGCGGCACAGGGCATCGACTTCCTGCGCCCGCTGCGCAGCAGCCCGCCGCTGGAGCAGGCGCATGCGCTGCTGCGGGCACAGTGCCCGATGATCGAGCGCGACCGTTACCTCGCGCCCGACATCGAACACGCGACCACGCTCGTCACGCAAGGTGCGCTGTCGCGCGTGTTTCGCTCGTTGCCGGGTTTGCCCGCACTGTGGACAACGCCCTGAGTGCGCGATCATTGCGCATCAGACCGGCACATCGACAACAGCCTCGCCCGGTGCTCGACACGGGGTTGAAGTCCTCGTTTTCCCCCACCCTCCCTTTGAAGGAACACGCATGAAGATGATCTCGACAACCCTCGCCGTCGTCGCCGGCGCGCTGCTGGCGGGCACCGCCCAGGCCCAGGACACCAAAGTGACGCTGGCCATGTCAGGCTGGACCGGCTTTGCACCGCTGACACTCGCGCGCGACGCCGGCCTGTTCAAGAAGCACGGCCTGGACGTCTCGATCAAGAAGATTCCGCAGAAAGACCGGCACCTCGCGATCGCCTCGGGCGACGTGCAATGCGCGGCGACGACGGTCGAAACCTGGATCTCCTGGAATGCGAACGGCGTGGCAACGACCCAGATCTTCCAGCTCGACAAGAGTTTCGGCGCCGACGGCATGGTGGTCAAACCCGGCATCACCAAGATCAGCGACTTGAAAGGCAAGACCGTCGCCGCCAGCGCGCCGGGGACGGCGCCCTACTTCACGCTCGCCTGGATGCTGAAGAAGAATGGCCTGTCGGTGAAAGACGTGAAGGTGGTGAACCTCGAGCCGCAGGCCGCCGCGAACGCGATGATTGCCGGCACCGAAGGGGTCGACGCCGCGATGACCTACGAGCCCTATCTCGGCGCTGTGCGCGCCAAGCCCGAGGCCGGCAAGATCATCGCCACCACGCTCGACTACCCGATGATCATGGACACCGTCGGCTGCACGCCGAAGTTTCTTGCCGAAAATCCGAAGGCCGCGAAAGCGCTCGCCGACGCCTACTTCGACGCAGTGGCAATGATCAAGGCCGATCCGGCGAAGAGCTTCGAGATCATGGGCGCCGACGTCAAACAAAGCGCCGAGCAGTTCGAGAAGAGCCAGGCCTACCTGCGCTGGCAAGACCGCGAAGCGAACCAGAAGTTCTTCGCCGGCGAACACGCCCGCTTCAGCAAGGAGGCGGCAGACCTGCTGCTCGAGGTGGGAATCATCCGCGAGCTGCCGGACATGAGCAAACTCGCCGACACGCGCTTCCTGAAGTGAGCCAATCAAACCACCCGCGACCTTGAGCCCGGGCCAACGATGAAGCCGCTCAAGCCGGTCGAGCCCGCACTGCGCGTCGCGCTCGGCGTGGGCTTCTTCGTCGTCTTCGTCGGCGTCTGGTCGATCGCCACGTTCGGCGGCTTCGTGCAGAAGACTTTTCTCGCCGACCCGGTGACGATGCTGCGCTCGGGCGTGACGCTGCTCACCCAATACGGCTTTGGGTACGACATCGGCATGACGGTGTGGCGCGTGCTCGGCGGCTTCGTCATCGCGGCGGTGCTCGCGCTGCCGCTTGGCGTCTGCATGGGCGCATACAAACCGGTCGAGGCTTTCTTCGAGCCCTTCGTCTCGTTCGCGCGTTACCTGCCCGCCTCCGCCTTCATTCCGCTGCTGATTCTGTGGGCCGGCATCGGTGAAGCGCAAAAACTCGCGGTGATCTTCATCGGCAGCTTCTTCTCGCTGGTGCTGATGATCTCGGTGACGGTGGGCAACACCCGGCGCGACCTGGTCGAGGCCGCGTACACGCTGGGCGTGAGTGACCGCAGCCTGATCCGCCGCGTGCTGATTCCAGGCGCCGCGCCCGAGATCGCCGAAATCCTGCGCATGGTGCTCGGCTGGGCCTGGACCTACGTGATCGTCGCCGAGTTGATCGGCGCGTCGAGCGGCATCGGCCACATGATCACCGACAGCCAGGCGCTGCTCGCCACCGACCAGATCATCTTCGGCATCATCGTCATCGGCCTCATCGGCCTGATCAGCGACTTCGCCTTCAAGTGGTTCAACCTGCGCCTGTTCCCGTGGGCGCAACTCGGCCGTTGAAGGGAGGAATCGATGGCCACCATTCTCACTGTGCGTGGCGTGTCCAAACGCTTCAGGTCGGGAACGCGCGAAACGCTCGCGCTGCAGGCCACCGACCTGGAAGTCGCCGAGAATGACTTCATCACGATCCTGGGCCCCAGCGGCTGCGGCAAGAGCACGTTGCTGCGTATCGTCGCCGGGTTGGAGACACCGACCACCGGCGAGGTGCTGCTGGATGCGAGGCGCATCGAGGGGCCCGGCGCCGACCGCGGCATGGTGTTCCAGAGCTACACGCTGTTCCCCTGGTTGAGCGTGCTTGACAACGTCTGCTTCGGATTGCGCGAGCGCGGCATGGCGCGCGATCAACAACTGCACCTTGCGAACGGCTTTCTCGCCAAGGTCGGGCTTCAAGGTTTCGAGAACCATTTCCCGAAGCAACTCTCCGGCGGCATGCAGCAGCGCACCGCGATTGCGCGCGCATTGGCGAACAACCCGCGCATGCTGTTGATGGACGAGCCCTTCGGCGCCCTGGATCACCAGACGCGCGAGCTGATGCAGGAGTTGCTGCTGGGCATCTGGGAGGGCGAGCAAAAGACGGTCCTGTTCGTCACGCATGACATCGACGAAGCGGTCTTCATGGCAGGCCGCGTCGTCGTCATGAGCGCGCGCCCCGGGCGCATCAAGCTCGATCGCGCGGTGAGCCTGCCGCACCCACGCCACTACTCGGTGAAGACGAGCCCGCAATTCACCGAATTGAAGGCCGAACTGACTGAGCAGGTTCGGATCGAGGTCAAAGCGGCGCAACAGATGGCGGCATTCGCCTCAGACTGAAAGGCGCTCTCAATGCAACAGATCAACGACTATTTCGGCGCCGAGCGGCTGGAAAGCCTGCTCTTCATCATGGCTGGAATCGTTGCGCTGGGGATTGCGGCGTATGCACTTCTCGCCTCCAAGAACGCTTTGTTGCGTGGCGCCGCCTGGCCGCTGGCCCTGGTGGCGCTGATTCAGCTCGGCGTGGGTGGCGGTGTCTTCTTGCGCAGCCACAAAGACATCGCCCGCGTGCAGAGCATCGTGCAGGTTGAGGCGCAGCGTGTGCGCAGTGAAGAGATTCCGCGCATGGAAGCCGTGGTGAACAACTTCGTGCGCTATCGCTGGATCGAGATCGGCCTGCTCGTTGCGGCGATCCTGCTCCATGCATTCGGCCCTGCAGCCTCGGCATGGCGCGGTGCGGGTATTGGCCTGTTCTTTCAGGCGGGCCTGATGCTGGCGCTGGATTTCTTTGCCGAACGGCGCGCAATCGTGTATCTCGACTGGCTGCGCGCGCTGCCGGCGGCTTGACGCGTGCCCGGCGTGGCTGCGCGCGCCGCGTCAATCCAGCAGGGATGCGCGCGGCACTTGCACGCTGAGGTCGAGCAACATTTGCGCAAAGCCCTTGCCCAGCGGGTCGCTGCGCGGTGAGGCCATGCCGCCGCCGTCGAGCGCGGCCAGCAGCAGGAAGTTGAAGGCGTGAATGCCCGGCACGTCGAAGCGTTGCACCGGGCCCTTCACGAGGTGCGCGAAGTAGGCATGCACACGCTCTGCGCT
>JAEMQF010000244.1 GCA_022758925.1 Burkholderiales bacterium | reverse complement strand
GAGGCGGTGGAGTTGACCGGCACCGAGTTCGAGCTGCTGGTGTTGCTCGCGCGCGAGCCGCAGAAAGTCTTCAGCCGCGATGAGATCCTGAACCGCCTGCGCGGCCACGATGCAGATCTGTATTCACGCGCGGTCGACATCCTGGTGAGCCGGTTGCGCAGGAAACTCGAGCCGCTGGAGTGCATCAAGACCTTGCGCAATGCGGGTTACGCGTTCGCCGGTGCAAGACCATGATCTGCGTCGACGCGGAGTTCGCATGAGCCCCCGCCCGGCCGTTCCGAAGGGGGCTCGCACCGCAGTGCGAAGCACGGAGGTTACCAAGTGAGCCGCCGCCCGGCCGTTCCGAAGGGGGCTCGCACCGCAGTGCGAAGCACGGAGGTTACCGAGTGATTGCGCGGTTGACCCACGCCGCTTGGCTGCCGCGCCTGCGCCACTCGTTGCGCATGCGCCTGATGCTCTTGTTCGTTGTCCTGGCGTTGGCGATGGCGGCGGCCTTCCTCGGTGGCATGCAGCGCGCGCTCTCGGGAGGTTGGCGCGATGTGGCGCGGCCGCTCGTGGCCGACTATGTCGACAGGCTCGTCGCCGAGCTCGGCACCCCGCCTGACTTGGCGCGGGCGCGCGCAATGGTGCGCGCGCTGCCGCTGTCGATTCGCATCGACGGCCCCGCCGTGCAGTGGGACTCGCATCCGCAAAAGCGCGATCGCGATTGGCACCGCGGCGACGATGCGCAGGCGGTGGGCTGGTGGTTGCTGACCCGAACCACGGCTGACGGCCATCGCATCACGTTCGGTCTGGGCGATACCGCCTGGTCGCACCAGCCGCGTGCGATTGGCTGGGTCACGCTCGGTGTCTTGCTGCTGTTGACGGCACTCGCCTACGCCTATGTTCGTCACCTGTTGCGTCCGTTGCAGGCGATCGGCGAGGGTGCGCAGCGTTATGGCCAAGGCGACTTCGAGCCGCCGATCCGGGTCAGGCGGCGCGACGAACTCGGCGATCTTGCGGCCCAGGTCAACGCCATGGCGGCCAACCTGCGCGACAGGCTCGACGCGAAGCAGGCACTCTTGCTGGCGATCAGCCACGAACTGCGTTCACCGTTGACGCGCGCACGTCTGAATGCCGAGTTGGTGGAAGACTCTGAGGCGAATCGCGTTCCGCGCGAGGCGCTGCTGCGCGATCTGGCGCAGATGGCCGAGCTGATCTCGGATCTGCTGGAAAGTGAACGCCTGGCGAACGGCCACGCCGGCAGCGCCAGCGGCCACTCGGTTCTGCAGCGCGAACCCACTTCCCTGAATCAGTTGGTGGCCGATGTGATCGCGCGAAGCTTCCCTGGGCAGCCGATTCAAACCCAGCTCACCGAGCTGCCCGAGCTGCCCCTGGATCGGACCCGCATGCGGCTGCTGCTGCGCAACCTGATCGACAACGCGCTGCGGCACAACGCTGCAGGTGGGCCGCCGATCTTGGTCTCAACCCAGCGCGACGAGCGAGGAGTTCGTTTGCGCGTTCGCGACTTCGGCCCCGGCGTCGCAGAGCAACAATTGCCGCACCTGACCGAAGCCTTCTACCGTGCCGATGCCGCGCGTCAGCGCGCCACCGGCGGTGTCGGGCTGGGGCTGCATCTGTGCCGACTGGTTGCACGCGCCCATGGCGGCGAACTTCACATCGCGAATGCCGGGCCAGGGCTGGTGGTGGAGGTGCTGTTGCCGGTGTGACGTGTCCGCGCCAGCCTCACTCCTGAATCAGTCTTCGAGTTCCGCCTTGGCCATCTCGACATCGAGCCGTTCCATCGCGTCCAGGGGCTCGCTCGCGGCGGCGTCTTCATAGAGTTTGGTCGCTTCCTTCATTTTCTTGTCACCCTCCAACATCACCAGGCCATTGGCGTATTCGATCATCGCGATCGCCGAGCCTGGATTGAGCTTGAGCGCGGCCCTGTACATCGCCAGCCCGGTGTCCTTGGACGCGCCCTGCGTGCGCCCGAGCAGGCCACCTACTTTGTCGATCACTTCGGCATGAAATGCGCCCAGGGCGATGTGAGCGTCAGCGTGCTTCGGAGCGAGCTTGATCGCGGTCTCGAGCGCGCCCTTGACCTTGCTGCCCAGGCCCTGCGCCAAGGCCTTGGCGACACTGATGCCCTGGCTGTAGCGGCCCAGGGCGTAGGCCATCAGGTACCAGGCGTTTGCATTCTTCGGTTCGGCCTCGGCCTGCGCCTTGGCGCGTTCAGCCACTTCCAGGAACAGGGCAAGTCTGGTCTTCTCGCTCATTTCAAGGTAATTGGCGTAAATCGCCTGCGCCTTGTTCGCCACCGTAATGCCTGCGCCGCCGCACTTCATGCCGGCCTCGCTCGCCTTTTGAAACTCTCCGGCGTGATGCAAGGCCCAGGCGGCGAGTACCTTCTCGTCCTTGGGCAAGGGTTCGGCATCGCCTGCATGCAGGCGGGCCCACTTCTTCTTCAGTGTCGCGGTGTCGTAGGTGTAGCTGGCGTTGTCGTGCGGGAAGGCGGTCCACTTGGCCATGGTCGGGTCTCCTAGGGGTTGAGGTAGCGGGTGGCGAGTGCGTGCAGGTGCTCGCGCTGGTCGGCTTCGAGATAGGGCGTGAGCAGGTTCAACACATGGAACGCGCCACGCAGTAGCGCAGCGCTGGCGAATTCGGGTTCGAGCGCGTGCCGCGGGTCGCGCACATACTCATAGCTCAACCAGTACGTGAGAACCACCACCATGGTGGTGGCCACGGGTTCGACATTGCGCTGCTGAATCTGAATCGCGCCGCCGCGGATCAATCCGGCGAGCATGGCCTGCACGGCAGTGCCCTTGTTCTTCAACACCGCCTTGAATTGGGTTTCCAGGCGTCGGTTCTTCGACAACAGGTCGTTCAGGTCTCGATAGAGAAAGCGGTATTGCCAGACCAGTTCGAACAGCATGTGCAGGAAGAGCCAGGCGTCTTCGACGTTGCGCACGTCTTGTGCGGCGCGCAGCAGCTCGGCCAGCGCCGACTCGAAGGTGTCGAACAGGCGGTTGATGAGCTCGTCTTTGGCGGGGTAGTGGTAGTACAGATTGCCCGGGCTGATGCCGAGCTCGCTCGAAATCAGCGTCGTCGACACATTGGGCTCGCCGAAACGATTGAACAGTTCGAGCGTCACCTCCAGGATGCGTTGGGCTGTGCGGCGAGGCTTCTTGGTGCGGGTGGACATGGCGGAGCGGGGCTTGTGCGGCCAATCTAGCATCAAGTGCGGCGGCCTCCAACGGCATTGGCCCGGGTGGCAATGACCCGGAGATGGATCAGTCCCGCGGCATCCTAGAATCACGGCCCGCATGCCCGCCGTTTCATTCCAGCACGTCAGCAAGACCTTCGGCAGCGGCTCACGCGAAGTCCAGGCCTTGGCCGATGTCAGCTTCGACATCGAACCCGGCGAATTTTTCGGTCTGCTCGGCCCGAATGGCGCCGGCAAGACGACGCTCATCAGCGTTCTTGCCGGGCTCGCGCGAGCGACTTCGGGAACCGTGCTGGTGCATGGTCACGACGTGGTGGCCGACTACGCCGCCGCCCGGCGCAGCCTGGGCGTGGTGCCGCAAGAGCTGGTGTTCGACCCGTTTTTCAGCGTGCGCGAAACGCTGCGCATCCAGGGCGGGTATTTCGGCATGCGCGCCGATGCCAAGGCGAACGACGCGTGGATCGACGAGCTGCTGACCCACCTCGGCCTGACCGACAAGGCCGACGCGAACATGCGCCAGCTGTCGGGCGGCATGAAGCGCCGCGTGCTGGTGGCACAGGCGCTGGTGCACCGCCCGCCGGTGATCGTGCTCGACGAGCCGACCGCGGGCGTGGACGTGGAGCTGCGGCAGACCCTGTGGCAGTTCATCGCGCGTCTGAACAAGGAGGGCCACACCGTGTTGCTGACCACGCACTACCTTGAGGAGGCCGAAGCACTTTGCGGGCGCATCGCGATGCTGAAAAACGGTCGGGTCGTTGCGCTCGATCGCACCTCGGCCCTGCTCGCCGGAACGGCGAGCACGATGCTGCGTTTCAAGACGGACGACCCGGTTCCCGCCGCGGTCGCGAGGCGGGCCCGGATCACCGGGCGTACGGTGCAGGTCAGCGCGCATGACGCGGCCGAAGTCGAGACCACGCTCGCGACGCTGCGCGCCGGCGCGGTGAAGGTGGAGGACCTGGAGATCGGACGTGCTGACCTCGAAGACGTGTTCCTCGAAATCATGGCGAGCGCCCCTGCCACCCTCAGGGCGGCATCATGAGCCCCCGCCCGGCCGTTCCGAAGGGGGCTCGCACCGCAGTGCGAAGCACGGAGGTTACCGAGTGAACTCCACCGCTGTCTCGCTCAAGGGAACCGCGACGCTGTTTCGCAAGGAAGTGCTGCGCTTCTGGAAAGTCAGCGTGCAAACCGTCGCTGCGCCGGTGCTGACAGCAGTGCTGTACCTGTTGATCTTCGGCCATGTCCTCGAAGGCCATGTGAAGGTGTTCGACCAGGTGCCCTACACGAGTTTCCTGATTCCGGGGCTGGTGATGATGAGCGTGCTGCAAAACGCCTTTGCCAACACCAGCTCGTCGCTGATTCAGAGCAAGATCACCGGCAACCTGGTGTTCCTGCTCGTGACGCCGCTGTCGCACTGGGCCTGGTTCGTCGCCTATGTCGGCGCGTCCGTGGTGCGCGGCGTGGCCGTGGGCGCTGGGGTGTTTGTCGTGACCTGGTGGTTCGCCCCGTCCGGCTTCGCGCAACCGCTGTGGATCGCGATCTTCGGCTTGATGGGCGCAGCGTTGATGGGCACGCTGGGGTTGATTGCAGGCCTGTGGGCGGAAAAGTTCGACCAGATTGCCGCATTCCAGAACTTCATCGTGATGCCGATGACGTTTCTGTCGGGGGTGTTCTATTCGGTGCACTCGCTTCCCGATTTCTGGCGCAGCGTCAGCCACCTGAATCCGTTCTTCTACATGATTGACGGCTTTCGTCACGGCTTCTTCGGCGTCAGCGATGTCTCGCCCTGGTTGAGCTTGGGCGTCGTCGGCACCAGCCTCGCGCTGCTGTGCATGCTGTGCCTGCAACTGCTGCGCAGCGGCTACAAGCTGCGGCATTGAAGGCGCCCGCGGCTTCGGCGGCGAGGCCGCGGACTGACGCATAATTTCGCCATGGCCGACCCCACGCCCGCCGAGATTGAACGCTTCATTGCGCAGGGCCTGGCCTGCGAACACCTCGACGTGCAGGGCGACGGGCAGCACTTCTTCGCCACCATCGTCTCGGCCCAGTTCGAAGGCGCGAGTCGCGTGGTGCGTCATCAGCGCGTCTACGCGGCCCTGGGCGATAGAATGCGCGAGCAGATCCACGCCTTGTCGATGAAGACGTTGACCCCCGCCGAATGGGCCGCCAGCCCGGACGCCGCGGCCACCCAGCACCACTGAACAACGCCGCAGGATCTCCTCGCGTCGAACCGGCTCGCCTCTTGCGCGCGCCCACGCAACGAGCCTGCGCCAGCGACCATGGACAAACTCCTCATTCGCGGCGGCCGCCACCTCGAAGGCGAAGTCACCATTTCGGGCGCGAAGAACGCGGCCCTGCCGGAGATCTGCGCAGCGCTGTTGACTCCCGAGCCGGTGACGCTGAGCAACGTGCCGCACCTGCAAGACGTTGCGACCATTCTGAAGCTGCTGCGCCACATGGGCGTGAGCGCGATGCGTGATGCGCACGACCCGGGCCGCGTCAATGTCGATGCCGGCCAGGTGCAATCGCTCGAGGCGCCGTACGAGCTCGTGAAGACGATGCGCGCGTCGATCCTTGTGCTCGGGCCGCTGCTGGCGCGGTTCGGCCAGGCGCGCGTATCGCTGCCGGGTGGATGTGCGATCGGCTCGCGGCCGGTGGACCAGCACATCAAGGGCTTGCAGGCGCTTGGCGCGCAGATCGTGGTTGAACACGGCTACATCGTCGCCACGGCAAAGCGCTTGCGTGGCGCACGCATCACGACCGACATGGTAACGGTCACCGGCACCGAAAACCTGCTGATGGCAGCGACGCTGGCGCAGGGCGAAACCGTGCTGGAGAACGCTGCGCAGGAGCCCGAGATCCCGGATCTGGCGCAGATGCTCATCGCCATGGGCGCGCGTATCGAAGGCCATGGTACGCGCCGCATCGTGATCCAGGGGGTTGACGCGCTGCATGGGCTGGCCGGCGCGAACGTGCATCGCATCATTGCCGACCGCATCGAAGCGGGCACGTTCTTGTGCGCGGCGGCAGCGGCCGGCGGCAATGTGCTGTTGCGCGATGCGCATGCGAATCACCTCGACGCCCTGATCGAAAAGTTGCGCGAGGCCGGAGCCGAAATCGAAAGCGGGAATGAATGGGTCCGGATTCGCAGTCTCGCGCGGCCGCAGGCGGTGAGCTTTCGCACCAGCGAATATCCGGGGTTCCCGACGGACATGCAGGCGCAGTTCATGATTCTGAACTGCCTTGCGCGGGGCACCTCCACCGTGACCGAGACGATCTTCGAGAACCGCTTCATGCACGTCAATGAACTGCTGCGCTTGGGCGCGAGGATCCAGATCGACGGCCGCACCGCGACGGTTCAGGGGGTGCCGCGGCTTTCGGGTGCGGCCGTGATGGCCACCGACTTGCGCGCGTCGGCGAGCCTGGTGATTGCCGGCCTGGTGGCCGCCGGCGAGACGCTGGTGGACCGCATCTATCACCTCGCCCGCGGCTACGACCAGATGGAAAACAAGCTGCGCGGCCTGGGCGCCGATATCCAGAGGGTTCGATGATCACCCTTGCGCTGTCGAAGGGCCGCATCTTCGACGAGGCGCTGCCGCTTCTGATGGCCGCCGGCATTGAAGTGACGCAAGACCCGGAGCGAGGGCGCAAGCTCATCGTCGGCACGAACCGGGCCGACCTGCGGCTGGTGCTGGTTCGTGCGAGCGACGTGCCGACCTACGTCCAGTACGGCGGCGCCGATCTCGGCATCGTGGGCAAGGACACGCTGCTCGAGCATGGCGGGCAGGGCCTGTACCAGCCGCTGGACCTGAAGATCGCGCGCTGCCGCATGAGCGTGGCGGCGCGCGCCGATTTCGATTACCGACGCGCCGTGACGCAGGGCTCGCGGATTCGCGTGGCAACGAAATACACACGCATTGCACGCGACCATTTCGCCGACAAGGGCGTGCACGTCGACCTGATCAAACTCTACGGCTCGATGGAGCTGGCGCCGCTGACGGGGCTGGCCGATGCCATTGTCGACCTCGTATCGAGCGGCAATACGCTCGCGGCGAACCATCTCGTCGAGGTCGAAACCATCATGCCGATCTCGGCACGACTGATCGTGAATCAGGCTTCGCTCAAGTTGCAACGCGAGCCGCTGCGCGCGCTGATCGACGCGTTTTCCGCCGCAGTCAAGTGACGACATGACGCTCGCCATTGTTCAACTCGCCACCAGCGCGCCGGATTTCGAGGCACAGTTTCAGCGCGTCCTGCATTGGTCGGCGCAGACCGATGCGGCGATCGAAGCGAGTGTGGCCGAGATCATTGCCGACGTGCGCGCGCGGGGTGACGCCGCGGTGCTCGACTGCACGCGTCGCTTCGATGGCCTGAGCGCGGACTCGCTCAAGGCGCTGGAGATCGGGCAAGACGAACTGCGCGCCGCGCTCGGCGTCATCACGCCGGCGCAGCGTTCGGCGCTGGAAATTGCCGCGGCGCGAATTCGCACTTTCCACGAGCGCCAACTCGATGCCTGCGGCCGCGCCTGGAGCTATCGCGAGCCGGACGGCACCTTGCTCGGCCAGAAGGTGACGCCACTCGATCGCGTGGGAATCTATGTGCCGGGGGGCAAGGCCGCCTACCCGTCGAGCGTCTTGATGAGCGCCGTGCCGGCGCGTGTCGCCGGGGTCGGCGAGATCGTGCTGGTCGTGCCCACGCCGGTGCACGGCAGTGTCGCCAGCGGTGGCGGCGTTGCCGGCGCAAGTGCAGCGCGCGGCGAGCGCAATCCGCTGGTACTGGCCGCCGCCGCGCTGGCCGGCGTCGACCGCGTCTTCACGATCGGCGGCGCCCAGGCCATTGCCGCATTGGCCTATGGCACGGCAACGCTGCCCGCGGTGGACAAGATCACCGGCCCGGGCAATGCCTATGTCGCAAGCGCGAAACGCCGCGTCTTCGGCAAGGTGGGCATCGACATGATCGCCGGCCCGAGCGAAATTCTGGTGCTCGCCGACGGCAGCACGCCGCCCGACTGGGTGGCGATGGACCTCTTCAGCCAGGCTGAACACGACGAGTTGGCGCAAAGCATTCTGCTGTGCCCGCACGCCGGCTATATCGCGCAGGTGAAAGCCGCGATCGACCGCTTGCTGCCGCAAATGCCGCGCCGCGCCGTGATTCAGGCGTCGCTGGTTGGGCGCGGTGCGCTGATCCAGACGCGTTCGATGGACGAGGCGTGCGCGATCAGCAACCGCATCGCGCCGGAGCACCTCGAAGTGAGCTCGCGCGATCCGCATCGCTGGGAGCCGCTGCTGCGGCACGCGGGGGCCATCTTCCTCGGCGCCTACAGCAGCGAAGCCCTGGGCGACTATTGCGCGGGGCCGAACCATGTGTTGCCCACGTCCGGCACGGCGCGGTTCTCTTCGCCCCTGGGCGTCTACGATTTTCAGAAACGCAGCAGCCTGATCGAGGTCAGCGAGCACGGCGCGCGAACCCTCGGCCCGGTGGCCGCCGAGCTCGCGCTGGGCGAGGGCTTGCACGCGCACGCAAGGGCGGCCCAGATGCGACTGGAATTGCCATGATGCCTCTTGCGCAGCGCATCCGCGAGGTCATTCGCCAGGACGTGCAATCGATGCACGCCTACGCGATCCAGCCGAGTGCCGGGTTGATCAAGCTCGACGCGATGGAAAATCCGTTCCGGCTGCCGCAGCAGCTGCAATCCGAACTCGGCGAACGCCTGGGCCGGGTCGCGATCAACCGCTACCCGGCGCAATGCGTGGCCGATGTGATCTCGGCGCTCACCGAATACGTGAAGCCGCCGCCTGGCAGCAAGATCATGCTCGGCAACGGCTCCGACGAACTCATCAGCCTTTTGGCGCTGGCCGCCGATGTGCCGGGCAATACCGTGCTCGCGCCGCTGCCCGGCTTTGTGATGTATCAGATGTCGGCGAAGTTGCAGGGCTTGAATTTCGTCGGCGTGCCGTTGACCGCCGAGTTCGAGCTCGACGCGCGGGCCATGCTCGCGGCGATAGCGCAGCACCGCCCGGCGCTCACCTACATCGCCTATCCGAACAACCCGAGCGCGAATCTGTTCGACGATTCCGTCATCGACCGCATCGTTGCCGCCGTCGGCGCGTTGCAAGGCCTGGTGGTTTTCGACGAAGCCTACCAGCCGTTCGCTTCGCGCACCTGGATGCAGCGCATGGGCGCGCACGAGCATGTGCTGGTGCTACGCACGCTCAGCAAGTTCGGCCTGGCCGGGGTGCGCCTGGGCTACCTGGCGGGTGCTGCCGCGCTCATCGATGAAATCGACAAGGTCCGGCCACCCTATAACATCAGTGCCTTGAATGCCGAGGCGACGTTGTTCGCACTGCAGCATGCCGACGAGTTTGCGCGCCAGGCCGCGACCCTGCGCGCCGAGCGTGAGCGGCTGCAGCAGGCGCTTGCACGCATCGCGGGCGTGAAGGCGTTCACCAGCGAAGCGAACATGATTTTGGTGCGCGTGCCCGACGCGAAAACCTGCTTCGACGGCATGAAGCAGCGCGGCGTTCTGGTCAAGAATGTGGCCGCGATGCACCCGCTGCTCGCCAACTGCCTGCGTCTGACGGTGGGAACGCCGGAAGAAAATGCGTTGATGATCGACGCCATGAAAGCGAGCCTGTAGATGAGCGATCGGATCGCGCAGGTCGTGCGCAATACCAAGGAGACGCAGATCCGCGTGCGGGTCAATCTTGACGGCACGGGCCAGGCCCAGCTGGCCACGGGCGTCGGCTTCTTCGACCACATGCTCGATCAGGTCGCGCGCCACGGGCTGGTCGATCTGGAGATCGAAGCCAAGGGCGACTTGCACATCGACGGCCACCACACGGTGGAAGACGTGGGCATCACGCTCGGCATGGCGGTGGCGCAGGCGGTGGGCGACAAGGCCGGCCTGACGCGCTACGGTCACGCCTATGTTCCGCTGGATGAAGCGTTGTCGCGCGTCGTCATCGACTTTTCAGGCCGCCCCGGCCTGCACATGGATGTGCCGTTCAAGAGCGGCATGGTCGGCGCCTTCGATACCCAACTCGCGTTCGAATTCTTCCAGGGATTTGCCAACCACTGCGGGGCGACGCTGCACATCGACAACCTGAAGGGCCAGAACGCCCACCACCAGGCTGAAACCGTGTTCAAGGCCTTCGGCCGCGCGTTGCGCATGGCGCTGACGATCGATGCCCGCTCGGCGGGCGTGGTGCCGTCGACCAAGGGCAGCCTTTGAAGACACAGGGGCATTGATGCGCCGCAGCATCGCCGTCGTCGACTATGGCATGGGCAACCTGCGCTCCGTGTCGCAGGCGGTGCGGCACGTCGCGCTGGGCTCCGACATCGAGGTCATCGTCACCGCCGATCCCGAGCAGGTGCTGGCGGCCGAGCGTGTGGTGCTGCCCGGCCAGGGTGCGATGCCCGACTGTATGCGCGAGCTGCGCGACTGCGGTTTGCTCGACGCGGTGCTCGACGCCGCCGCGCGCAAACCCTTGCTTGGGGTGTGCATCGGCATGCAGATGCTGTTGACGCGCAGCGAAGAAGGGCCGACGCAAGGCCTGGCGCTGATCGCAGGCGAGGTGAAGCGTTTTCGACTCGAAGGGCAGCTTCAAAGCGACGGCAGCCGCTTCAAAGTGCCCCAAATGGGCTGGAACCGGGTGCACCAGGCGCGAGCGCATGCGCTGTGGGCGGGGGTGCCCGATGCCAGCTATTTCTATTTCGTGCACAGCTACTACGCCGTGCCGGCCGATTCGCGGCACAGTGTCGGCGAAACTGATTACGGCGGGCGCTTTACCTGCGCGCTGGCTCGGGATAACATTTTCGCCACCCAATTCCATCCCGAGAAAAGCGCCGAACATGGTTTGGCGCTGTACCGCAACTTCCTCCACTGGAATCCTTGACGCCCACTTTCGCCCCGGCGCGGGTACGATCCAAAGGCCGACAGGCTCCTAGCCTCCCCACTCTCGACTCCTGCGCGCGGCCATGCTGCTGATACCTGCGATTGACCTGAAAGACGGTCATTGTGTGCGCCTGAAACAAGGCGACATGAAACAGACCACGACGTTCAGCGAGGATCCGGCGGCAATGGCTCGACGCTGGGTCAACGCCGGGGCCCGACGCCTGCATCTGGTGGATTTGAACGGTGCGTTCGCCGGCAAGCCGGTGAATGAAGGTGCGATCAAGGCGATCCTGGCCGAAGTCGGCGATCGGATCCCGGTTCAGCTCGGTGGCGGCATTCGCGACCTCGACACGATCGAGCGCTACCTCGACGATGGCCTGAGCTTCATCATCGTCGGCACCGCCGCGGTGAAGAGCCCGGGGTTCCTGCGCGACGCGTGCAGCGCGTTCGGCGGCCACATCATCGTCGGCCTGGACGCCAGGGACGGCAAGGTCGCCACCAACGGCTGGAGCAAACTCAGCGGCCACGAAGTCGTGGACCTGGCGCAGAAGTTCGAGGACTACGGCGTCGAGGGTGTGATCTACACCGACATCGGCCGCGACGGCATGCTGCAAGGCATCAACGTCGAGGCCACGGTCAAGCTGGCGCAGGCCCTGAGCATCCCCGTCATCGCCTCGGGCGGTTTGAGGGGAATCGCCGACGTCGAAGAACTGTGCGCGGTCGAAGACCAGGGCATCAGCGGCTTGATCTGCGGCCGCGCCATCTACACCGGTGATCTGGACTTTGCGACGGCGCAGGCGCGTGCCGACGAATTGAACGGTGCGGCCTAGGCCCCGCCGCGGCGCAGGGTCCACGCGATGCTTGCCAAACGCATCATTCCTTGCCTCGACGTGACCGGCGGGCGCGTCGTCAAGGGCGTCAATTTCGTCGGCCTGCGCGATGCCGGTGACCCGGTGGCGATCGCCGCGCGCTACAACGAGCAGGGTGCCGACGAGCTGACTTTCCTCGACATCACCGCCACCAGCGATGGCCGCGACATGCTGCTGCACGTCGTCGAGGCGGTCGCCTCACAGGTCTTCATTCCGCTCACGGTGGGAGGCGGGGTGCGCAGCGTCGAGGACGTGCGGCGCCTGCTCAATGCAGGAGCCGACAAGGTCAGCTTCAATTCGGCGGCAGTAGCGAACCCGCAACTGATCGCCGACGCGTCGCGCAAGTACGGCGCGCAGTGCATCGTGGTCGCGATCGACGCGAAACGGCGCGTCGGCGCCGATGCCGCAGAGCGTGGCGCCGGTTGGGATGTCTACACCCACGGCGGGCGCAGGAATTCCGGCGTCGACGCAGTGAACTGGGCGCAGCGCATGGTGCTGGCCGGCGCCGGCGAGTTGCTGCTGACGAGCATGGACCGCGACGGCACGAAGGCCGGCTTCGACCTGGAACTGACGCGTGCCGTGAGCGACGCAACAAGTGTTCCGGTAATTGCCTCGGGTGGTGCGGGCACCCTCGAGCACTTGTCGGAAGGCATTCGCATCGGCCGCGCCGACGCGGTGCTCGCCGCGAGCATCTTCCACTACGGCGAGTTCACCGTCGGCCAGGCCAAGGCGCTGTTGGCGCGTGACGGCATCGCGGTTCGGCAATGAGCCCAAAGCCCCACAGGCTCCTGGCCTCGGGCTCGCGCCGGCCGGGACCGCGGGAGGCGTCGAGGGTGTGCCATTGACAGCGGCGCGCGGCCGCGTCTTGCCGCAGGCGGTGCGCATCATCGGTGGCCAATGGAAACGCAGCAAGTTGCCGGTGATCGAGTCGCCTGGCCTGCGCCCCACGCCGAGCCGGGTGCGCGAAACCCTGTTCAACTGGCTCGGACAAGACTTGACCGGCTGGCGTTGCCTGGACGCGTTTGCCGGTTCAGGCGCGCTCGGGTTCGAGGCAGCGTCGCGTCACGCCGCGCTGGTGGTGCTGCTGGAGCGAGACCACCGCCTCGCCGCGGCCCTGCGCCAATGCCGGGATCGACTGCAAGCGACAGCGGTGCGGGTCGAGAACGTCGATGCCATCGCGTGGATGAGTGCATCGACCCCGGCGAGCTTCGATCTGGTCTTGCTCGACCCGCCCTTCGGTGCCGGTTTGACACTGCCCGCGCTCGAGCGCGCGGCGCGCCTGCTCGCCGCGGGCGGGCTCGTTTACCTCGAATCGGGGCAGCCGATCGACGCCCAACTGCTCGCCGGTGTGGGTTGGAGGGCGACCCGCCGGGCGCAGGCGGGACAGGTTCACTACGCGCTGCTGGAACGCGCTGCGGTGGCCCCGCCCCCGGTCAGCGATAAACTCGCCTACCAATGACCTCCGTGACCCGCCTCACCGCCGTCTACCCGGGCACCTTCGACCCGATGACGCTGGGCCATGAAGATCTGATGCGGCGCGCGAGCCGCCTGTTCGAGCGCTTGATCGTCGCGGTTGCCGCAGGGCACCACAAGCAAACCTTGTTCACCGAAGATGAACGGCTGCAGATTGCGTCGGAGCTGGCGGCGAAATACCCCAACGTCGAAGTGATGGCGTTTCGAGGCTTGCTGAGCGACTTTGTGAAACAGCAGGCAGGCAAGGTTGTGGTGCGGGGCCTGCGTGCCGTGAGCGACTTCGAGTACGAGTTTCAGATGGCAGGCATGAACCGGCAGTTGATGCCCGAAGTCGAAACCGTGTTCCTCACACCGGGCGATCTCTACCAGTTCGTTTCGGGAACCTTCGTCCGCGAAATCGCAACCCTGGGCGGCGACGTTTCCAAGTTCGTGTCGCCCTCGGTGCTCGCGCGTTTGCAGCATCGGGTGCAATCCGAGCCTTGATGAGCGCGGTATGGCGCTGCTGACCACGGGCACGCAGCATGGCAGTACGCAGCGACTGCGTTGCAGCGTCGTGTGCGGCGCGCGCATGCTTGCGGCTGCACCATTGATCGCACGGCAGGAGCTTCAGTGGCCCTTCTGATCACCGACGAATGCATCAACTGCGACGTCTGCGAGCCCGAATGCCCGAATCAGGCGATCTTCATGGGCGCGGAGATCTACCAGATCGACCCGGGCCGCTGCACCGAATGCGTCGGCCACTTCGATGCACCGCAATGCGTGCAGGTCTGCCCCGTGAGTTGCATTCCGCGCGATCCGCTGCATCTCGAATCGGTCGAGACCTTGTGGCAGAAGTTCCGGCGCTTGAATGCGCAGACAGCGCCGATTGGCGCGCCGGCGGCGCAAAACAACGGATGACTCAGGGTCGGCCCAGGGTCGGCCCGGCGGCAGGTCAGTTGTTGGCCTTGGGTTCGCCGATCACAAGGGGTTTCGGGGTCTTGGCTCTGGACTTGACCTTGCCCGCTATCCACTTCTTCGAACCGGACTCGGGTGTCGAAGCCGCCTTCTTGGCAGGTTTGGCCAAACCATCGATGCCGGCCGCTGCGGCGGCCTTGCGCAAGCGTTGCTCGGCGCGCCGTTCGCGTTCCAGCCCCACGGCCTTGCGCTGTTCATCCTCGGTCACGCGGACCGCGGCGGCGCGTTGCGCGGCAGATCGCCCATCCGTGCCCTCGAGAACCGTGCCGCCGAGGCAGGGCGCCTCCGAATACTCGCGCTGGCCCGGACCACAGCGGTAAATCGTCGTCCCCGCCTGGCTGAGCCCGCAAAGGCAAGACCACAAGAGCAGCGCCGCACTGGAGCGCATCATGACGGTCGCTGGGCCGGCTGCATCGGCGCTTCGGCTTCGCTGCGGGGGGGCTTGGGCCGCGCCGGCTTTGCGTGAATGGCCATCGTCGCTCGCTCCATTTCTCCCGCCAGCAACAAGTCCAGTGCGCCCAGGCTCAGCGTGATGCCACTGCGAATCGCGTCGTACTCGTCCGGCAACGGCGGGTGCAGCACGTAGTCCACGACTTCCGATTTCGCTCCCGGATG
>JAEMQF010000269.1 GCA_022758925.1 Burkholderiales bacterium | reverse complement strand
GAAGGGGGCTCGCACCGCAGTGCGAAGCACGGAGGTTACCCAATGAGCCCCCGCCCGGCCGTTCCGAAGGGGGCTCGCACCGCAGTGCGAAGCACGGAGGTTACGCAATGAGCCCCCGCCCGGCCGTTCCGAAGGGGGCTCGCACCGCAGTGCGAAGCACGGAGGTTACCCAATGAGCCCCCGCCCGGCCGTTCCGAAGGGGGCTCGCACCGCAGTGCGAAGCACGGAGGTTACGCAATGAGCACGCAGGTCAACATGAAGCTGTGCCCGAACTGCCAACGCCCGCTCGCCGCCGACGCCGAAGAAGGCAGCGTCTGCTGCGCCAGTGCGAGCCGGCAATGGCGCTGCACACAGTGCGCCAAGGTCAGCGAGGGATTTGCGTTTGCCTATGGCCGCTGCCCGGGTTGTGGCGGCGAGCTCGTGCTGCCGCAGGCGAGCCGCATCGACCACGCCAGCGCGCTCCAGGCGATCCGCAAGGCGTTCGAAATCGAGCTCGGCGGGCGCGCTTTCTACCAGCGTGCCGCGGCTGAAAGCGACGACTCGGCGCTGCGCGATCTCTTCAGCCGCTTCGCGCTGATGGAGGGCGAACACATGGAAACCCTGGCGCGCCGCTACCACGTCGATGTGCCGGTGCCCGAGCCGGGTTTCAAGGCCGAATTGGCGGCGATCTTCGGCACCGTGCCGAACCGGCCGCAAGACCCGGAGAGCCTGTTTCGGATCGCGATCGAGATGGAGCAGCGTGCGGCCGATTTCTTTGCCGAGCGCTCGGCGCAGGCCGGGACCGGGTCGAGCGAGCAGCGGCTGTACCGTGAACTCGCTGCCGAGGAGATCGGGCACGCGCAACAGCTGAGCGCCGAGTACGCACGCTGGCGCGTCGGCAAGCTGGGCGTGTCGCGCGCCGATCTGCTGCGGCCCGAGACACCGCGCACGCTGACCCCGGTTCGTTTGATGAATGCCGCAGCGGTGCTGCTCGCGCATCAGGACCCGCAGCGCACCGCGCTGCGCTGCGGCGCGCAGAGCACCAGCTATGGCGCGCTGCACGAAGGCGTGGCGCGTGCGGCATCGGTGTTGCGTGCGCGCGGAGTCGCGCTCGGCGAACGCGTCGCGATCAGGCTGCCCGACGGCTACGACTGGGTCAGCGCTTTCCTGGGGACGATCTGGGCCGGCGGCGTCGCGGTCGCGGTGAATCCGCGAATTGCGCAGGCCGAGTGGTCCTACATCCTCGACGAAGCCGGTTTTCACGCGATCCTCGCCGAGTCGCGCGACGACACGCCCGCGCCCTGGAGCGAACGCGTCGTGCTGCTCGAAGACTGGCGGCGCGCCGTGGCGCGAGCGCTTCCGCTCGGGCCCGAACCGATGCACCCGGAGGCACCGGCGTTCTGGTGCCATTCGTCGGGAACCTCGGGCAAACCGAAGGCGGTGGTGCATGCGCACCGCAGCGCGCGCTGCGTCGAACAGGTGTCTCGCGAGGCACTCGGCGTGCGCGCCGACGACCGCCTCTTCGCGAGCTCGAAGCTGTTCTTTTCCTACCCGCTGGCGAACAGCCTGTTCGCCGGCCTGAAGCTCGGTGCCAGCGTGCTGCTCGATCCGCAGTGGCCGACGGCGCAGAGCGTGGCAGCGACGGTTCAGGAGCAGCGCGCGACGGTGCTGTTCAGCGTGCCGACGCTGTACCGCAACCTGTTGCGTGAAGGGCTGGCCCCGCGCATTGCGAGCGCCGGCGTGCGGCTGTGCGTGTCGGCCGGCGAGGCCTTGCCGCCGAGCCTGCGCGACGCCTGGCGCGAGCAGACGGGACTGACGATCATCGACGGCTACGGCGCTTCCGAGACGCAGGTTCTGGTGATGCTGGACCGCGGCGACGGGCAGGGCTTCAGGCCCACACCGGGTGTCGAGATCGAGCCGCTGGCGCAGGCCGACGTGAACGCGCCGACGCGGCTGCGCATCCGCGCGCCGACGCTCGCGCTGGGTTACCTCGACCGGCCCCTGGCGCAGGCCGAGACCTTCCGCGACGGTGCGTTCTGCCCGGCCGATTTGTTCTCGCGCATGCCGAGAGTCGGCGCCGTGCCGCCCCAGGTCGGCTTGCGCACGAGCGCCGGCGACGCGCAGGCCACGCCCGCGAGCGCCGGCGAAGTGGGTGCCACGCCTGCGCTTTCGGGCGGGCTCGGCGCGCTGAGCCCTGGGGCTGGCACCCCAGGCGGCTGGCGTTTCGCGGGTCGCGAGGATTCGCTGGTGAAGATCGGCGGGCGCTGGGTCAACCTGATCGAACTCGAAGAGCAACTCGCATCGGCATCTGCGGCAATCGTTGAAGCCGCGGCCGTCTGCGTTCCCGATGCCGACGGTGTCGACGCGGTGGCGCTTTTTTACGTCACCGGCGACGCCACCGCGGCCGCCGGCGCCGGCACCGCATTGCGCGAATTCGCGCAGAACCTGCCACACCACCAACGGCCGCGTTGGCTGCACTCGATTGCCGCGCTGCCGCGCGGGCCCACCGGCAAGCTGCAGCGCCGCAAGCTACAGGAATTGCACGCGACGCTGGGTTGATCGGATGCCGACCCTGGTGCACACCCAACATTGCGGCCGCGTCCTCGTGGCGACGCTGTCGCGCCCGCCGGTGAACGCGCTCGACGACGAACTCATCGTGCAACTGCACGCGGTGCTCGACAGCGCGGTGGCCGACGACGGCGTGTCGGTGTTGCACATCCGCAGCGAGCAGCGCGTCTTCTCTGCCGGCGCCGACCTCGCGCTCATCCGCGACTGCTTCGCCACGGCGCATGGGCCGGACGCGATGACCGAGGTCGTGCGCCACATGCAGCGCCTGTACCAGCGCCTCGAGGCGGCACCGCTCGCCACGCTGGCCGAGATCGGTGGCGCGGCGCTGGGCGGCGGGCTCGAACTCGCGCTCGCGTGCGACTTTCGCGCCGCGGCGCTGGACGCGCAGCTCGGCCTGCCCGAAGCGGGACTGGGGTTGTTGCCCGGCGCCGGCGGCACGCAGCGCCTGACGCGGCTGTGCGGGCCGGGTGTGGCGAAACGCTTGATCCTCGGCGCGGAAGTCATCAGCGGCGAGCAGGCGCTGCAGCTCGGCATCGTGCAGTGGGCGCTGCCGCGCGAACAGCTGGCGGCGTCGTCGCGCGAACTCGCGGCGCGGCTCGCGACGCTGCCAAAGGCCGCGCTGGCCGCGAACAAACGCTGCATCGCCGCGCAGAGCGACCCGCAGCGCGACGGCTATGCCGACGAGATTGCCGAAACCCGAAAGCTCTACGACCACCCCGAGACGCGCCTCAGGGTGTCGGCGTTCCTGGCCCGCAGCGGATCGCGCACGCGAAAGGAAGTTGCATGAACATGAATCACAGAATCGCCGTCGTCACCGGCGCCGCATCGGGAATCGGCCGCGCCACAGCGCAGCTGCTCTCGCAAGCCGGCGCCAGCGTCGTGATCGCCGACATCGACCGCGACAAGGGCGAGGCGGCTGCCGCGGAGCTGCGCGAACAGAACTGGCGCGCCGTCTTCCTCGGCGTGGATCTGACCGATGCAGCGTCAATTGCCGCCTTCGCGCAAGCCTGTGCGGCGCAGGTCGGCGCCGTCGACATCCTGGTCAACGCGGCGGGCTGGGGGCAGAACAAGCCCTTTTGGGAAGGCACGCCGCAGCTGTGGGCGAAGCTGATCGCGCTCAACCTCGTCGGGCCGATGCAACTCGTGAAGGAGTTGCTGCCGCCGATGATGGAGCGCGGCAGCGGCAGCATCGTCAACATCGCCAGCGACGCCGGGCGCGTCGGCAGCCTCGGCGAGACCGTCTACGCGGCCGCGAAGGGCGGGCTGATCGCGTTCACCAAATCGCTCGCACGCGAGACCGCGCGCCACGGCATCAACGTCAACTGCGTCTGCCCGGGACCGACCGAAACGCCGCTGCTGTTTGCCGTGCCTGAAAAGATTCTCGATGCATTCAAGAAGGCGATTCCGATGCGCCGTTTCGCCAAGCCTTCCGAGGTGGCGGAGGCGGTGGTGTTCTTCGCCAGCAGCCAGGCGAGCTACATCACCGGGCAGGTGCTCAGCGTGAGTGGCGGGTTGACGATGGCGGGGTGATCGGTTGGCAACAGCCACCCGTGCAAACGATCTGCTTGCAGAAGCAGGACTTCGAGCGCGCGCGTCACTCATTTGCGGACAGGCAGAAGTTCATGTTCGAGGGCAACTGATGGCCGATCGCCGGCCGAGCGCAGGCTGACCGGATCGATGGCGCTGGAGCGACTGGGGCGGCAGGAGAGGCAGGAGCGGCGACGGTGAGCGCGGGCCGAGAGGGCGAGCCGGTTCACGATCCGCGAGTCGGCACCGCGAGTCGGTTTTTCCCTGCTTATCGTGCTGAGTAAAATGGCTCACCGATGAGGGCATCGCCCATCCCTTCCTTTCAACGCGACCAAGCCGCCGTACTCGCCGCCCGCTTGGCGGAGCCGCGGCGCTTGCTGCACGTGGTGGCCTGCAGGCTGAGAGCTCCGACCTGTCGCGGTCTATCAACAAGACCGCCGAGGGCAATGATCGCATGTGCGTCCTGGCTCTCGACGGACCGCGGCGCAACTTGATCGCCGAATTGGACGCGGTGCAGGGCAAGAATCTCGTCATTAGCTTCGAGTACCGCGCAGCGACACTTGCCGTGCCGAGGGCAAGACTCGTGCGGGTTTGAACTTCAACGATAGGCAGGACTTCCCAGTGGCTCTCTCGCTCAACAAGCCGAAGCTCGACAACCTTGCAGGCGACATCTGGAAGTCTGCCGAACGCCTGCGCGGCAAGTTCAAGGCCTACGAATACCAGAGCGTCATCCTGCCGATCATCGTCATCCGGCGGCTCGAATGCGTGTTGCTGGCCTGGCGCGAAGCCAAGAGCGCCGAGGTGCTGGCCAAGCGGCCCAAGCTAACCGAGAAGGAACTTGCCAAGCTGGTCAAGGAACTCGAACTGAATCCCCAGCAGTCGCCGTTCTCGAACAACACCAAATGGACGCTGCGCAGAGTCTATGAGGAAGATCACACGCTGCTGGAGGCGAACTTCCGCGCCTACATCAACGGCTTCTCGAAGAACGTCGACGACATCATCGAGCACTTCAATTACCGCGCCACCATCGGCACGATGGTGAAGAACAACCGGCTCGCCCCGATCCTGAATCAGTACAAGGAACTGGAACTTGGCCCGAACCAGCTTTCCGGCCTGGAGATGGGCTACATCTACGAGGAGCTGCTGCGGCGATTCTCGGAACAAAGCGGCGAGGAGGCCGGCGAGCACTTCACCCTACGCGAGGTCATCCGGCTCATGGTCGAACTGTTGGAGATCCCGATCCCCGACCGCCACGTCTCCATCTACGACCCCGCCTGCGGCACCGGCGGCATGTTGTCCGTGGCGAAGGAACACCTGCTGGACCGGGCCGCCAATCCCGCACAGCGAGACAACGTCGAGAAGTTCGTCACCGTTCACGGGCAGGAACTTTCGCCGACGAACTACGCCATCTGTCAGGCCGACCTGCTCATCAAGAACGACCAGCAGGCCAAGGTCTTCCTCGGCAACTCGCTCATCCCGCACGAGGCGCACGGCAAGGAGCCAGGCGACCAGCTTCCCGAAACCAAGTTCCGCTTCGACTTCATGCTGAGCAATCCGCCCTTTGGCGTCACTTGGGGTGGCAAGGACGGCTACGAAACGGAAGCCCGGAAACTGGAGACCACCCGCTACCGAGCCGGCATGCCGCGCGTGAACGACGGCGCGCTGCTGTTCCTGCAAACCATGCTGGGCAAGATGCAGGCGCCAGAGAAGGGCGGCAGCTGCATCGCCATCATCTTCAACGGCTCGCCGCTCTCGAACGGCGACTGCGGCTCAGGCGAAAGCGAAATCCGCCGCTGGATTCTGGAAAGCGACTGGCTCGACGCCATCGTCATGCTGCCCGATCAGCTCTTCTACAACACCGGCATCTTCACCTACATCTGGCTGCTGCGGAACGACAAGCCCGCTGCGCATCGCGGGCGTGTGATGCTGATCGATGCGCGCCAGCAGTTCGAGAAAGAGCCCAAGGCCTTCGGCAACAAACGCAACCGCATGACCGACGCGCACCGGCAATGGATCGAAGAGCGCTACCAGAAGGGCTGGGTACCTGGCTTCGACGATGAGCACGTGAAGCTCTTCCGCGAGAAGGACTTCGCGTTCCACAAAGTCAAGGTGGTGTTCTGGCAGACCGACGAGCACGACCAGCCGGCAACCGTTACCGGGGCCTATGAGAAAGCGTTCACCGCCGCCAACCTCGCCAAGGAGCAGGCGTTCCACGACAGCGATCTCAACTTCCGCGTGCGCGTGAAACTGGACAAGGAAGAGAAGACTGTGGCGTTCGCCCTGAAGCCGACGGACAGCGCCGCGAAGACGCTCAAGGCGGCGCTTGGGGACAAGCCTGAAATCGTGTCCGTGGAATGGACGCACCGGCACTATGTGCAGGACGACGAATACATTCTGCATGGCGAGGACATCGCTGCCTTCCTGAAACGGGAAATCGGCAAGCCGATCATCCGCTGGGAAGACGGCCCGCAACTCGGCTACGAAATCCTGCCGAACAAATACTTCTACCGCTACCAGCCGCCCAGGCCTGCGAAGGAATTGCTCGCGGAGTTCTGGCGGCTGGAGAAGGAGGCAGAGAAGATGTTGGAGGGGTTGGCGAAATGAGTGGGGTCCCGACTGGGTGGGCAAGTGATCGTCTCAAGGACGTGGCTGCAATCAACGCGGTCGCGCTCTCCGCTGCGACAGACCCAGACTACGAGTTCGACTACCTCGAGGTATCCAACGTCGACTATCACGGCGTGGTCGATCCGAATGCCATCGAACGTCTTCGATTCGAAGATGCGCCGTCTCGGGCTCGGCGTCGGGTGGCTGCCGGGAGCACTGTGATTTCATCGGTGAGACCCAACCTTCAGGCTGTTGCTTTCTTTGCGGATGTGCCGGCGCACTTTGTATGTTCAACCGGCTTCAATGTCGTGGAGCCAAGACCGAGCATGCTGGCACCGCAGTTCGCTTACTACCACCTCATTTCCGAAAACGCGCGACAGCATTTCGAGGCGGCCGCAACTGGTGTTGGCTACCCTGCGGTTGGGGACAAGGACTTCAACGCCATAGCCATCCCGCTCCCGCCGTTTCCAGAGCAACAACGCATCGCGGCGTATCTCGATGCAAGCTGCGCTACGATTGATTCTGCGGTGGCCGCCAAACGCTGGCAGCTCGGCACCCTCGACGCCCTTCGCAAAACCATCATTCAACGTGCAGTCACGCGCGGCATCTCAGATGACGTTGTTTTGGAATCGACCGGCAACGCGTGGATGGCGAACATTCCGCGTGGTTGGCGACTGGTCTGCCTGAAGCGAATCGCTGAAGTTCAGGGCGGCCTCACGCTCGGCAAGCAATACGAAGGGTCACTCATCGAGTGCCCCTATTTGCGCGTCGGGAACGTCCAGGATGGTCACCTCGACTTGGCTGACGTTTCCGTGATCGAACTCCCGGCCAGCGTGGCCGCAGGAGTTCAACTTCGCCCCGACGACGTGCTGATGACCGAGGGTGGCGATCTCGACAAGCTCGGACGCGGACATTTGTGGAAGGGGGAGATCCCGGGATGCCTTCACCAGAATCACATCTTCGCGTTGCGCTGCTTGCGCCACAAGCTGAAGCCCATGTTCCTCGCCCATGTCACTACCTCCCAATACGGGCGCGATTACTTCGAGGCCACGGGCAAGCAAACCACGAACCTTGCCTGCACTAATGCGACCAAGGTTGGCGAGTTCCCCATTCCGTTGCCTCCGCTGCCGGAACAGGAAACCATCTGCATCCACCTCGATGCGAAACTTGGTGAAGTCAAACGGATCGTTGCCGGCATCGAAGCCCAGATCGCCACCCTTACCGCCTACCGCAAGTCGCTGATTCACGAATGGGTCACCGGCCAGCGGCGTCTCGTCGGCGCCGACTTTCGCGCAGAGAATATCGAGCAAGCATTGGCGCCCGACGACGCACCGCCCAAGTCTTCACCCTGACCGGAGCAATTGATGACCAAACTGAACGACATTCAATCCGAGATTGCCGCGCTGCCGCCCAATCTGCGCGCCGAGGTGCTGGATTTCGTGCGGTTCGTGAAGCAGCGGCATGGCTTGCCGGCCGCGCTTGCGCCCGTTGCGTCCGCACCCGACAAGGGCGATTCGGCCTTCTTTCAGGCGCTGGAGGCAGCGGGCTTCGTCGGCGCTATCGAGACCGATGAGCAGCTTTCCACCACGTACAAGAACCGGCTCGACTTTTCGGCCAAGAGCGGGGTCGAGCCATGATTCTGGTGGATACGGGCGCATGGCTGGCCTTGGCCGATCGCGGTGACGCATACCACGCGCGCTGCCGCGAATTTTTCCGGCGCAATCGCGAGCCGCTGATGACCACGTACCCGGTGCTGGTGGAGTGCGTGCATCTGATGTTCAGCCGAATAGGGGTAGCGAAGACGCTGGCCTGGCTGGAAACGCTGGCGGCGCAGGGCGTGGGCGTCCTTGCAATGGGGGCGGATCATCTGCCCCGGCTCACTGCCCTGATGCGCCATTACGACAATTTGCCGATGGACCTGGCGGATGCGTCGCTCGTGCTGTTGGCGGAGCAGAACGGCGAGGGGCGCATCGTCAGCACCGACGAGCGCGACTTTCAGGCCTACCGCTGGAAAAACCAGCATCCCTTCCGCAACCTGTTGCTTGAATAGTGCCGAGGCGCGCGCATGCGTTCGCCCGGGATGACAGCCCGCAAGCCGACCCAGCAAACGGCCGCGGTCGTGCCAGCGGCAAAGCCCATCGCGCCAATCGCGGATGTGCGGGAGCTGATCCTGCAAGCCCGCGAGGGGGTCGCCCGGGCCGTGGACTCCGCGCTGACGACGCTGTACTGGCACATCGGCCGCCGCATCGTTCAGGATGTGCTGAAGGAGAAACGTGCAGGCTATGGCGAGGAGATTGTCTCCGCGCTGGGGAGACAATTGGAGCAGGAATTCGGGCCCGGGTTTTCCGGGAAATCGTTGCCACGCATGATCCGGTTCGCGAAGGCGTTTCCTGACGAAGAAATTGTCTCCCGGTTGCGGAGACAATTGACCTGGACCCACTTCAAGTCTTTGGTCTACATCGAAGACACGCTGAAGCGCGATTTCTATGCCGAGATGTGCCGGCTCGAATCGGCGAAGACCTGACCATGGCTCGCAAGAAGCCGCCCGAACTCAGCTTTCAGCAGCACATCGCGGACTTCCTAGTCCGCGAGCACCGCTATGGCGTGCTCGAACAGTCCGACATCACGGACACCGAACACTGCATTGCCGAGGACCTGCTCTGGGCCTTTCTCACGGCCACGCAGGCCGACACGCTCAAGAAGCTCACCCACGACTACGGAACGGACGCGCGGGACGAGGTATTCAAGGCGCTGCGCAAGGAGCTTGAGCACACGCCGTTGTGGATGCTGCTGCGCCACGGGCTGAAGGTGCGTGGGCTGGAGTTGCGGCTCTACTACCCCAAACCGCGTTCCACCGAAAGCGCCGCCACCACAAAACACGGCGAGAACCGCATCACGTTCCGCCCACATTTCTACTTCGGCGAGACCAACCAGGAGATCGATTTCGTCTTCTTCCTCAACGGCCTGCCCATCGTGGCGCTGGAGTTGAAGCACGAGAAGAACCAGACCGTGCATGACGCCGTCGCGCAGTTCGCGGCACGCGACCACGCCCGCAAGATCTTCCAGCATCCATTCCTCTACCTCGCCGCCGACACGAGCGATGTGATGGCCGCCACCGACCCGCGCCGTGAAGATAACTTTCGCTGGCACAACACGGGCCTGACGAACCAAGCCGTTGCCCAAGATGGCAGCGAATACGCAGTGGAGTTTCTCTATCGCGAGGTGTTGGCGGGTGACCAGTTGCTCGAAGCGCTCGCTTTCTTCCTCGTCCGAGTGCCCCAGCGCGACGCGCAGGACGACAGGCCGGAGCGTCCGGCCTATACCATGTTCCCGCGCTACCACCAGAGCCGCACGGTGCGCAAGGTGGCCGACGACATCTTGGCGCAATTCGCCGCGAAAGGCGACATCGGGCGCAAGTACCTGGTCGAGCACTCGGCGGGCAGTGGCAAGACTCTCACCATCTGTTGGCTGGCGGATCGCCTGCACAGCCTGTTCAAGCCCGGCACGAGCGAGAAGCTGGTGGACCTGGTGTTCATCCTCACGGACCGGAAAGCGCTCGATACGAACATCAAGGACGACATCGAGAACTTCACGCACTTGACGGATGTCGTCGGCCTGGCGCGCAAGGCTGAGGACCTGCCGCGGTTTCTCAAGGGGCGCAAGCCGATCATCGTCACGACGCAGCAGAAGTTCGCCTGGGTGCTGGACGAGATCGAGAACAACCCCGAGCTGAAGAAACTCCGCGTCGCCTTTCTGATTGACGAAGCCCACCGCTCGCAGGAAGGCCAGATGGGCGCGGCCATCCGGTTGCCGTTCCGCAAGAAGGACGAGCCCGATGCCGAGGCCTCCGAGCCGGACCCGCAGGAGCAACTCGCCAAGATCATCCGCGAGCATGACCTCAACCAGATGATCGTTGCGTTCACCGCCACACCTGCGCCGGCCACTGTCAGCCTGTTCGGCGAACCGTTCGACACCTACTCCGAGGCCGAGGCCATTGCCGAAGGCTACATCGTCGATGTGGCGGCCAGCATCATTTCCTACAAGACGCTTTACAACCTGCATTGCCCGGTCGTGCCCAAACTGGACGAGGAAAAGCTCTATCCGAAAGGGGTCGTTTCCAAGGCATTGCAGAACGTGGCCTTTCAGGATGACGGCCTGATTCAGTACAAGGCCGAGGTGATGCTGCGCATCTTCGAGGCGGATGTGATGCCGCTCATTGGCGGACGCGCCAAGGCGATGATCGTGACCAGCTCCCGCGTCGCGGGGTTGCGCTACTTCCAGATCGTCACGGAGAAGCTCAAGGAGCGCAGCGCGGCCTACAAGGCGCTCTATGCGTTCTCGGATTTCACGCATCCCGAAACCAACGCGGCGATCAGCGAGCACGCGGTCAACGAGCTGAAGGACGGCGAGTTGATCGAGCAGCGGTTCGAGGGCGACGACTACCGCGTGATGATCGTGGCCAACAAATTCCAGACAGGTTTCGATCAACCTCTGCTGGCCGGCATGTTCCTCGACAAGCCCGTCGTCGACCGCAACGCCGTGCAGACGCTGTCACGGCTGAACCGCTGCCACGAAGGCAAGGATCGTGTCGTGGTGGTGGACTTCACCAACAACGCCAAGGCGATCCTCAAGGCATTCGTCAAATACAGAAAAGGCACGCCCTTCGAGCCGGAAGAGCCGGACCAGGCGCTTTGCCTGAAATTGCACGCCGAGATTCTGGCTGTGGGGGTCTTCACGCAGAAGGATGCGGCTGATCTCGAAACGCTGCTCGCGACCGGCACGGACTCCCGGGTGCAGTTTTCGGTCAACGCGCTGCGGGTTCGCTTTCAGGCGAGACTCACCGATCTGGAAGCGCGCAAGGAATTCGTCTACCTGCTCGCCCGCTTCGTGAAGTGCTTTCACTTCCTCACTTGCTTCTTCACCTTTGCGCCGGAGATAAAGCAACTCGCCACGTTTGCCGAATAGGTCGGCCCGCAGCTCATCAAGGCAGGCAGCGTGTCCGAGCTGATGAAGCAGATTCGGCAGACGCAAGTCATCAAGGCCGCTGTTGCATATCAGGGCGTAGAGACCGGCGGTGGGACGGTCAAACTCAGACCGGGCGGTGGCAAGAAGGGCTCCGGCCCACCGCCGAAGAAAGTGTCCGTTCAAGACATGATCGCGGAAATCCAGGCCAGGTTCGACATCACCGACGAGGAGGCCCTTTACATCAGGCAGGTCACGGAGGAGAAGTCCGCCGACCCGGCGATTCGCAGCACCGTTACCGCCCACCGCGACGACGGCATTTACCTCGAAGGCGCTTATCGCGGGCAGGTGAACGCCGTGATACAGACCGCCTACGACGCGCGAGGACGCTACGAGGAGCTGTCGGATCCGAAGTACATGGACCCAAGCGGCATCTTCGACATCATGGCGTTCACCGTGATCCAGCACCACCTGTCACTCGCGGCATGAGGCGATGAGCACCGCACGGCCGTTCCGAAGGTGCTCGCTCCCCATTGGGGGGACGGGCCGCAGGGCCAAGGGGGCCAAGTGAGCAAGACCATCCACCAGATGCCCGAAGCCGACCGCCCGCGCGAGAAGCTGTTGCGCAAGGGCGCGGCTGCGTTGAGCGATCGGGAGCTGCTGGCGGTGCTGCTTGGCAAGGGCACGCCCGGGATGGATGTCATGACCCTTGCCGGGAAGCTGGCGCGGCTCATTGACGAGAGGGGCCTGCAAGTGAAGGCCGAAGACCTGACGCAGTTCGAAGGCGTGGGCGACGCGAAGGCCACTTTGGTTCTCGCGGCGATTGAGTTCGCCCGCCGCCGCATCAAGCCGGAGGGTGTGAAGATCGAAACCCCGGCCGACTTGTTGCCGCACATCCGGCACTATGCCGACCGGAAGCAGGAGCACTTTCTATGCGGCAGCATCAACGGCGCGAATGAGATCCTGAACATTCGCGTCGTTTCGATCGGCCTGATTGACCGCAGCCCGGTTCATCCGCGCGAAGTCTTCGCGGATGCGCTGTCCGACCGGGCTGCCGCCGTCATCGTTGCCCACAATCATCCGAGCGGTGGTGTCGAGCCGTCGCAGAGCGACATCAACATCACCGCCCAGCTCAAAGCGGCGGGCGAGATCGTAGGCATCGAGCTGCTGGATCACATCATCTTCAACAGGACCGGATACTTCAGTTTTCTGGAAGCAGGAAGGCTGTAGAGTTAGCCCAGAGTGGCGCTTCGCTTGCTGATGCACGTCGAGGACCCGATGGCTCGTGCTGGCTCCATTGGCGAATGCGCGAATCAGCACGGACTGATGTGCACCGCTCCGACTCGGAGAAGCGCTGATGTCGCCCGCACATTCACGCAACAAGGCTACGGGCGAGGATCAGCGCGATGAGCAATGACGCCCACTCCGCCTTCGGCAAACGCTGGCACGATGCCGCAGGCGTGCACATCGACGTGCGCGGCCTGCCGCCGCCGCAGCCGCTGGTGGCGATCCTGCGCCTGGTGCGCGAGCAAGGCGACGCCGGGGCGGCGCTGATCGTGCACCACGATCGCGACCCGCTGTTGCTCTACGCTGAACTGGCGCAGATCGGCTGGTGCGCCGAGCGCATTGCCGGTGAGCCGGGCGAAGTGGTGCTGCGGCTCGAACGTGCAGCGGGAACAGCGTGACCCGCGCGAAAACTGTTGCCGGCGTCTTTCTCGCGGATGCGACGAGCCGCTTGCTGCCGGTGTCGATCCCGTTTCGCTTCTTCGGCGCGGCGCTTGTCTACCACCTGCTGGCGTGGCTCGCGCTGCTCGCGGGGTCGGCGGGCGTGCCGCGTTTCGCGGGCGGTCTGGGCTGGCCGCTTGCCGCGCTGCATCTGGTCACGCTCGGCGTGCTGGTGATGACTGCCATCGGCGCCAGCCTGCAACTGCTGCCGGTGGCGACGCGCCAGCCGCTGCGATCGGTGCGCTGGGCGGCGGCGATCTGGTGGTTGTACACGCCCGGCGTGGCCGGCGTCGCCCTCGGCATCGGCAGCGCCACGCCGCCGCTGTTGGGGCTCGGCGCGTTGGCGGTGCTGCTGGCGCTGCTCGCCTTCGCGGCGCTGTTGGCAAACAACCTGCTCCGGGCGCGCGGCATGCGCGCGGTGGTGGCGCATGGTTGGGCGGCGCTGGCTTGCCTGCTGGTCGTGCTGGCAACGGCGCTCGCGCTCGCGCTTTCCTATCTGGGCCTGCCGCTGCTCGAGCGCGCGACCGCGCTGGTGTTGCACCTCATGTTCGCGAGCTACGGTTTCATGGGCCTGCTTGCCTTCGGCCTGTCGTCGATCCTGGTGCCGATGTTCGCGCTCTCAGCCGCGCCCGACGAACGGCAGAGCATCGCCGCATGCGGGCTCGCCGTGGCGGCGCTGGTGCTGGCCGCACTCGGCGCTCTCGGCATCGCTGCGCCGCTGCTGCGCCTGGGCGCGATTGGCCTGGGCGCCGCCGCGGTCGCGATCCATCTGCACCTGATGCTCGGCGCATTGCGAACCGGCATGCGGCGCAACCTCGGACGCTCGTTGACGCTGGTGCGCATCGGTTGGGTCGCGCTGGTGGCGAGCCTTTGCATCGCGCTCGCGGTTCAGCTTGATGCACAGTTCGCCGCGCGTTTCAACCTGCCCACCCTGTTCGGCCTGATGCTGATCGTCGGCTGGCTGCTGACTTTTCTGCTCGGCATCCTGCAGCGCATCCTGCCGTTCCTGGCGTCGATGCACGTGGCGCGTGGCCGGCAGCGCCCGGCCACGCCATCGTCGCTGAGCTTCGATGCCGCGCTCGCGCTGCACTTCGCGTGTCACCTCGCGGCGCTCGCCGGGCTCGCGCTGGCGGTGATCGCCGACAGCGCAAGCATGGCTGCGCTCGCGGCCGGCGCCGGTGCGCTTGGCGCCACGGCGTTCGGTGCGTTCTTCGTCATCCTGCTGCGCCGCATGAACGCTGGAGCGGCGGCGCGCCCACGGACCACGCCGTCGGCTTGAGTTGCGTCAAGGGCGGGGGCGCCGCCGGCGCTATTCTGGTACCCGGCTACCAATATTCGATGGCCAGAAGGATTCATGCGTCAAATCAGCCACGCCCTCGACACCGAACATCGGCAGAGCCTCGAGCTGCTCGGCCGCGTCGAGCAGGCATTCGCGCGAGGGCAGGGCGCTGCGCTTGACCCCGGGTTCAAAACGCTCGCTGCAGCGTTCACGCGCCTTGTCGAACACGACATCGGACGCCACTTCGCTTTCGAGGAATCGGAACTGTTCCCGCGCATGGCGCAGGCCGGCGAGGGCGACATCGCCGAGTTGCTGAAGGAAGAACACGACGCGATACGCGCGGTGGCCGACGAGATCCTGCCGCTGGCGCAAGCCGCCGCAGCCGGAAACCTCGATCCGAGCGGCTTCGCTGCGCTCAAGCGCGGCGCGCTGGAGATGGTCGAGCGCCAGGTGGCGCATATCCAGAAAGAAACCATGGCGCTGTTGCCGCTGCTGGACGACCTGCTCGACGACGACTCCGACCGCGAGCTGGGTTTTGCCTACGCGTCGAACTAAGATGCCGAGCCCCAGACTCGTACTGCGTCGCCCGCAGGGCCCGAAAATGGCGCCTTCCTGGCCCGTTGCGCCGGACCTCTGCGCGCGGCCGAGCGCGGCGTGTCACCGTACCCGCTGGCACCGCGCCCGCTGACACCGAATCCGCTGACACCGCACCCGCTGACACCGCGCCCGCTGACATCGCACCCGCTGACACCGAACCCGCAACAAGGACCCACAGCATGGAACACGACCTGACCCCGGCGGTGACGGTGCGCGCGATGACGAAGCAAGACCTCGATGCGGTGGTCGCGATCGACGCCGCCCTCGAAGGCCGCCAGCGCCGCGCCTACTTCCAGCGCCGGCTGGCGAGCGCGGTGAAGGAGCCGCGCCTGCACGTGCAGCTCGCCGCGGCCGACGCCGACGGCCTCGTCGGCTACATCCTGGCGCGGCGCATCGAGGGCGAATTCGGCCGCCAGCTTCCCGGCCTGCGGCTCGAGGTGATCGGCGTGCGCCCCGCGCAGCGCGGGCACGGCGTGGGCAAGCTGCTGCTGGACGCGCTGGTGCAGCATGCGCGCCAGCATGGGGTGGCCGATCTGCGCACCGGCGCCCGGTGGAGCGAGCACACCATGTTGCACTGGCTCGATGCGATGGGCTTCACGCTGGCGCCGAACCTGGTGGTCGACTGCGCCGTCGGCGACGGCTATCAGGCCGAGCGTGACGACGCGCTGGAGTTGCCCGAAGGCTTTGGCACGAGCCACGAGATCGACTACGGCGCGCCCGCAGGCAATGATTTCGAGCGCATCGCGACGCTGCGCTGCGACGTGCGCGCGATGGCACCTGCGGACCTGCCGCAGATCGTGCGCATCGACTCCGTGCTCACCGGCCGCAACCGCGAGGCCTATATCGCCGCCAAGCTCGGCGAGGCGATGGACGAGTCGGCGATCCGCGTCTCGCTCAGCGCGCGCCTGGAGGGTGCGATCGTCGGTTACCTGATGGCGCGTGCCGACCTGGGCGACTTCGGGCGCGCCGAGCCGGTGGCCGTGCTCGACACGATCGGTGTCGACCCCGGCTACGAACACCGCGGCATCGGCCACGCGCTGTTGTCGCAGCTGTTCGCGAGCCTGGACGCGCTGCATGTCGATCGCGTCGAGACCGTGGTCGAGCCCACCACCCAACTCGCGCTGCTGGGCTTCCTCTTCGACGCCGGCTTCAAGCCGTCGCAGCGGTTGGCGTTCGTGCGCCCGGTGGCATGAGCCCCCGCCCGGCCGTTCCGAAGGGGGCTCGCACCGCAGTGCGAAGCACGGAGGTTACGCAGTGACCCCCGCTCCCGATGCGAGCGCGGTGTACGACGCGCTGCGCGAGGTCGACGATCCCGAGGCCGGCATGAACATCGTCGAGCTCGGGCTGGTCTACCGCGTCGAGGTCGTCGACGGCCGGGTCGAGGTCGACATGACGATGACCACACCCGCCTGCCCGGTCGCGGACATGCTCGTCGAACAGGCCCGGCTTGCCGTGCAGCGCGCCTGCCCCGCAGCCACCGAAGTGCGTTTGCAGCTCGTCTGGGAGCCGATCTGGAACCCGTCGATGATGAGTGGCACGGCACGCGAGTTTTTCGGCTGGCCGGGCTCGCAGCAGTGATCGCGCGGGCCGCAAGCTCCTGTCGCCGCGTGCTTGACTCCGGGTGTCACCCGTGCTTGACACCGGGTGTCGCCGCGTGCGTGACACCGGGTGTCGCGACGTGCTCGACACCGGGTGTCGCCGCGTGCGTGACGCCACGTGTCACGCCGTGTTTGACACCGGGTGAAGCCCAGTGCTTCACAAGGCGTCCACGTTGAACGCCCGGCGCACGAACCTGAACCTCGCGCCGTGGCAGCGCGTACCCCTGCTCGCGCTCGGCTTCGTGGCGCTGCTCAGCGGCACGCTTGCCGGCCTGGCGCGCCTGGGCTGGGCCATGCCCGACGCCGCGAGCGCGCTCAGCACGCTGCACGGCCCGCTCATGATCTGCGGCTTCTTCGGCGTCGTGATTTCGCTTGAACGTGCGGTAGCACTTGGGCGCCTGTGGGCCTACACGGCGCCGCTCGCCGCGGGCCTGGGCACGCTGGCGCTGCTCGCCGGGCTGCAGCGCGCCGCGCCCTGGTTCACCGTTGCCGGCGGCGTGGTGCTGGTCGCGGCGTCGGCCGATCTGTGGCGGCGCCAGCGCGCGTTGTTCACGTTCACGCTGGCGCTCGCTGCCTGCGCCTGGCTCGCCGGCAGCGTGCGCTGGGCGTTGGGCGTTGCGGTGCACGAAGTCGTGCCTTGGTGGCTCGCCTTCCTGGTGCTGACGATCGCCGGCGAGAGGCTCGAACTGTCACGCTTTCTGCCGCCGTCGGCGCTCGCGTCGCGCGTCTTTGCCGGCCTGCTCGTGGCCACCGTGGCCGGCCTGGCTGGCCTGGCTGGTGAGGCGGACGCCACGCAAGGCCTGCGTTGGGGCGGGCTGCTGTTCGCGCTGGCGCTGCTCGGCCTGGCGCTGTGGCTGCTGCGCCAGGACGTCGCGTGGCGCACCGTGCGCGCCAAGGGGCTGACGCGCTACATCGCGGTGGCACTGCTGGCGGGCTACTTCTGGCTCGCCGTGGCCGCGTCGCTGGCGCTCGCCAACGGCGGCTTCCAGCCCGGCAACGCCGCCTACGACGCCGCGCTGCACGCACTGCTGCTCGGTTTCGTGTTTTCGATGGTATTCGGCCACGCGCCGATCATCCTGCCCGCGGTGCTGCACGTGAAGTTGCCGTATCACCCCGCCTTCTACGCGCCACTGGCGCTGCTGCACGCATCGCTGCTGGTGCGCCTCGGCGGCGATGGCTTCGGATCGTCCGAGGTGCTGCGTCTCGGCGCTGCGCTGAACGCGCTCGCCCTTGGTGCGTTCGTCATCGGCAGCGCATTCGCCGTCTGGCGTGGACGGCGACGGCCCGGATAGCGCATCGGGGTTGCACTCCCGCCCCGGAAACCCGCACTGACGCAGCGCGTTCAAACCGCCGCGACGCACCGCCCTGCAGGCCGCCCGCAAGCCGACATCTGACGCACCATTGACCCGGATCAAGCCTCAGGAACCGGGGCTGTGCGCCAATCGACGCTACAGTGCACGCTTCGCCAGAACAGCCATGAGCATTGGCCCGCTCGGGCGCGTCCAACTGCCGTTTCTGGGCCGAGCACCACAGCCATGAGCAACGGAGCGCTTCGTCTGCACGTCCCCGAGCCCAGCGCGCGCCCGGGCCATTTGACCGACTTCTCGTATCTGCACTTGGCGCGCGCCGGCGAGGTTCGCCGGCCGCCGATCGACGTCGCGCCGGCCGACACCGCCGACCTCGCGACCACGCTGGTGCGCGTGCTCGACGACGACGGCCGCGCCGTCGGTCCGTGGCTGCCGCAGCTCGATGCGAACGACCTGCGCAGCGGCTTGCGCGCCATGCTCAAGACTCGTGCCTACGACGCACGCATGCTGATCGCGCAGCGCCAGAAGAAGATTTCGTTCTACATGCAATGCCTGGGTGAAGAAGCGATCGCCACCGCACATGCAGGCGCGCTGCGCGATGGCGACATGTGCTTTCCGACCTACCGCCAGCAGGGTCTGCTGCTGGCGCGCGACGACATCGACATGGTCGAGATGATGTGCCAGGCGATGTCGAATCAGCGCGATCCGCTCAAGGGGCGCCAGTTGCCGGTGATGTATTCGTACAAGCGCGCCGGTTTCTTCTCGATCTCGGGCAACCTGGCGACGCAGTACATCCAGGCGGTGGGCTGGGCCATGGCCTCGGCCATCAAAAACGACAGCCGCATCGCGTCGGCCTGGATCGGCGACGGTGCGACCGCCGAGTCCGACTTCGGCACCGCGCTCACCTTCGCCAACGTCTACCGCGCGCCGGTGATCCTGAACATCGTCAACAACCAATGGGCGATCTCGACCTTCCAGTCCATCGCCGGCGGCGAGGCCAGCACCTTCGCCGGGCGCGGCGTGGGCGCCGGCATCGCCTCGCTGCGCGTCGACGGCAACGACTTTCTTGCGGTCTTCGCGGCCTCGCAGTGGGCCGCCGAACGCGCGCGCAGCAACCTCGGGCCGACGCTGATCGAGTGGATCACGTACCGCGCCGGCGCGCATTCGACCTCCGACGATCCGTCGCGCTACCGTCCGGCCGACGACTGGTCGCACTTCCCGCTCGGCGATCCGGTGGCGCGCCTGAAGCAACACCTGGTCGCGATCGGTGCCTGGTCCGATCGGGAACACGAGGCGGCGCAGCAGGAACTCGACGCCGAGGTGAGCGCTGCATTCAAGCAGGCCGAACAATCCGGCACGCTGCTCGACGGCCATATTCCGCCGCTGGCCACCATGTTCGAGGACGTCTACAAGGACATGCCGGAGCATCTGCGCGAGCAGCTTCGGCAGGCGCAGGAGCTGGAATGCTAGGCGACTGTCGGGCGACCCGGCGCGAGGCTTGACCATGGCCACGATGACGATGATCCAGGCGCTGCGATCGGCGATGGACGTGATGCTCGAGCGCGATCCGAACGTGATCGTGTATGGGCAGGATGTCGGCTATTTCGGCGGCGTGTTCCGCTGCACCGAAGGCTTGCAAGCCAAGTACGGCAAGTCGCGTGTGTTCGACGCGCCGATCTCCGAGGGCGGCATCGTCGGTTCGGCGATCGGCATGGCGGCCTACGGCCTGCGCCCGGTGGTCGAGGTCCAGTTCGCCGACTATTTCTATCCGGCGTCGGACCAGATCGTCTCCGAAGCGGCGCGCTTGCGTTATCGCTCGGCCGCGGACTTCACGGCGCCGATCACGATCCGCATGCCCTGCGGTGGCGGCATCTACGGCGGCCAGACGCACAGCCAGAGCCCGGAGGCGCTGTTCACCCACGTCTGCGGGCTGCGCACCGTGATGCCGAGCAACCCCTACGACGCCAAGGGGCTGCTGATCGCGGCCATCGAGTGCGACGACCCGGTCATCTTTCTCGAGCCCAAGCGTCTGTACAACGGGCCCTTCGACGGCCATCACGACCGGCCGGTCGTTCCCTGGTCGGCACATCCGGCCAGCGCCGTGCCCGAAGGGCATTACACGGTGCCGCTGGACACGGCGACGCTGGTTCGCCCCGGCGCCGACGTCACGCTGTTGACCTACGGCACGATGGTCTTCGTCTGCGAGGCGGCCGCGCGCGAAAGCGAAATCGATGCCGAAATCATCGACCTGCGATGCCTCTGGCCGCTTGACCTGGCCGCCATCGTGGCCTCGGTGAAGAAGACCGGCCGCTGCGTCATCGTGCACGAGGCCACGCGCACCAGCGGCTTCGGCGCCGAGCTCGCGGCTCTGGTGCAGGAGCATTGTTTTTATCACCTCGAGGCGCCGATCGAGCGTGTGACCGGCTGGGACACGCCCTACCCGCACGCACAGGAATGGGCCTACTTCCCCGGCCCGGCACGCGTCGCCGCCGCGCTGCGGCGCGTCATGGAGCCCTGAAATGACGATTCGCACGATCAAGGTGCCCGACATCGGTGAAGGCGTCGCCGAAGTCGAACTCGTCGCGTGGCACGTCACAGCCGGCGAAAGCGTCGCCGAGGACCAGGCCTTGGCCGACCTGTTGACGGACAAGGCCACGGTCGAGGTTCCTTCGCCGGTGGCGGGGCGCGTGCTGGCGCTGGGCGGCGAGGTCGGGCAGTTGCTCGCGGTGGGCGCCGAGTTGATTCGAATCGATGTCGGCGACGCCGACGCCACGGCCAAGCTGCCTGCCAGCGAGGCACCAGGCAGCGCGGGCACAGCCAGCGCGACCACAGCCAGCGCGCCCCCTGCCGGCGCGACGCTGGCGGGCGCGGCCTCAGGCCACGCTGCGCCGGCGCGCATGGCACCGGCAAGCCCCCCCGGGGCGCAACGCGGCGCTGCGCCCAGCCCGGCCTTGCCCGTGCAGACTCCACGCGGCAGCGAAGCGACGCCGCCGCTGCAGCAGCGCCGGCCGATCGCCTCACCGGCAGTGCGCGCACGAGCCTGGGACCTCGGAATCGACCTGAACGACGTGTCGGCCAGCGGCATGGCCGGGCGCATCGTGCACGCCGATCTCGACGCCTTCGCGGCGCGCGGCGCAGCGCACGCCAGGCCGCTAGCGCCGCTGCCGCGCCTCGCGGCGCCACCCGCCACGCCCCAAGCGCCGCTGCCGCGCCCCGGAGCAGCATCGGACACGACGCATGCGGTGAAGATCGTCGGCCTGCGGCGCCGAATCGCGCAGCGCATGCAGGATTCGAAGCGACGCATTCCGCATTTCACCTACGTCGAGGAAGTCGACGTGAGCGAACTCGAGGCCCTGCGCGAGCGGCTCAACGCGAAGTGGGGTGCAGAGCGCGGGCACCTCACGCTGCTGCCGTTCCTGACCCGCGCCATCGCCCGCGCGGTGCGCGAATTTCCGCAAGTCAATTCGCACTTCGACGACGAGGCCGGCGTGCTCACGCACCACGACGCGGTGCACGTGGGCATCGCGACCCAGACCGACGGCGGCCTGATGGTGCCGGTGCTGCGCGACGCGCACCTGCGCGACCTGTGGGGCACGGCGGCCGAAGTGCTGCGGCTGGCGCGCGCCACGCGCAGCGGCAAGGTCGTGCGCAACGAGTTGTCGGGCTCGACGATCACGCTCAGCAGCCTGGGGGCCCTGGGCGGCGTCATGTCGACGCCGGTGATCAACCCGCCCGAGGTTGCGATCGTCGGCGTCAACGCGATCGTGATGCGGCCGGTGTTTGTGGGCGGCGCCGTCGTCGCGCGCCAGATGATGAATCTCTCGTCGTCGTTCGACCACCGGGTGGTCGACGGCGCGATCGGCGCCGCCTTCGTGCAGAGCCTGCGCCAGCATCTCGAGCACCCGGCGACGCTCTTCGTCGAGTAGGCGCGGCAAGCGATCCGCGTCGAAGCGCCAACCGCTGCTGCGCTGGCCACCGAGTCCGGCCCGCGAGGCGTGCCCGGCATCAGCGAAACGGTTCGGCGCGAACCGGCAATTCTGCGACTCCCGTCTCGTTCGCAACGCGCGGCTGCGCCGCCATTGTTCCAAGTCAAAGCCGTGCAAGGGTTCGATGCCTATTCTCGACATCAAAGGAACTCCCATGAATTCGACCCACGCCTCACCTGACCCCGCCACACCTGCAGCATCCACCGATGGTTTCGACGTGCTCGACGCGTGTCATCGGCAGACCTTGCATACGCTGGACAAGCTCACCGACCTGGTCACAAGGTTGACGAATGGCGCTGCCGACACGCAGGCGCGCGCGATGGCTGCGGAAATCGTCCACTTCTTCTCGACCACGGCGCGCCAGCACCACGAAGACGAGGAGCGGCATGTGTTCCCGAATTTGGCGATCAGTGACGACCCGAAAGTCGTGCAGGCCGTGCTCAGGCTGCAGGAGGATCACAACTGGCTCGAAGAAGACTGGATGGAGATCTCGCCGCAGGTCGATGCCGTGGCCTGCGGCCTGAACTGGTTCGACCTGGACGTCTTGCGCGAGGGTGTGGAAATATTCACCGCGCTGTCGCGTGACCACGTGGAACTGGAGGAGTCGCTCATCTACCCGCAGGCACGCGCGCGATTGCGTGTCGGTGAGAGGCGCGAGATGGGGCGCGAAATGGCGGCGCGGCGCCGGGCCCAACGCGGCGCCAAGTCTGCGTCGGCCGGGTCGAGTGACAGCGCCTGATCATCCTCGGCTCGATTGATGGAGATGATGATGACCCTGCTTCGCAATTTGCTGCTCGCCCTGTTCACGGTGCTGTGCTCGGTCGCCCTGGCAGCCGATCCGTACCCGGTCGTCACTTACTCGAAGAAGGCCACGTTCGAGGAGGTTCGTGACGACCTGAAGCTGGCGATCGAGGGCAAGGGCCTGGTCATCGACTACCACTCGTTCGTCAACAAGATGATCGAGCGCACCGGCAAGGACCTCGGCTCGACGCGCAAGGTCTACGTCGACGCGCAGGCGTTCGTCTTCTGCAGCGCGGCGCTGTCGCGCAAGATGATGGAGGCCGATCCGGCGAATGCGTCGATGTGCCCCTACTCGATCACGGTGTACGCGGCCGCGCAAGAGCCCGACAAGGTCTATGTCGCGTACCGCCGCCCATGGCGCCCCGATGGCTCTGCTGCCTCGAAGGCGGCACTCAAGGAAGTCGAGACGCTGCTCGACGGCATCGCACGCGCAGCGCTCGGGATGAAGTAGCGCCACGCGGGCATCGCTTGTGGCCCGAGAGCCACCGACACCGCATCACGGCAGGTGGGCCATAGACTCGTGGCTCGTGCACTCGTACCTCGTGCAGACAATCAATGCGAGGCTTTTCCGTGAGCGACGCCCATGCCTGCTCAGCCGACCCTGCCCACTGTCATAGAGCCCGCCGTCCAGCACGAGGCGGCGTATTGGAGCCGCGACCCCCAGGAGTTGCTGGATGAGCTGCGCAGCGGCGTCCAAGGCTTGTCGACGCCCGAGGCGGCCAGACGCCTGAAGACGCAGGGTCCGAACACGATCGACGAGGAACCAGCCCTCGGCGTCGCGCGGCTCGCGCTGCGGCAGTTCGAGAGCCCGTTGGTGCTGATCCTGGTCTTCGGCGGCGTCGTGTCGGCGGTCCTGCGCGACTGGCTCGACGCCGCGATCATCCTCAGCGTGGTGCTGGGCAGCTGCGGCCTGGGTTTCATGCAGGAATACCGCGCGTCGAACGCCGTCGCCCAGCTTCGAGGCCGGCTGGCACTGGCGGCGAAGGTGGTGCGCGACGGCATACGGCGATTGCTGCCGACGCGCGAACTGGTGCCCGGCGACCGCGTCGAACTGAGCGCCGGCAACCTGGTTCCTGCCGACGCGATCGTGCTCGAAGCGCGCGACTTCCTGGTGACCGAGGCCAGCCTCACCGGCGAGTCATTCCCGGTCGAGAAGCAGCCCGGGGTGCTGCCCGCCGCCACGCCCATCGCGCGCCGCACGAATGCGGTCTACCTCGGCACGTCGGTGCGCAGCGGCACCGCCACGGTACTCGTGGTGCACACCGGCGAGCGCACCGCCTTCGGCGCCGTGGCGCAGCGGCTGCGCAGTGCGGCGCCCGAGACCGAATTTGCGCGCGGCGTGCAGCAGTTCGGTGTGCTGCTGGTTCGGGTCATGGTGCTGATGGTGCTGTTCGTCCTGATCGTCAATCTCTGGCTCGGGCGCGCCTGGATCGAGTCGATGCTGTTCGCCGTGGCGCTGGCGGTCGGGCTCTCGCCCGAACTGCTGCCGGCCATCGTCAGCGTCACGCTGTCGGCAGGCGCTCGCAGGATGGCGCAGCGCGGCGTCATCGTGCGCCACCTCGAGGCGATTGAGAACCTCGGCAGCATGGACGTCCTGTGCACCGACAAGACCGGCACCTTGACCGAAGGCGTGATGACACTCCAAGCCGCCACCACCCCAGACGCCACCGAGTCCCCCGAGGCGATGCGCCTGGCCTACCTCAACGCCGCGTTCGAGACCGGCATCGAAAACCCGCTTGATGAGGCTGTCGTGAGCGCCGGCCAGAAGGCCGGCCTGAGCACCCAAGGGCAACGCAAGGTCGACGAGATCCCTTACGATTTCCTGCGCAAGCGGCTCACGATCGTGGTCGCCCCCGAGACCGGCGGCCCGCACCTGATGATCACGAAGGGCGCGTTTGCCAACGTGCTGGCAGTGTGCACGCAGGTCGCGCGCGGGCAGGCATCGGCCGCGCTCGATGCTGAGGAACGCGCGCGCCTGGAGCGCTGGTTCCGCGAGCAGGGCGCCAGGGGCCTGCGCGTGCTCGGGTTGGCCACGCGCAGCGTCGAGCCGCGCGCTGCCTACACCCACGACGACGAGGCGGGAATGTGCTTCGTGGGCTTCCTGCTGTTCGTCGACCCGCCGAAAGCCGGCGCCCGACGCACGCTGGATGCGCTCGCCGCGCGCGGCATCGAAATCAAGATCGTCACCGGCGACAACCGCCACGTCGCGGCCTATGTCGCGCAGAGCGTCGGCCTGGACCACGAGGCAATGTTGACCGGCGAGCAGATCGACACCATGAAGGACGAGGCGCTTTGGCATCGCGCCGAGAACACCGTGCTCTTCGTCGAAGTCGATCCGCAGCACAAGGAACGGATCGTGCGTGCGCTGCAACACCGCGGCCGGGCGGTGGGCTATCTCGGCGACGGCATCAACGATGCGCCGGCGCTGCACGCCGCCGATGTCGGCATCTCGGTCGACAGCGCCGTGGACGTCGCCCGCGACAGCGCCGACGTGGTGATGCTGCGCCCTGACCTCGAGGTGCTGTGCCAGGGCGTCGAGGAAGGCCGCCGCACCTTCGCCAACACGCTCAAGTACGTCAGCATCACGACCAGTGCCAACTTCGGCAATATGGTCAGCATGGCGCTGGCCGCACCGCTGTTGCCGTTCCTGCCGCTGGCCGCGAAGCAGATTCTGCTCAACAACTTCCTCTCCGACCTGCCGTCGATGGCGATCTCGTCCGACCGGGTCGACGCCGACCGGCTCGCCAGCGCACAACACTGGGACGTGCACGACCTGCGACGCTTCATGCTGGTATTCGGCCTCACGAGCACGCTGTTCGACTTGCTGACGTTCTGGCTCTTGCTGAAAGTGTTCGATGCCTCCGAATCGCTGTTCCAGACGTCCTGGTTTGTCGTCTCGCTGCTCACCGAACTCGCGGTCCTGCTCGTGCTGCGAACGCACCTGCCGCTGTGGAAGAGTCGGCCCGGAACCTGGTTGTGGATCACGACCCTGCTCGTGGTCGCGGTTGCGCTTGCGCTGCCGTTCATTCCCGTGCTGGCAGCTCCCTTCAGCCTGGTCGCACTGCCCCCGGGGCTGCTGGGCAGCATGCTGCTGGTGGTCCTGGGCTACGTCGCCGCGACCGAGTTCGCCAAGCGCTGGTACTTTGCGCCCAAGCGGCGCAGCAGGCGCAGGCATCCGCGAACCCAGCGGCGGCGCGTGAAGCCTTGACAACTCCATTGCGCTGAGCCGCAGGCGCGGAGCGCGCTGCAGTTCAGCGCGCAGGCCAATCGACGCAGCCGGCCCCGCGCAGACCGTGGGCCAGCGTCAGCGCAAACGTGAAGCAGATCAGCATGCCCCATGCTTCGCGCTCGCCGGGCAGGTCTCCCCAGGTGATCGCGCGCAGCGGCAGTTGATCGGGACCGGGGGTCGATCGCGTGCGGGTGTCGATCACCAGGCAATTTGCGTCATTGGCGCCGATACCAGGCGCTGCACTCGGCTTCGCGGCCGCGCACGGTGCGCCGCCCCGCGAGCGGCCCACCGGCCGGAGTGACGACCGTGTACTGATGTTCGTCGTGATTGCCGTCTTCGACGTAGACCACGACCCAGTCGCGCACGTGGCCGAGTTCATGCGCGCGCGCGGTGTTGGAGTACAGGGCAGTGAAGTGCCAGTCGCCGCGCGTCGTGTGCAGTACCGGCAGCCATGCCTTTGCCTCGGGGTTGAAGCGGCGCGGCGCGATCTTCGGCAGTTTGTCGGCCGCGGCGGCGGCGCGGTACTCGCGGTCGACGTCGAGCACCCAGTCCACCGGCGGTTCGTTGGCACCGAGCGTCGCCGGCGGCGTGCGGCGCGGCGCACGCCGGCGGTTCAGCAACTGAGACAGTGCGGCTCGAATCGCCGCGGCGCGGCGCTCGCCGAGACGCGGCACGCGCGCGAGCCTGCCGTCAAACGCGGCGACTTCGAGCGCCTCGAGGCTGTGCACCCCGAGCGCCTCGTGCAGGCGCCGCGCGAGGCGCGGGCCGACCCCCGGAACGGTGCGGAACAACGCTTCGGGTTCGGCTTCGCCGCACAGCCGTTCGAGCCGGTTCCAGCGGCCACTGACGAGCATCTCGGCGATCGCCGACGCGATGCTGCTGCCGATCGCCGGCAGCGCGTCGAGCCCGGCGCTGCCCTCGCGTTCGAAGACGCCGCGCAGGTCCTGCTTCAACTCGGCGACGGTGCCTGCTGCCCGGCGGTACGCGCCCGCGCGGTACGGGTTGGCGCCCTGCGCGTCGAGCAGCGTGGCCATCTGTTCGAGCTGTGCGGCAACCCACGCATTGGTGCTGAGCGCCGGCGTGGGCTGAGGCGCAGCCGTGCTGCTTCGAGCCTGGACAGCGGCCAGGTTTGCGACATCGGCCAACGCCGCCGTGGTCACGGCGCTAGAACTCCGGCGGTTCGGTGCCCGACAGCGCGCCTTCGGCGCCCTGTTTGGGCTTCGGTGCGTTCGCGATCAGGCAGTCGACGCTGAGAATCAGGCCCGCGATCGAGCCGGCGTTCTGCAGCGCCAGGCGCGTCACCTTGGCCGGGTCGATGACGCCCATCAGCAGCAGGTCGCCGTAGGTGCGGGTGGCGGCGTTGTAGCCGAACGCGCGGTCGATAGCCTCGTCGACCTTGCTCAGCACGACCGAGGGCTCGACGCCGGCATTCGCGACAATGCAGCGCAGCGGCTCTTCGAGCGCGCGCTCGACGAGGCGAATTCCCGAGTCTTCGTCGAGCGTCGCGCCCTTCAGTGTGGCGAGTACGCGGCGCGCACGCAGCAGCGCGACGCCGCCGCCCGGAACGATGCCTTCTTCGACCGCGGCGCGCGTGGCGTGGAGCGCGTCTTCGACGCGGATCTTGCGCTCCTTCAGCTCGGCTTCGGTCGCGGCGCCGACCTTGATCAGCGCGACGCCACCCGACAGCTTGGAGATGCGCTCGTCGAGCTTCTCGCGGTCGTAGTCGCTGGTCGCGGCGTCGCGCTCCTTGCGGATCGCGGCGACCCGCGCCTTGATCGCCTCGCTGCTGCCGGCGCCGCCGATCAGCGTCGTCTCTTCCTTGCCCACTTCGACGCGCTTGGCACGCCCAAGGTCGGCCAATTGGGCCTTTTCCAAGGTGCGGCCGACTTCATCGCTCACGACCGTGCCGCCGGTCAGCACCGCGATGTCGTGCAGCATCGCCTTGCGCCGGTCGCCGAAGCCAGGTGCCTTCACGGCGCAGGTCTTGAACGTGCCCCGGATCGTGTTGATGACGAGCGTGGCGAGCGCGTCGCTCTCGATGTCTTCGGCGATCACGAGCAGCGGCCGGCCCGCCTTCACCACTTCTTCGAGCAGTGGCAGCAGGTCTTTCAGCGACCCCAGTTTCTTGTCGCAGAGCAGGATCAAGACGTCTTCCAGCACGGCGCTCTGGCGCTCGGCGTTGTTGACGAAGTAGGGCGACAGGTAACCACGATCGAACTGCAGACCCTCGACGACTTCAAGCTCGCTCGCCAGGCCCGAGCCGTCTTCGATCGAGATCGCGCCCTCGCGTCCGACCTTGTCGATCGCGCCGGCGAGCAACTCGCCGATCGACGCGTCGTTGTTCGCCGAGATCGCTGCCACATGCGAGATCTCTTGCGAGCTTTCGCAAGGCCGCGCGATCTGTTTGATTTGTGCGACCACGGCCTCGATCGCACGTTCCATGCCGCGCTTGAGCTCCATCGGGTTCATGCCGCCGGCGAGATAGCGCAGCCCTTCGTGAATCATGCGGTGCGCGAGCACGGTGGCGGTGGTTGTGCCGTCGCCCGCTTTTTCGCTGGTGCGCGAGGCGACCTCGCGCAGCAATTGCGCGCCCATGTTCTCGAAGCGGTCTTCGAGTTCGACCGACTTGGCCACCAGCACGCCGGAGTTGACGATCTGCGGCGCGCCGAAGTCGCGCTCCAGGATCACGGTGCGGCCGCGCGGCCCGAGCGTGACCTTGACGGCGTCGGCCAGGATGTCGACGCCGCGGCGGATCTTGTCGCGCGCGGCTTCGTGAAAGATGAGTTGTTTGGCGGCCATCTTGCGCACTCCATTCGAGCCGAGGGCTCAATCTTTGGCGCTGTTGACGCTGGAGCCATTGATCGCGCGCAAGTTCGAAGCGATTTCGCGCAGCAGCGCGGGCGGTTGATGCAAAGCAAATGGTCGACGCGGTCACGCCCTATCGTTGGGCCATCTCGCGCAGCGCTCGCGATTGCGGTGCGGCAGCGGCTCGGACCCCGGGGCAGGTGAGGTCCCTTTGACCAGCAAACGAAACAGCGAGGAACCATCATGGAAAAGATCTGGTTGCGCAACTACCCTGCGGGAATTCCGCATGAAGTCGATATCAATGAATTCGCATCGCTGAAAGACGTGCTGCAGCGCAGCTGCCAACGTTTCGCCGGCCTGCCTGCGTACGCGAACATGGGGGCGTCGATGAGCTACGCCGAGCTCGACCGCAACAGCCGCGACTTCGCGGCCTACCTGCAGAACACGCTCGCGCTGCGCAAGGGCGAGCGCGTTGCGATCATGATGCCCAACCTGCTGCAGTATCCGGTGGCGCTGTTCGGCGTGCTGCGCGCCGGCCTGGTGGTGGTCAACGTGAATCCGCAGTACACCGTGCCCGAACTCGAGCACCAGTTGAAGGACTCGGGCGCCGCGGCGATCGTGGTGCTCGAGAACTTCGCGCACACGCTGCAAGCGGTGCTGGCAAAGAACCCGACGCTAAAACTGCACGTCATCACGACCGAGGTCGGCGACATGTTCTCGCTGCTCAAGGAAGTGCTGACCAACGTCGTCGTCAAGTACGTGAAGAAGATGGTGCCGCAGTGGCAGATTCCCGGCGCAACCGAGTTCAACGCGGCGCTGCGCGCCGGGCAGTCTCAGCCGCTGGCCGATGTCGTGCTGACCCACGCCGACACCGCGTTCCTGCAGTACACGGGCGGGACGACCGGTGTCGCCAAGGGAGCCGTGCTGACGCACGGCAACATGGCGGCCAACGTGCAGCAGCTATCGGCCTGGATCGCGCACGATCTGCTCGACGGCAAAGAGATCCTGGTCTGCCCGCTGCCGATGTACCACGTCTATGCGCTGACGTGCAACCTCGTCTTCATGAAGATCGGCGCGCACAACGTGCTGGTCACGAACCCGAGGGACATGCCCGCCTTCATTCGGGACCTCAAGCGCTACCCGTTCACCGCGATCATCGGCGTCAACACGCTGTACCGCGCGCTGCTCGACGCGCCCGGCTTCATCGACGTCGATACGCGCAGCCTGAAGGTCACGAATGCCGGCGGCATGGCGGTGCAGCGCATCGTCGCCGAGCGCTGGAAGAAGGCGACCGGGGTGCCGATCATCGAAGCCTACGGCCTGACCGAAACGTCGCCGGGCGCGATCTCCAACCCGCTCAACATCGACGACTGGACCGGAACCATCGGCATGCCGATTCCGTCGACCCAGGCTGCGGTGCTGGACGACGACGGCAACGAGCTTGCAGTCGGCGAAGTCGGCGAAATCGTGGTGCGCGGACCGCAGGTCATGGCAGGCTACTGGAACCACCCGGACGAGACCGCGAAGGTCTTCACCAGCGACGGTTGGCTGCGCACCGGCGACATGGGTTTCGTCGACGAGCGCGGCTACTTCAAGATCACCGACCGCAAGAAGGACATGATCATCGTCTCGGGGTTCAAGGTGTTCCCGAACCAGATCGAAGACGCCGTCGCGCTGCACCCGGGCGTCGCTGAAGTCGCGGCGATCGGTGTGCCCGACGCGAGATCGGGCGAGGCCGTGAAGATCGTCGTCGTCAGGAGCGACCCTGCCCTGACCGAACAGGCACTGCTCGAGCATTGCCGCAAGCACCTGACCGACTACAAGATGCCCAAGCTGGTCGAGTTCCGCAGCGAGCCGCTGCCCAAGACCAACCTCGGCAAGATCCTGCGGCGCCAGCTGCGCGACGAATTGCTCAAGTCGCAAGCCGGCCAGCCGGCGTGACGATTTGAAGCGCGCGCGTCGGGGCCGGCGCGCGCGGCGCTGCCGGCACAACGCTCGCGGCGAAGTCCCGGCATTGCGGGCGTCGCGATGGTGCGAATGCCGGCTGCCTGCGGGGCTACTCGGCGGGCCGAAAGCGCTCGGGAATGAGTGTGAGGCCGACGTAACCCTCGACCTCTGCGACGAACTCCTCGCGCGCCTTGACGGCCAACGCATAGGCATCGTCGAAACCGTATCGAGCGACGGAGAACGAGCGTGACCTGAACGGAATCAGCCCTTGCGGCGTTTGCGCCTGCCAGTGCACGTACTCACCGCTCCAGGCTCCGCGGCGAATGATCTGGTGCTTGAGATACACGCCCGCGCAACCGCTCGTGTTGTCGGGCCGCAAGATACGGCTGTATTCCTGTTTCGTCTTGAGCTTGAGTTCGCTTGCCATCCGGTCCCGCCACGCGCGTGCGGCTCGCAACGCCGCCTTCGCATTGCCATAGTCACGCGCTCGAAACATCGAAGCCACATTCGTTCCGGCGCGTGTGAAACTGACGCGATAGACGATGCCCCAGGGCCCTTGCCGCCTACGGATCGCGTACCAAGGGTCAGGTTTGGGTGGGTGTCGCGGCACGGGAGACCTCAGCGGCCGAGTGGTCCGGCATCGAACAAGTGCACCGGCGCCAACCGAACCAATTGCCTGGCGTCGTCGAGCGTTCCAAACAGCCAAGGGTCGACATCCTCGAACTCTATCGGCACCACTGAACGTTTGTCCTGCTGGTGCGCGGCCAGCTTCGGGTCGGGCTTGTGCATGCGTTTCATCAGCGGGTGCTCGTCGGCGTTCAACGTGAGTATCGTGTAGCTCTCGACGATCTCGCCCGAGGCCTTGTCGGTCCATGTGCTCCACAGCCCGGCCAATCCCCAGGGCGCACCGTCAGCACGGCGAAATTGCCACCAGACGTTCTTCCCGCTCTCCCAGTTCGGCTCATCGAACGACAGCGCAGGGATGATGCAGCGCTTGCCGTATTGCCACGGGTGCTTGAAGGAAGCCTTGGTCTCGATCTCTTCGAAACGCGCGTTGTTCGTCGAGTAGGTCAGCTTCGACGTCTTGGCGAACCACGGCACCAGGCCCCATTGGCCGATGACGAGTTCGCGCTGCGATTGCGTCGCGTCGGCGGCGCGCCTGATGAATGGACCTGCAGCGCGCGGAAAGACTTCAGCGCCGCGCCATGGCGTTCGACCGCCTGCATGCCAGTAGCGCTCTATGTCGCCGGCCTGGGGTGAGACGTAGCGGTTGCACATGCGTGCGACTTTACAGGCGAGCGAACAGGCTCAGATCGGAGGCGCCTTGCTTGATGCCCTTCGAACCAGGCCGGCGGCCATGCCTGCACCGAGGACGATGCCCACCGAATCGGCAAACAGGTCGGCCCACTCGCAGGCGCGGCCAGGAACGAACTGCTGCAAGACTTCAATCAGGCCGCCGTACGCGAACAGCATGAAGTACATGAGCAGGCGCACGCGGCGCGACGCCGGCCAGCTCAGCGACGCCGAAAAGGCAAGCGTGCTGAACGCCACCAGGTGGTTCAACTTGTCCCAGCCGAAATCGATGCTCGGCGGCGGTATCGGCGTGAGCGCGAGGTAGCCCACCGCCACGATGAACAACAGCAAGAGAATTCGCCAAACCTGCTTTGCCGTCGCGATTGCAGTCAGCGCGCGCGCGAGTCGCTGCACGAGAGGTGATTTGTGGGCCATTGAATGTGCCGGGTTTGGCGCTCGTGTCGAGGCGGATTGTGAAGCCTGCCTGCAACTCGCCGACAGCTTCCCCGGAAACAACAAAGCCCATCCTCAGGGGCTGGGCCAGGTGCTTGTCTGCCTTGGTGCCGGCGAGAAGAGTCGAACTCCCGACCTTCGCATTACGAATGCGCTGCTCTACCAACTGAGCTACGCCGGCCTTGCAGAAAAGCGCAAATTATAGCGAGGGTGTCGCCCGCTGCCGTCGGCCGACCCGGGCCTATTTCATCTCGAAAGCAGGCAACTTCTTCGCCACCGCGAAATTCTTCAGCGTCGTGTACAGCGGCAGGCCGCCCCTGTACCTGGGTGGGTCTTCGCCCTCGATCAGCGGCCTGAGGTAGAGCTTGCATCGGTGCGTGATGCCGAAGCCGTCGGCGCTGATGAAATCGCGCGGCATGAACTTCTCGACGTTCGCCACCTTCGCCAGCGGCGCCATGCCGATGCGGTATTTGTAGGGGGTGTCGGAAGTGCGCTCGATCGTCGGCATCACGGCGTTGTGGCCCTTCAACGCGAGTTCAACGCCGCGTTTGCCGAGTTCGTACGCCTGCTTCACGTCGGTCTTGGACGCAATGTGGCGCGCCGCGCGCTGCAGGTAGTCAGCCACGGCCCAGTGGAATTTGACGCCGAGCGCGTCTTTGACGATGCCTGCGACCACCGGCGCGGCGCCTCCGAGCTGGGCGTGGCCAAAGGCGTCGCGCGTGCCTTGTTCGGCCAGGAATGTGCCATCCGCATGGTGGCAGCCCTCCGAGACGACGACGCTGCAGTAGCCGTGCTGCTTCACCAGTGTGTCCACGCGCGCGATGAACTTCGCCTGGTCGAACACGATTTCGGGGAACAGGATCACGACCGGAATGCCGTGGTCTTCGACCAGCCCGCCGGCAGCGGCGATCCAGCCTGCGTGACGCCCCATGACTTCGAGCACGAACACCTTGGTCGAGGTCTTGCACATCGAGCGCACGTCGAACGACGCCTCGAGCGTTGACACGGCCACGTACTTGGCCACCGAGCCGAAGCCGGGGCAGCAGTCGGTGATGGGCAGGTCGTTGTCGACCGTCTTCGGCAGATGGATCGCCTGCAGCGGGTAACCCAGCGTCTGCGAGAGCTGGCTCATCTTGAAACAGGTGTCGGCCGAATCACCGCCGCCGTTGTAGAAGAAGTAGCCGATGCCATGCGCCTTGAAGACATCGATCAGGCGCTGATATTCGCGCGGGTTCGCCTCCAGCGACTTGAGCTTGTAGCGGCAAGAGCCGAACGCACCCGACGGTGTGAAGCGCAGACCCTCGATCGCCGCGGCGCTTTCTTTGCCGGTGTCGATCAGGTCTTCGGTGAGCGCACCGATGATGCCGTTGCGCCCGGCGAAGACCTTGCCGATGCGGTCTTTGTGCGCGCGTGCGGTCTGGATCACGCCGCAGGCCGAGGCGTTGATGACGGCGGTGACACCGCCGCTTTGGGCGTAGAAGGCATTCGTCTTGACCATGGGTGATCTCCTGTCCTCTAGGGCCTGTCTTGCAATGCGTGGGTCACGATTTCGCGCACGTCGGCCGAGAGTTCGCTGCGCGCCGCGATCCGGCCGATGGCTTCGCGTGCGGCACTGCGGTAGGGCTCGGTGAGGCGGCTCCAGCGGTCCAGCACGCGCGCCAGGCGCGCCGCGATCTGCGGGTTGACGGCGTCGAGCGCCAGCACCTGCTCGCACCAGAACACGTAGCCCGCGGCGTCGGCGCGGTGAAACGCCGCCGGGTTGGAGGAGCAGAACGCCGAGACGAGGGCGCGCACCCGGTTCGGGTTGAGCAAGGAAAAGTCGGGGTGCTGCAACAGCGCGCGCACGCGCGCGAACACTTCGCCGTTTGCCTCCGGTGCCAGGGCCTGCAGCGTAAACCACTTGTCGAGCACCAGTGCCTCGTGCCGAAAACGCGCGTGGAACTCGCGCAGCGCGGGCCCGGCGTGCGGGCTGTAGCCGTCGATCAATGCCGCGAGCGAACCTTGGCAATCCGTCATGTGGCTCGCCTGCTGGAAGCGCTGCAGGGCGCGCCCAGGCCACAGGTCATCGCTGCGGGCATGCGCGTCCAGGCACAGCAGGGCCAGCGCCAGGTTCGCCAGCGCGCGCCGGCCGGCGCTGTAGGCGTCGGGCGAGTAGCCACCTTGAACCTGGTGTGTCTCGAAGGCCCAGGCCCAGTCGTCGCGCAACGCCTGCGCGAGCTGCAGCTTGTACGCCTGGCGCGCCGCATGCACGCGCGGTGGGTCAACGCTTTCGAGCTGCTCGGCAATATACGATTCGGCCGGGGGCATGAGCACGCGTTGTTTGAACGCCGCATCGAGCGTGGCATGGCGCAGCACCGCGCGCATCGCGTTCGTATAGGCGGTGTCGAGCGGCGCGGCGGCGGCGCCGCGAGCGCCGGCTTCGATCGCGGCGAGCAAACGCCGCAGCGCCAGGCGCTGGCCGGCCTCCCAGCGGTTGAACGGGTCGCTGTCGTGTTCCAGCCGCAGCAGCAGCGCCGCGTCGTCCAGAGCGTCGTCAAGCATCACCGGCGCGGAAAACCCGCGCAGCAGCGAAGGCACCGGCTCGGCGTCGATCTCGCTGAACGTGAAACTCGCGCGCGCCTGGTCCAGCACCAGCAGGCGCTGTGTCGGCGCCGCGCTGTCGCTGCCCGCCAGTCGCAACGGCAGGTCCCGGCCGTCGCCGCCAAGCAAACCGATCTCGATCGGAATCACCTGGGGCAGCGCGGGCGCACCCGAAGTCACAAGCTCCTGCTCGATCTCGAGCGTGTAGCTGCGTGCCGCTGCATCGAAGCTGCCACGTGCCTTGACCTTGGGCGTGCCGCTTTGCGAGTACCAGCGTTTGAACGCTTCGAGTCGGGTCGTCAGAGCGCTGCCCGGGTTCGCATCGGCAATCGCTTGCGCGAAGTCGTCGCAGGTCACGGCCTGGCCGTCGAAGCGCTCGAAGTACAGTTTCATTCCCGCGGCGAAACCTTCGCGTCCGACCAGCGTGTACATCATGCGCACGACTTCGGCGCCTTTCTCATACACGGTCCGGGTGTAGAAGTTGTTGATCGAGACATAGCTGTCGGGGCGCACCGGGTGCGACATCGGGCCGGCGTCTTCGGGGAACTGCTGCTCGCGCAGCAGGCTCACGTCGGCAATGCGCTTCACGGCGCGCGCGCTTGCCGAGCCCGCCATGTCCATGCTGAATTCCTGGTCGCGGAACACCGTCAGGCCTTCTTTCAGGCTCAGCTGGAACCAGTCGCGGCAGGTGACGCGGTTTCCCGTCCAGTTGTGGAAATACTCATGGCCGATCACCGACTCGACCGCCGCGAAGTCGGCATCGGTCGCGGTCGCCGGGCTGGCCAGGACGCATCGGGTGTTGAAGATGTTCAGGCCCTTGTTTTCCATCGCGCCGCCATTGAAGTCGCTGACGGCGACGATCATGAAGCGCTCCAGGTCGAGCGCCAGCTTGAAGCGTGCTTCGTCCCACGCGAGCGACGCGACGAGCGAGCTCATCGCGTGCTGCGTCTTCTCCAGGTCGCCGCGGCGCACGTAGACCTGCAGCAGGTGATCCTTGCCCGAGTGGCTGCGCACGCGCTGCTCGCGCGCCACGAGGTCGGCGGCGACCAATGCGAACAGGTAACTCGGCTTCGGAAACGGGTCGTGCCACTTCGCGAAGTGGCGCCCGCCGTCGAGGTCACCGGCCTCGACCAGGTTGCCGTTGCTGAGCAGCACCGGGTAGCGGCTCTTGTCGGCGCGCAGGCTCACGCTGTAGACCGCCATCACGTCGGGGCGGTCCAGGAAGTACGTGATGCGGCGAAAGCCCTCGGCCTCGCATTGCGTGAACAAACCCCCGCCCGAGCTGTACAAGCCGCTCAATTGCGTGTTCTTCTCGGGAGCGCAGGTGTTGCGGATCTCGAGCGTGAACTCGGTGTCGGGCAGGTTGTCGATGACGAGCATGCCGCCCTCGTGGCGGAACGACACCGATTCGCCGTTCGCGAGCACGCGCGACAGATTCAGCTCCTCGCCATGCAAACGCAGCGGCTGCGCCGGCTGCTTCGGATTGCGCTCGATGCGCATGCGGTTGATGACGAGCGTCTTGCCCGGGTCGAGGTCGAAACTCAGGTCGACGCTGCGAATCCAGTAGGCCGGCGCGGTGTAGTCCTCGCGGCGGACCAGGGGCGGATTGCCTTCACGCATGATTTTCTTCTTTCGTCGGGGCAGACAGTGCAGTCACGTTGTTGGGGTCGAGCCGGGTGAAATCGGCGTGCACCGCGATCACGTTGGAATAGGGTGCGAAGGCGCTTGCGGGCAAGGTTGTCGTCAACGCCACGGCGCGCATGCCGGCGCGACGCGCTGCCTCGACACCCAGCGGCGCATCTTCGAACACGATGCACTCGGCAGGCGCGACGCCCAGGCGGCGCGCGGCTTCGATGAAGATGTCGGGGTGGGGTTTGCCGCGCAGGCCCTGCGCCGGGCTGATCCCGGGCTCCGACCGTCCCAACGCAGGGTCGGTGCCTGGCGCAGGCGCGCACGCTCGGTCCGATGCGCTGACCACGGTCTGCACCCAGGTGTCGATGCCGTGCATGGCACAAGCGAGCGCCAGGTTTTCCGGTGTCGACGCGGTGCAGATCGCCAGGCCGAAGCCGGCGTCGCGCGCGGCGCTGACGAAGCGCTGTGCGCCCGGGATCAAGCCGAGCGAGCGCGCGGCACGCTGGCGATAGATGGCTTCTTTCTCGTTGGCGATTGCCAGGTGTTCGGCGCTGCTCAACGCCGGGAACAGGTCGGCCAGGATTTCCGGGTTCGAGCGACCCGCCGTGCTCGCAAAAAAACCTGCCACGTCAATCGCCATGCCGCGCCTTGCGTACCACTCGACCCATGCGTCATGGTGGTGCGGCATGCTGTCCAGGAGCGTGCCGTCGAGGTCGAACAAAAGAGCCTGCGCGCGCCTCACGTCACACCCCTTGCTTCAAGCTCGCTTCGATGAGCTGGTCCAGGTCACCGTCGAGCACCTTCTGCGTATTGCTGATCTCGACGTTCGTGCGCAAGTCCTTGATCCGGCTCTGGTCGAGCACGTAGGAGCGGATCTGGTGCCCCCAGCCGACGTCGGTCTTGCTGTCTTCGAGTTTTTGCTGTGCCGCCTTCTGGATCCGCATTTCATGCTCGTACAGGCGCGAGCGCAACATCTGCCAGGCTTCGTCGCGGTTGCGGTGCTGGCTGCGGTCATTCTGGCATTGCACCACGATGCCGGTGGGAAGATGCGTCAGGCGCACTGCGGAATCGGTCTTGTTGATGTGCTGGCCGCCTGCACCGCTGGCGCGAAAGGTGTCGGTGCGCACGTCGGCGGGGTTGATGTCGATCTCGATCGAGTCGTCGACTTCCGGGTACACGAAGACGGAAGCGAACGACGTATGGCGCCCGCCCGCCGAGTCGAACGGGCTCTTGCGCACCAGGCGGTGGACGCCGGTCTCGGTGCGCAACAAGCCGAACGCATAGTCGCCTTCGATCTTGATCGTCGCGCTTCGGATGCCGGCCACATCGCCGTCGCTCATTTCCATGACTTCGGCCTTGAAACCCTTGCGCTCGCAATAGCGCAGGTATTGGCGGAGCAACATCTGCGCCCAGTCGCAGGCCTCGGTGCCGCCGGCACCCGCTTGCAGGTCGAGAAAACAATTGCTCGGGTCGGCCGGGTTGTTGAACATGCGCCGGAACTCGAGATCGGCCACCGCCGCTTCGAGCTTGGCAGCTTCTTTCTCGATGCTCTGAATGCCCGTGAAATCGGCGTCGGCCTTCGACATCTCGAACAGCTCGGTGTTGTCGGCCAGGTTGCTCGTCAGGTGGTCGATCGTCTGCACCACGGTCTCGAGCACACGCTTCTCGCGCCCGAGGTCCTGCGCACGCTTCGGTTCGTCCCAGACCTTGGGGTTCTCCAGCGCGGCGTTGACTTCGTTCAGGCGCAGTGCTTTGCGGTCGTAGTCAAAGATACCCCCGGAGAGCGAGCGTGCGTTGCGTCAGGTCGGACAGCGAGTTGGCGATGGCATTGACGTGTTCGATGTCCATGGGGCGGGCCGATTCGGTAAGAGCGAAGGCGGCGATTTTGACACGCGCTTGACTCAGCTTCGCTGCGCCGGTCCGGTTTGGTCCGGGCCGGCGCCACAGCCGGCGGCTGTCTGCCGCCCAGGCTGCTGGTACTGCTCAGGTGCCGAGAAAGGGTGCCAGGCACTGTGCCAGCTCGTGCGGCTGGTCATGGTGCAGCATGTGGCCTGCATTCGCCAGCCGCTCCTTGCGCAGATTCGGCACCAGGCCCAGGCGCGCCTCGAACTCTTGATGCGAGTAGCGGCCGCCCCACCACTTCGTGATGTCGGTGTGCTCGCCCTCGACCCACAGCAGCGGCGCCGTGATGAGCTTCCAGCACGCCAACGTCTCGTCGACCTGGTGCAACACCGGGTTGCTGCGTTTGTGCGCCGGGTCGCCCAGGATCTCCCACGCGCCGTCGGCGCGCCGGCGCGACCAATGAGGCGCGAGCCAGGCGGCACGCTGCTTGCTGAGCAAGGGATTGTTCTTGCGCAGGCGCATCGCGACCGCGTCCAGATCGGCGTAGCTGCGCAGCTCGACCGGCGCGCGCAGTTCGTCGAGCCATTTCGCATAGCGCTTCGGCGCCATCGACGGCTCGGTGCGCGGCACACCGAAACCTTCGAGGTTGATGAGTCTGCGAATCCGTTGCGGGCGCACGCCGGCGTAGGTCATGACGATGTTGCCGCCCATGCTGTGGCCGAGCAGGTCAACGGCCTGGTCCGGCCAGACGCTGTCGAGCACTGCGTCGAGATCGCCCAGGTAGTCGGGGAACCAGTAGCAGTCGGCGTCGGGCGCCTGCGTCAGGCCGAAGCCGCGCCAGTCGAGCGCGATCACCCAACGCGTCGGGCCCTCGAGAGCTGCCAGCGCATCGACGACGAACTGGAACGACGCCGCAACGTCCATCCAGCCGTGCAGCAACAGCAGCGGCGGGCGCGCCGGTGTCGCCAGGCTCGCATCGCCCCAGTGCAGGGCGTGGTAGCGCAGGCCGCGAATCTGCATGAAGCGCGATCTCGGCTCGCGCAACGGCTGGTAGCTGGTTTCCATGCCCGCACTGTAGATGGCAATCGCGGGTCGGGCCCAGGGCGCGTAGCGCTCTTACCAAAATGGTGACGCTGGTCGTGTGTAGAGACCTCAGTGTTCATGCGCGGTAGCCCGGGCATGGAAGCGGTCAATTGCGGTTTCCAGGTTCAAGGTCAGGGCAGCGCTGGGCGCGATATGCTTACCTCCATGATGCGAACCAACACCACAAGCTTCCTTCTGCGCCTGGCGCTGCTCGCGCTGTGGGTTCTGGCCGGGTCGGCACTGGCGCAGGCACCGGCGCAGGCGCAGGCGCGCTTCGATTTTCGTGCCACGCCGGGTCATCTGTCGAAAGACGTGCGGCCGTCGCATTACCGCTTGCAGCTTGATCTCGACCCGCAGCTCGACACGTTCAAGGGCACCGCCAGCATCACGCTGCGCGTGCTGCGCAGCACGCCCGAGATCGAGCTGCACGCGCATGAGCTAGAAGCCGATTCGGTGCGCCTTGTGCGCTCCGGGCAGGCGCGCGCGATGCGCGTCAGCCCGATTGCGGCGAGCCAGACCTGGCGCCTCGTGCCGGCTGACGCCGGGACCATCCAGCCCGGGCAGTACCGGCTCGAGATCGCATACCGCGGCGTCGTGCATCGCAGCGGCGAGGGTCTGTATCGCGCCGAGTATGGAAGCGCCGGCCAGCCGCGGCCGATGCTGGCGACGCAGCTCGAATCGATCTTTGCGCGCACCCTGTTCCCGGGTTTCGACGAACCGGCGTTTCGCGCCGTGTTCGAGATCGCGGTGCGCGCACCGGCGCTGTACGAGGTGCTGTCCAACATGCCGCGCAAGGCTGGCGCGCTGGGCCGAAGCGGCACCGACTTCGCAGTGCTGCACCAGTTCGCTCCCACGCCGCCGATGCCGAGTTACCTGGTGAGCGTGGCGGTGGGTGAATTCGATGCGCTCGAAGGCCGGGCCGCGGGCGTGCCGTTGCGCGTGCTCACGGTGCCCGGCAAGCGCGAACTCGCTCGCTACGCGCTCGATGCCAGCCAACGCCTGTTGCCGTTCTACACGCGCTACTTCAACCAGCCATACACGCTGCCGCGCCTGGATCAACTCGCGGTGCCGAGCACGCGTTGGGGCGCGATGGAAGACTGGGGCCTGATCTCCTACGCCGAAAACAACCTGTTGGTCGACCCGCAGCGCAGCAGCCCGCACACGCAACGCAAGGTGTTCGAAATCGTCGCCCACGAGATCGCGCACCAATGGTTCGGCAACCTCGTCACCGCCGCCTCGTGGAGCGAAATCTGGCTGAACGAGGCCTTCGCCACCTGGATATCCGGAAAAGCCACCGACGATCTGAATCCGGACTGGTACCTGCCGCTGCAGCGGCGCGCCGATCTCGACCGCACGATGCAGCGCGACGCCGGTGCCGCGACGCGCGCCATCCGCTCCGGCCCGGTTGACGAGGCGCGGGTCTTCGATGTCTTCGACAACATCACTTACGCCAAGGGCGGCGCGGTGCTGAGCATGCTCGAGGAATGGCTTGGCCCGGAAACGTTTCAGCGTGGCCTGGCGGCCTACATTGCGCAGCGCAAGTTCTCGAATGCCACCGCCGGCGATCTGTGGTTTCACGTTGGCGCTGCCGCCGGGCGCGATGTCGCCGGCGTTGCCGCGAGTTGGACCGACCAGGAAGGATTTCCGCTGCTGCAGGTGCGAGTCGAATGCGAGTCGGGGATGACGCTGTTGCACATCGCGCAGCGCCGCTTCGGTCTCGATCCGGGCGCGGCGGATTCCGGTCAGCGCTGGCAAATTCCGGTTCGCGTGGCACGCGGCGCTCGCTTCGATACGGTGCTGCAGACGCAACTGCAGCAGACGCATCGCCTGACCGGTTGCCGCACCGAACCCTTGCTGGTGAACGCGGGCGGTGCCGGCTTCTACCGAGTCGCCTATGAACCGACGCACCTCGCGGCGCTGCAGCGCGCCTTCGCCGACTTGAGCGCGCCGGACCAGGTGACGCTGCTCAGCGACAGCTTCGCGCTCGCGCAGGCCGGCAGGGCGAACCTGCAAGACAGCTTTGCGCTGCTGGCGCAGTTGCCGCGGATCCGCGGCCCGGGCCGGGCGATGCTCGCCACGCAGGCCGGCGATGCGCTGTTGCTGCTCGACACGGCGCTGGCGGGCAGCAGCGCCCAAGCTGTGTTGCGCGCGGCCGGCAGCGCGCTGCTGGCGCCGGAGCTGGCGCGCCTGGGCTGGCTGCCGCGTGCGGGCGATGATGCGCAAGCGTTGGCCTTGCGCGCCACGTTGATCGAGCTCCTGGCGCGCTTCGACGATGCGCCGACGATTCAGGGGGTGCTGCGCCGGTTCGACCTCGATGCCAGCGGTGCCGAGAAACTCCCCGCCGCGACGCGTGAGGCCGTGGTGCGCGCGGCGGGCATGCACGCGGACCGGCGCCGCTTCGATGCGTTGCTGCTGCAACTGCAACGCGCAGGTGGTGAAGAAGAGCGTTGGCTGTTCGCCTCGGCGCTGGCGCGTGGGCGCGACGCATCGCGCGCCGCCGAGTTGCTCGAGTTGGCGTTGACCAAGCTGTTGCCACCGAACGTCGCCAGCGCAATTCCGGGCATGGTGGCGCGCGATTCGCCGTTCGGCGAACTGGCCTACCGCTACACCCGCGACCATTGGCCGGCACTGGCCGAACTCGCTGGGCAGTCCGGTCGGGCCCGGCTGCTGCCCGGCGCCGCCGAAAGCTTCAATGACGCTGAACTTGGAGCGAGATTGCTCGAAGACCAACGCCGCGCAGCCGGCGTCCAGGGCGATGCCCGCGCGGCGACCGTTGCCGCACGCATTGCCTTGCTGGCGCAGATCAAACAGCGCGAAAGCGCGAGCCTCGAAACGCTGCTGGCCAGGTGGCGGCCCAACGATTGAACTCGTGGTTTCTCATCAATTCTGATGAGACGCAATCCGCGAATGGCAGCTCGCAGGCTGTGCCCAAAGATATAACCCACACGAGTCTACGTCGTGATGAGAATCTCGCGTCGGCATTGAGCCCGCAACGAGCGGACGGGTTTGGGGTGCCGCGAGGACCGCGTCGGGATCGCGGCGACTCCCGCAGGTTTGTCTTGGAGGTGTCGATGAAGTCCTGTTTCATGAGTCCCGCAGGCGCCTCCTGGCACAATCTGCGCATGACTTTCACCCCCGCGTTCACGCTGCGCCCTGCTGAGTTGCGCGACGTGTCGGCGATCGTCGATTTGATTCGCGAACTGGCGGAGTTCGAGCACCTGACACACCTGCTGCAGGTAACCCCTGAAAAGCTGCGCCCGCATCTGTTCGGCGAAAGGCCGGCCGCCGAGTGCCTGGTGGCCGAAACCACACCGGGGGCCGATGCGCACGCACCACGCAGCGGCAGTGTCGTGGGTTTCGCGCTGTTCTTCACCAACTTCTCGACCTTCCTCGCGCAACCCGGCCTGTACCTCGAAGACCTGTACGTGAAACCGGCAATGCGTGGCCAGGGCATCGGCGAAGCCTTGCTGACACGCCTGGCGCGCCTGGCGCTGGAGCGCAAGTACGGCCGCTTCGAGTGGAGCGTGCTCGACTGGAATGAAAACGCGATCCGTTTCTACCAGCGCATGGGCGCCAGCATGATGCCCGACTGGCGCATTTGCCGCGTCACGGGCGACGCGTTGCAGGCGTTCGGCACGGGGGGCATGGCTGCGGACAACGTTTCCAGACTGCGCGCTTGACCCGATAGCCGCGCGCCACGGCGGCGATTAGGCTGCGCGTATGACGCATGACGCTGCCGCTGCCACCGACGCCCACGCCAATCTTCACGCCGGTTTTCGCTGGCAGGTTCCGGCCAACTTCAATATCGCGCAGGCCTGCTGCGCGCGCTGGGCGCAGCAGACGCCACAGGCAACGGCGATCCACTACGAACACGAAGACGGCCGCGCCGGGCGCTTCACGTTCGCCGATCTGCAGCACAACGCGAATCGGCTCGCGAATGCGCTGCGCGGCCTGGGCGTGGGGTGCGGCGACCGGGTCGCGGTTCTGATGCCGCAGCGCTTCGAAACCGCGGTTGCGCACATGGCGATCTACAGCATCGGCGCGGTGGCGACACCGCTCACCGTGCTCTTCGGCCCCGAGGCGCTGGAATACCGGCTGAACCACAGCGACTGCGTGGTCGCGATCGCCGACGAAGCCGGCATCGAGAATCTGCTGGCGGTGCGCGCCCTGGGCCCGGCGTTGCGCCACGTGATTGCGGTGGGCGATGCGCAGGGCCGGGGCGACGCCGACTGGAGCGAGCTGCTGCTGCGCGCGAGTCCGGAGTTCACTGCGCTGCAGACCCGGGCCGACGACCCCGCAGTGCTCATCTACACCAGCGGCACGACCGGCCCGCCGAAGGGCGCATTGCTCGCGCACCGGGCACTGATCGGCAACCTCAGCGGCTTCGTCTGCAGTCAGAACTGGTTTCCTGACCGCGCCAATGCGTTCTGGTCGCCGGCCGACTGGGCCTGGGCCGGCGGCCTGCTGGACGCGCTGTTGCCGACGTTGTATTTCGGCCGCGCCATCGTCGCCTACCAGGGCCGCTTCACGCCCGAGCGCGCATTCGAGCTCATGCAGCGCCACGGCGTGACGCACAGCTTTCTGTTCCCGACCGCGCTGAAGGCGATGCTCAAGGCCGTACCGCACCCGCGCTCGCGCTACAAGCTGAAGCTGCGCGCCATCATGAGCGCGGGCGAGGCGGTGGGCGACACCGTGTTCGCCTACTGCCGCGAGCAACTCGGCGTCAGCGTGAATGAGATGTTCGGCCAGACCGAGATCAACTACATCGTCGGCAACTGCGCAACGTTTCTCGATGACCAAGGGCGCCGTCACCCCGGCTGGCCGGCGCGCCCGGGCAGCATGGGCCGGGCCTACCCGGGGCACCGCATTGCCGTGCTCGACGAAGCAGGCCGCGAGTGCGCGCGCGGCGTGGCCGGCGATGTGGCAGCACATCGCCGCGATGTGCATGGCGCGCCCGACCCGGTGTTCTTTCTCGGCTACTGGAAGAACAACGAGGCAACGCGCGCCAAGTACAGCGGCGACCCCAAGGACAGTTGGTGCCGCACCGGCGACATGGCGGTGATGGACCTGGACGGCTATCTCTGGTACCAGGGCCGCGCCGACGACATGTTCAAGGCCGCCGGCTACCGCATCGGGCCGAGCGAGGTCGAGAACTGCCTCGTCAAGCACCCCGCGGTGGCGAATGCCGCGGTCGTTCCCAAGCCCGATGCCGAGCGCGGCGCGCTCGTCAAGGCCTACGTCGTTCTGGCTCCCGGCCATGTGGCGTCGGACGCGTTGATCGACGAACTGCAGCGCCACGTGCGCGGCAAACTCGCGCCCTACGAATACCCGAAGGAGATCGAGTTCATCGACGTTCTGCCGATGACGACCACGGGAAAGGTGCAGCGGCGCATTTTGCGCTTGCAGGAGCAGGCGAGGGCGCAGGCGCGTTGAGAGTGGCGCTCGCCTGAACAAACGCGCAGTGCGTGCAGCGCGCGACACATCAGTGCGCGCGCGCTGCGCGCTCAATCCCGGCGCCGCAGTTCGATGCGCTCGACGTGGAATCCGCGCTCGCGCAGCAGCGTCGGCAGCGATGCCGGTCCCGTCATGTGCAGGCTGCCGACGGCGGCAAAAACGCCTCGACTCGAAGCATGGAGTTGCTCGATGCGCTCGGCCAGGG
>JAEMQF010000350.1 GCA_022758925.1 Burkholderiales bacterium | reverse complement strand
CGGGGATGGCATGAGCGGGATGTTTGCCGGCACTGGTTCGCAGTGGCGCGGGCACACGCTGGCAAACGCCGAAGCAACAAGGCCCAGCGCATGACTGTCCGAGGCGCAAGCCGACTAGGGCAAGCTCTATAACAATTTCACCCAACTTCACTACATTCGGAGTGCGGCGCCGCGCGCTCGGATTGCCAGATCAATTCGCGTGGCAGGCGTTTTCGAGTGCATGGTGGAAGCCGGCTGCGGCCACGCCTTCAAGCTGGGTTCACACGGGACATCAATGCCATCTCCATTGCCCTTGCCACTGGGTGCAGCAGCGCCAGCGCGCCGAGCCGGCGTGTCCAGCCTGCGCGCGGCACGCTGTGCATTCTTCGCGGCGAGCACACGATGCGCGGCTACGTGATCCGGCGCCTGATGGCGCTGCTGCCGACGCTGCTGCTGGCGAGCATCATCGTCTTCGTCACCGTGCGCCTGATTCCCGGTGATGTGATCGATCTGATGCTGAGCCAGAACGATGTCTCGGCCGACCGCAGGAGCCGCGAGCAGCTGATCGCCGTGCTCGGCCTGGACGTTCCGATGTGGCAGCAATACGGGCGCTGGGTAGCGGCGATCGTGCTGCACGGCGACCTTGGCAAATCGCTTTGGCAGGGAACGCCGGTCACTGGGCTGCTGCTGGCGCGGCTGCCGGTGACCTTCGAGCTCGGGGCGATCGCGCTGCTGGTCGGGTTGCTGATCGCGCTGCCGATCGGCATCTACTCGGCAGTGCGCCAGGACACCGGCGGCGATTACGCGGCGCGTTCGTTCTCGATCCTGCTGCTGGCGGTACCCAGCTTCTGGCTCGGCACGATGGTGGTGGTGTTCCCGTCGATCTGGTGGGGTTGGTCGCCGCCGATCGAGTACGAGGCGTTCGCCGAGTCGCCGCTCACCAACTTGAAGCAGATGCTGCTTCCCGGCGCCGTGCTGGGCGCGGCCCTGTCCGCGATCACGATGCGGCTGACGCGCACGATGATGCTCGAGGTGCTGCGCCAGGACTACATCCGCACCGCCTGGGCCAAGGGCTTGAGCGAGCGCCTGGTGATCCTGCGCCACGCGCTGCGCAACGCGATGATTCCGGTGGTCACGCTGATCGGGTTGCAGGCGCCGCTGCTGATCGGCGGCGCGGTGATCATCGAGCAGATCTTCGTCATCCCGGGCATGGGTCTGCTGCTGCTCGATGCCGTGCAGCAGCGTGACTATCCGGTGATCACCGGGGTCTTCCTCATGGTCGGCGTCGCCGTGATGCTGATCAACCTCCTGGTCGATCTGAGTTATGGCCTGCTTGACCCGAAAGTTAGGGTGCGTTCATGAGCGCCGCGCGGCCGTTCCGAAGGCGCTCGCTTCCCTAGGGTGACTCAGTGAGTGCCGTGCTGAGCATCGCCGCCAGGCCGCAGAGCCAGGGTTTCTGGATCCGTCTGTGGCGCGACAAGCCGCTGGGCGTGGCGGGCGCGATCGGGCTGGCGCTGTTCCTGGTGTGCGGCCTGCTGGCCGACAGCATCAGCCCCTACGGCTTCAACGAGATCGCGCCGATCGACCGCCTGAAGCCGCCCAGCTTGGCGCACTGGTTCGGCACCGACAACCTGGGTCGCGACATGCTCTCGCGCTGCCTGTACGGCGCCCGGCTGTCGGTGATCATCGGCTGCTCGGCGGCGCTGCTGGCCACCGTCATCTCGGCGGTGGTGGGCATCGTCAGCGGCTATTTCGGCGGCAAGGTCGATCTTGCGATGCAGCGCTTCGTCGACGCCTGGATGAGCTTCCCCGACCTGATCGTGCTGATCGTCGTCGTCTCGGTGCTGGGCCCGGGCATGCCGCAGATCATCGGCACGCTGGGCCTGCTGCTGGGCATCGGCGGCTCGCGCATCGTGCGCTCGGCGGTGGTGTCGGTGCGCGAGCACATGTACGTGCACGCGGCGCAGTCGATCGGGGCCGCGTCGCCGCGCATCCTGTGGCGCCATGTACTGCCCAACGTGATGGCGCCGATCATCGTGCTGCTGACCACCCGCGTGGGCACCGTGATCCTGGCCGAGTCGGGGTTGTCGTTCCTCGGCCTGGGGGTGCCGCCGCCGGCCCCGACCTGGGGCGGGCTGCTGGCGGGCAGCGGCCGCACCTACATGTTCCAGGGGCCCTGGCTGGTGGTCGCGCCCGGCCTGTGCCTGACCATCGTCGTCTACGCCACGAATGTCTTCGGCGATGCCTTGCGCGATCTGCTGGACCCGCGAATGCGAGGTGCCAAATGAGAATTGCTGGACGATCCGACCCCACCCACCCCAAGGAGACCCCAAGATGAACCTTTTCACGACACGCCTGCCAGTGTTTCGCGCGTTCGCGCTGGCCGGCACACTGGCTCTTGGACCGACGGCGGCAATCGCCCAGGCCGAGAAGCCGCAGACCGGCGGCACGCTCAACGTCGGGCTGGTCTACTTCACGCTGTCGCCGCTGTCCTGGGACCAGGCCGACTGGCCCTGGAAGTTCGGCCAGGACACCGGATTGATGTACGAGCAGCTGTGGGCCGGCGACCTGTCCAAGGCCAAGAGCCGCGGCGGCAAGCATGGGTTCGTGGCCGACTCGTGGCTGCCCACCGACGCGATCCGCGGCGAGCTGGCCGAAAGCTGGAAGATGCTGGAAAACCCGTTGCGGGTCGAGGTCAAGCTGCGCAAGGGGGTGATGTTCCCGGACAAGCCCGGCGTGATGAAGTCGCGCGAACTGGTCGCGCAGGACGTCGTCGACACCTTCTACCGCCTCGACAAGAGCCCGAAGAAGATCCCGACCTACTATGACCATGTCGACAAGGTCGAGGCGGTCGACAAGCACACGGTGCTGTTCAGCTTCAAGAACTACAACGCCGAATGGGATTACCGCTTCGGCTGGGGCTACTACTCCGGCATCGTGCCCAAGGAAGTGGCCGACGCCGGCGCCAAGGACTGGAAGAACGCCAACGGCACCGGCCCCTTCGCGCTGACCGACTACGTCCAGGGCAACGCCGCCACCTTCAGCAAGAACACGCTGTACTGGGACAAGGAGAGCATCGGCGGCCAGGCCTACAAGCTGCCCTTCGTCGACAAGATCGTCTACCGCACGATCAAGGACGAGGCGACGATGTATACGGCGTTGCGCACCGGCAAGATCGACCTGCTGGAGTCGATCCGCTGGAGCGCGGTGGAGGAGCTCAAGAAGAGCGCACCGGCGCTGAAATGGAAGCGCTGGGTCAACACCGGCGGTGTGTTCGTCGCGATGCGCGTCGACACCAAGCCCTTCGACGACATCCGCGTGCGCCGCGCGCTGAACATGGCGGTGAACAAGCAGGAGATCGTCAAGTCCTACTACGGCGGCAACGCCGAGCTGTTCGCCTACCCGATGCACCCGGACTACATCGGGTACTTCGAGCCGCTGGAGCAGATGCCGATCGCAGCGCAGGAGCTGTTCAGCTACAACCCCGACAAGGCCAAGGCCCTGCTCGCCGAGGCGGGCTATGCCACTGGCTTCAGCTTCAAGGTGCAGGTCTGCGCCTGTTCGCCCGACCAGATGGACCTGCTGCCGCTGGTTGCGGCGTACCTCGAGAAGGTGGGGGTGAAGATCGAGATCCAGCCGATGGAGTACGGCGCCTTCCTGTCGGCGATGACCACCAAGACCAACGCCGCCGGCTACATGATGCAGAACGGCCACACCAACCCGACCACCAGCATCCGCAAGAGCTTCGTCACCAAGCAGACCTGGAACCCGGCGCAGTACAGCGACCCCGAGTTCGACAAGCGCATGGCGCTGGTCTACCTCGAGCGCGACGAGAGCAAGCGCCAGTTGCTGCTGAAGCTGATGACGCGCGACATCGTCGAGAAGGCGCCCTATATCTGGCTGCCCACTGCGTACGTCTACAGCGCCTGGTGGCCATGGGTGAAGAACTACGACGGCGAACTGCGCGTCGGCTCCGAGCGGCCGGGCCCGATCCACGCCCGCATCTGGATCGACCAGGCGATGAAGAAGAAGATGAGCTTCTAGGCACCCGCCGGCCGCACAGGACCAGGTCTTGACCCAAGTGTTGCTCGAGGTCCGCGGCCTGACAACGCGCTTTCGCACCGCGCGCGGCGAGCTGACCGCGGTCGAAGATGTCTCGTTCAGCGTGGCCGCCGGACAGACCCTGGCCATCGTCGGCGAGTCGGGCTCGGGCAAGAGCGTCACTGCGCTGTCGCTGATGCGGCTGATCCCGGATCCGCCTGGGCGCATCACCGCCGGCGAGATCGTCTTCGAGGGGCAGGATCTGCTGCGCCTTGACGAAGCCCGGATGCAGGGCATCCGCGGCGACCGCATCGCGATGATCTTCCAGGAGCCCATGAGCTCGTTGAACCCGGCACTGACGGTTGGCCTGCAGGTCGCCGAGCCGATCAACGTGCACCGCAAGACACCCTGGACGAAAGCGTTGGAGATGGCGACCGCGCTGCTCGCTCGCGTGCGCATCCCCGACGCCGCGAGCCGCCTTCACACCTACCCGCACCAATACTCGGGCGGCATGCGCCAGCGCACCATGATCG
>JAEMQF010000386.1 GCA_022758925.1 Burkholderiales bacterium | reverse complement strand
TTTCTCAGCGCAATGGATTCGAAATCTTCGGCATTGATCTCGCGGCAAGGTCGCTTTCCGCTCTTTTGAACCTAGAAACCGCAGTTGGACGCGCCCGAGTGGGCCGTGATGCGGTGCGCTGGCAAGGCGCGACGACGCGGCGGGCTCATGCCCGCGAGGCTGAGCCCGGACACAGACAGTCCTGTGGACTGGGTGTGCCTGGCGAAGGGCCAAGCCCCCGGCTTGGCGCGGCCTGCAAGGTGGAGCAACGCGGCCAGCGTGCCGCAGCGCGGCTCAATCGGGTGCGTAGCGATCTCACCCCAAAGCTGAGGGTGGTCGTGGAGATGGACCGCAGTGGACATGCGGTGTAGCCAGCGCAGGGAAGCGGTCAACTGCGGTTTCTAGGGTAACCTCGTCGCCATCAACGTCATGGAGCGCGCGATGAAACGATCCGTCAAGACCCTGGTCGAGGAAGCGATGGCCCAGGTCACGACCTATACCCTGGAGCAGGCGCGAGCGCTGCACGGCGAGCCGGGGGTGCAGTTCGTCGACGTGCGCGATGTGCGCGAGCTCGAGCGTGAAGGCGTGATCCCGGGCGCCGTGCACGCGCCGCGCGGCATGCTCGAATTCTGGGTCGACCCCGAATCGCCGTACCACCGCGATGTGTTCGCGCAGGACAAGGAGTACGTGCTGTTCTGCGCGCTGGGTTGGCGCTCTGCGCTGGCGACGAAGACGCTGATGGACATGGGCATGCAGCGCGTCGCGCATTTCGAAGGCGGATTCAGCGCATGGAAGGAAGCGGGCGCTCCGGTGGCACCGAAGGCCGACAGGTCGGACAAGCCCGCCAAGGCTTGAGCGCGCCGCGCATGAGCCACGGCTAGAATCGCTCGATTGACGTATACGTCAATTGCGCAGCAGGTCCGCACCGGGCCATCAAGGACAGCATGCCTGCACTGACCTCGAAACTCAATCCGCGCAGCGCTGAGTTCAAGGCCAATGCCGCGGCGATGCGCGGTCTTGTCGACGACCTGAACGCGAAGCTGGCGCAGGTCGCGCTCGGCGGTGGCGACGCGGCACGCGCGAAACATCTCGCACGCGGCAAATTGCTGCCGCGCGAGCGCGTCGAGATGCTGCTCGACCCGGATGCTCCGTTCCTCGAGATCGCGCCGCTCGCCGCGCTCAACATGTACCAGGAGCGCGGCGGCCAGGACGCCGCGCCGGGCGCGGGCCTGATCGCCGGCATCGGCCGGATCTCGGGAGTCGAATGCGTCGTCGTCTGCAATGACGCCACGGTGAAGGGCGGCACCTATTTCCCGATGACGGTGAAGAAGCATCTGCGCGCGCAGGAGATCGCGCTGCAGAACCGCCTGCCGTGCATCTACCTCGTCGATTCGGGAGGGGCGAACCTGCCGAACCAGGACGAAGTGTTCCCGGACCGCGAACATTTCGGCCGCATCTTCTTCAACCAGGCGACCATGAGTGCGCAGGGCATACCGCAAATCGCCGTGGTCATGGGTTCGTGCACCGCGGGCGGCGCGTACATGCCGGCGATGAGCGACGAATCGATCATCGTGAAGAACCAGGGAACGATCTTTCTCGGTGGCCCACCGCTCGTGAAAGCCGCGATCGGCGAAATCGTCAGCGCCGAAGACCTGGGCGGTGGCGACGTGCACACACGCCTGTCGGGCGTGGCCGACCACCTGGCACAGAACGACACGCATGCGCTGGCGATCGCGCGCGCGAGTGTCGCGAACCTGAACTGGCGCAAGGAGATCGGGATGCGCTGCGTCGCACCGCGCGCACCGCTGTTCGACAGCACCGAGTTGCACGGCGTGATCCCGACCGATACGCGCCGGCCCTACGATGTGCATGAAATCATCGCGCGCATCGCCGACGCCTCGGAGTTCGACGAGTTCAAGGCGCGCTACGGCACGACGCTGATCACCGGCTTCGCCCACATCGAAGGCCTGCCGGTGGGCATCGTCGCGAACAACGGCATCCTGTTTTCCGAGTCGGCCTGCAAGGGCGCGCACTTCATCGAGTTGTGCGGCCAGCGCAAGATCCCGCTCGTGTTCCTGCAGAACATCACCGGCTTCATGGTGGGGCGCAAGTACGAGAGCGAAGGCATCGCCAAACACGGCGCGAAGATGGTGACCGCCGTGTCCACCGTCAACGTGCCCAAGTTCACCATCATCATCGGCGGCAGCTTCGGCGCCGGCAACTACGGCATGTGCGGGCGCGCCTACTCGCCGCGCTTTCTGTGGATGTGGCCGAACGCGCGCATCTCGGTGATGGGTGGCGAGCAGGCGGCGAGTGTGCTGGCCACCGTCAAGCGCGACGGCATCGAGGGCAAGGGCGGCAGTTGGTCGGCCGACGAAGAGGCGGCATTCAAGCAGCCGATCCTCGACCAGTTCTCGACCCAGGCGCACCCGTATTTCGCCAGCGCGCGAATCTGGGACGATGGCATCATCGACCCGGCCGACACGCGGCGCGTGCTCGGTCTGGCGATCAGCGCGAGTTTGAACGCGCCGATTCCGGATGCGAAGTTCGGCGTGTTTCGGATGTAGGCGCTGCGCCATGAATCCGGACACGACCCAACTCCTGGCGATTGCCGCGGCACTGGGCTGGGCGAGCGGATTGCGCCTGTACCTCGTGCTTTTTCTGACGGGCATGGCCGGAGTCCTCGGCTGGGTCGAATTGCCCGCGGGATTGCGGCTCTTGCAGCACCCAGTGATGTTGGGCGCGAGCGGCTTCATGCTGTTCGTCGAATTCTTCGCCGACAAGATTCCCGGTGTCGACACGCTGTGGGACGTGGTGCACACCCTGGTCCGCATTCCGGCCGGTGCAGCGCTAGCGGCGGCGGTGTTCGGCGCCGACCACGCGAGCTGGGCCGCGGCCGCCGCGCTGCTGGGCGGCGCGCTCGCTGCCGCCAGCCATGTGGCGAAGGCGAGCACGCGCGCCGCGGCGAATACCTCGCCCGAGCCGTTCTCCAACATCGCCCTGTCGTTGCTCGGCGACGCCGCTGTGCCGGCGGCGCTGTGGTTGTCGTGGCAGCATCCGCTCGTGTTGTTCGCCGCATTGTTCGTCGCGCTTGTCACGATGGCGGCGTTGATCTGGGTTTTCGCGAGGTTCCTGCGCGTCTTGTTCAGGCGCATGTCCAATGGGATTGGCGGCGGGGCGCAACATGTTTAAGAAGATCCTGATCGCGAACCGAGGCGACCAGCCGCGCAGCGGCGCAGCGACGAAGTCAAATCGCATGGCACGCGCAGCGTGCGCAGGCGATCTCGCCTCGGGGGCTCAACGTGTTTAGGAAGATCCTGATTGCGAACCGAGGCGAGATCGCCTGCCGAGTCGCAGCCAGCGCGCGGCGCATGGGTGTGCGCACGGTGGCGGTGTACTCCGACGTCGATGCCCAGGCCAAACATGTGCTGGCCTGCGATGAAGCGGTGCACATCGGCGGCAATGCGCCGAAAGACAGCTACTTGCGCGCTGACCGCATCATCGCCGCTGCCAAAGATCGCGCTGCGCAGGCGGTGCATCCGGGCTACGGTTTCCTGAGCGAGAACGAAGAGTTCGCGCAGGCCTGCGCCGACGCCGGGCTCGTGTTCATCGGCCCGCCGCCATCGGCAATCAAGGCGATGGGCCTGAAGTCACAATCGAAGATCCTGATGGGCCGCGCCGGCGTGCCGCTCGTGCCCGGTTATCACGGCGCCGACCAGGACCCGGCGTTGCTCAAATCCGAGGCACGAAAAATCGGCTTCCCGGTGCTGATCAAGGCCAGCGCCGGCGGCGGCGGCAAGGGCATGCGCATCGTGACCAGGGCCGAAGACTTCGACGCCGCGCTCGCCTCGTGCCAGCGCGAGGCGCGCAACAGTTTCGGCGATGACGCAGTCTTGATCGAGCGCTACGTGACGCGGCCGCGCCACATCGAGATCCAGGTGTTCGGCGATACGCACGGCAACTGCATCCATCTTTTCGAGCGCGACTGTTCGGTGCAGCGGCGCCACCAGAAAGTGCTGGAAGAGGCACCTGCGCCGGGCCTGAGCGATTCACGTCGACGTGAAATGGGTGCGGCCGCGGTTGCGGCGGCGAAGGCGGTGGGCTATGTCGGCGCCGGAACCGTGGAGTTCATCGCCGAGCCTGCGCCAGGGCCGCAGGCCGGGCCCGGCGGCACCGGCCAGGCTGGAGACCTGCGGTTCTTCTTCATGGAGATGAATACGCGGCTGCAGGTGGAACACCCGGTCACGGAAGCCATCACCGGCCTTGACCTGGTGGAGTGGCAGTTGCGCATTGCGTGCGGCGAACCGCTGCCGCTGCGCCAGGAGCAGTTGCGCTTGCACGGTCATGCCATCGAGGCGCGCATCTGCGCCGAAAATCCGGACGCGAACTTCCTGCCGGCGACCGGCACGCTCGCGGTCTATCGCACCCCCGATTGCGCAGAGTTCGAGCGCGCTGCGTTGCGCATCGACTCCGGCGTGCGCGAGGGCGATTCGATCTCGCCGCACTACGACCCGATGATCGCCAAGCTCATCGTCTGGGGCGAAGACCGAGCCCAGGCGCTGGCACGCCTGGACGCTGCGCTCGCGGGCACGCACATCGTCGGCCTGCACAACAACGTGGCGTTCTTGCGCCGCATTGCCGCCAGTGGCGCGTTTGCGAGTGCCGACCTCGACACGGCGTTGATCGAACGCGAGCGCGCCAGCCTGTTCAATGCGGCGCCGCTGCTGCTCGAAGTGGCTGCCGCCGGCGTGATTGCGCATGCGCTCGCGCGCGAGCAGGCAGCGGAAGGCGACGACCCCTGGTCACGCCGCGACGCCTGGCGTTTGCACGGCGCTGCGGTGCGGCGCTTTGACCTCGAAGCCGAAGGCGTGCGCAGCAGTTTCATGCTCGAGCGCAACCACAGCGGCGCGCAGTGGTTGCAGCACGGCGCGGAGCGCTGGCCCTTTGCCAGCGCAATCCGCGGCGCGGCGCGGCATGACGTCAGCCTTGGTCCACGGCGCTGGCCGCTGACCGTCTACGCCTGCGGCGAAACCTGTGCGGTCTACGCGCCCGACGCGCAGGCGTTGCTGACCGAGATCGATCCGATCGCGCACGCCGCCGACGGTGCGGTCGAAGGTGGCCGGCTCACCGCGCCGATGCCCGGCAAAGTGGTGGCGTTTCTGGCCGCGCCTGGTGACGCGGTGAAACTCGGCCAGCCGTTGGCTGTGATGGAGGCGATGAAGATGGAACACACGATCACCGCGCCGCGCGACGGCACGGTGCAGGCTTTGCTTTATGCCGCGGGCGATCAGGTGATGGAAGGCGAAGAACTGTTGCGCCTGGAGCTTGCCCCGTGAGCGCGGGTCGCGCGCCATGGCTTGCGGCGCCCGCACGCGGCGCAATCAGGCCAGGCTGGATTGTTGCGGGCCTCCCCCGAGTCAATGGGCCGCAACGTGAGTGATGCGCTGCCCGATGAGGCGCCGCAAGGCATGAAGCGCGTTGCGCAACACCTCGCGCAGTGCGGCCATCCGCACGCGCCGCTGTGGCTCGACGTTGCCGCGCGCACCTCGCAAGAGGCGGCAGACGCGCTGGGCGTACAAGTCGGCCAGATTGCGAAGAGCGTGGTCTTCCGTCGCAAGAGCGACGACGCTGCGGTGCTGGTCGTGACTTCGGGCGACCGGCGCGTCGACGAGGCGAAGGTTGCGGCACGCGTTGGTGGATTGGCGCGCGCGAACGCCGACTTCGTCAAGCAAAGGACCGGTTTTTCGATCGGCGGGGTTGCGCCATTCGCGCACCTGACGCCGCCCCTCACGCTGGTGGACCGCGAGCTGTTTCGCTTCGAGTGCATCTGGGCAGCGGCGGGGCACCCGAATGCGGTGTTCATGGCCAGCCCCGATCAATTGCTCGGGCTCACCGGCGCGCCCGTGGCCGATGTCACCCAAGACTGATTCATCGCGCCTGATGCAGGCCGTGCCGAGCCCCTGCATCGACGTCTGCCGCATCGACGCAGGCACCGGCTGGTGCGAGGGGTGCAGCCGCACGATCGAGGAAATCGCGCAATGGTCGGCGCTCGACGCAGACGCAAAGCGCAGGGTCTGGGATGTTCTGCAGCAGCGCCGCGCACGGGCGCCGGCAGATTCGAAAGGTGCGCGATGAAGCTGATTCGATTCTGGTTCGATCCGGTTTCTCCCTATGCCTACCTCGGATTCGAGCGGCTTCCCGAGGTCTTGGCCGGGCTGTCGTACTGTGTCGAGTACCGGCCGGTGCTGTTTGCCGGGCTGCTGCAGCATTGGGGCCAGAAGGGGCCGGCCGAGATCGAACCGAAGCGCGCCTGGACCTTTCGCCACGTCGAGTGGTTGGCCCGACACCACGGCATTGAATTCCACTCGCCCCAGCAGCACCCGTTCAATCCGCTTCCCTTGTTGCGGCTCGCCTTGGCCTGCGCCGAGGCGGGGGCTGCGCCGAATCGGCGCGTCGTCGAGGCGGTTCTGCGCCATGTCTGGTGTGGGGGTGGCGCGGATGCGAACGACCCGGCGCGCCTCGAGGCGTTGATACAAGACCTCGCGCCTTGCCGCGACGCGCAAAGCCAGGAGGTCAAGGATGAACTTCGCGGCGCCGGCCAGGAGGCGGTGCAGCGCGGTCTGTTCGGCGTGCCGACGATCGAACTTGAAGGCCGCGTGTTCTGGGGCCTGGACAGTCTGGAAATGGTCGCTGCATGCCTGCGCGGCGAGCCCTGGTTCGGCCCGGGTTGGGACGCCGCCGGAGCACCCCGCGCCGGAGTGCGACGCGCGGGTTGAGGCGCCAGCCCGGCGCAAGCGACGCTGCGAGCCTTGCCCGGGTCAGCGCCGCCAAACCCAGGCACGGCGCATCGCGGCCCATGCCAATGCGTGCCGTGGATCCTGTTCGCGCGCCGCAGCCGCGTAGCGGCGCCAGACGACGAACGCCATGCTGGCGAGCAACGCCAGCAGCGTGCTCGCGATGACGATCAGCGCGCGACTTGGTTTGGACTTCCGGTCCGGCGGCAGCGCCTTGTCGACCTGCT
>JAEMQF010000245.1 GCA_022758925.1 Burkholderiales bacterium | reverse complement strand
CGCTGCGCCCTGCAACCATGGGGGGCGACCGCGAATCGTGCCTGCGCCCGGGGACACCGCCACCGCCCTGATGCATCGGGGGTGGCGTGCCACGCCGCAGCATGCCACCCAGGTGTCGGGGCAGGTGGCTTGGGGCACGGGCGTAGGCACCATTCGCGGTGGCCGCGACCAGTGCACGAACCGACGGTGTTGATGGCGCAACGCCGGCGAACCGAAAAGGGTGCCCCGCGAGCGTGGGCGGGAGAACGTGCCCCGGGCCACCTGCCCCTGCTCCACGCTCGCATGCAGCCCGCTGCGAACATCGGCAATGGGCCGAATGCAAACCGGCCTTCCGATGATGGCAAGCGAATCCGGATCAGCCAGCCAACCGTTGCTCCCGGAAGAACCCCAGCTTCTCCTGCGCCACGCGGTCGGAATAGGAGAACAACACGAGGTCGGCTTTCGCGTGCAGCGTATAGCCGAGCCAACCCGGAACGACGACGATGTCGTGCGGCCCGATCTCGAAGCGCTGCGCCGCGACCCGGATCTCGCCATGCCCTTCGACGCCGACGAACACCATCGCGTCGCTGCTGCGATAGGGCTGCGTCGCAAAGCCGGCGGGCAGCAGCCGGATCATCGTCGCCATGGTCGGCATCGCCCAGCCGCCGTCGAGCGGGTTCGCGTAACGCATCAGGTGCCCCAGGTGCGGGTCGGGCTCTCCGGCGCGCGTCAGCGCATGCAGCGCGTCGCGGGTGCGGCGGTACGGGTAGTTGAAGATCGGTGAGTTCAATGACGTTGCACGGTGGCCCATGGGCAACAGGCCCTGGCCGAAGCGCGCCAGCGCGTCACCTTCGGGGCGGGTCAGTGGTGCCTGTTCGGTGTGGTGGTCTTCGCGAAACGTGCTGTTGAACAGCGCCAGGATGGGAATGTCCAGGCCGTCGAGCCAGACCATCGGCCCGCCCTTGCCGGGTTCGGCGTCGTGGCCGTGGTGGTGCCAGGCCCAGCTCGGCGTGATCACGAAGTCACCTGGATGCATGAGCGTCTTCTCGCCGTCGACGGCGGTGTAGGCACCGCTGCCTTCGACGATGAAGCGCAGCGCACTCTGGGTGTGGCGGTGCGCGGGTGCCACTTCGCCGGGCATGATGAGTTGCAGGCCGGCGAAGAGCGAACTCGTGATCCGCGAGCTGCCCTTCAGGCCCGGGTTCTCGAGAATCAAGACGCGGCGCTCGGCCTCTCTGGCGCTGATGTGCGCGGCCGACTCGAGCACGAATGGCCGCACGTCGGCGTAGGCCCAGCGATGCGCGACGCACAGTGGCGCCGGCTCGGCCGGAACGAGCGCCTTCAAGCGCGTCCACAAAGGCGCGAGGTGTTGCGAGTCGGCGCGGCCATAGAACGCCTCGCGTTGCGATTCGATCGGTGCTTGGGCAGGCGCGGACATCGGCGTTCTCCGGTGGCTCTAGAGCTCAGTGTTCATGCGGTGTCGGCAGCGCAGGGAAGCGGTCAACTGCGGTCTCCAGGTTCAAGGCGCGAGACATCGTTCGGCGCGCCAGCCGTAGAGCCACTCCAGCGCATCGTAGAAACGCTGTGGCGTGCGGCCCGTCCAGAGGCTGTTGCGCACCAGGCGCTCGACGCCCTTGGCATGATAGATGCGCCCCATCTCGCGCGTGGCGAGCACGACGCGCGCGGTGCGCGTCACGCGCGAGCGTTCGTAGTGCGAAAAGGCGCGGGTCACGTCGCCATCGTTCGCGCGCAGCGCTTCGCCCAGCGTCACTGCGTCTTCGAGCGCCATGCACGCGCCCTGCGCCAGGTATTGCAGCATCGGGTGCGCGGCGTCGCCGAGCAGGGTGCAGCGCCCGAAGGTCCACTGCGCGATCGGCTCGCGGTCGGCCGTGGCCCAGCGCTTCCAGCTCCTGGGCAGGTCGATGAGTTGGCGCGCCCGCGGGCACACGCCCTCGAAGTAGCTTTGCACCTCGGCGCGGCTGCCTTCGCGCACGCCCCACTCTTCGACCTCGCGGCTGTGAAACGTGACGACCACGTTGTACTGCTCGCCGCCGCGCAACGGGTAGTGCACCAGGTGGCAATTCGGCCCGACCCAGATGCTTGCCGCGTTCCATCGCAGGTCGGCGGGGAATTCCTGGCGCTCGACCACCGCGCGGTACACGACATGGCCCGACACCCGCGCCGGGTCACCGACCAGTTGCGCGCGCAGCGCCGACTTCACGCCGTCGGCGCCGATCAATGCGCTGCCGCGGTGCGTCGCGCCATTTGCGTCCTGCACGCTCACGCCGGCAGCGTCTTGCGCCATGCTCTGCACTTGGGTCGACGTCAGAAAGCCGATGCGGCCGCTGGCGCGTGCAGCGTCGAACAGCGCCAGGTGCAGGTCGGCACGGTGGATCACGGCGTAAGGGTTGCCGAAGCGCTCGCGCAACGCAGCGCCCGCCGGAATCCGGCCCACCAGCGATGCGTCGAGCGCATCGTGCATCACGAGCTCGTCGGTGTAGACCGCGAGCTCGCGCATGCGCGCGCCGACGCCGAGCGCGTCGAACGCGGCAAAGGCGTTCGGCCCGAGCTGGATGCCCGCGCCGATTTCGCCGATGTGGGGCGACTGTTCGAGCACCGTGACCGGCAGGCCGAAGCGCGACAGCGCGAGCGCCGCCGCCAGGCCGCCGATTCCGCCCCCGGCCACCAGCACCGGCAGCGCCAACGATGCTGCGTTCAATCGCACCTCCTGCGGCCGGGCCGTGTCGCCCACGGCGAGCCGTGACGACCCCTGAGCATCAGTTTACTGATGATCGAACCGAGCCTGTCATCGGCGGGCGGTTCCAGGGTTTGCCGCCTCATGGCCAGACCTGCGCCGAGTGCACCGCGCGCGGCTTGGTGCGGCGCAGCGCAGCGGCGTTGTGCTTCACGCGTCCGAATGCGGCCGGACAGACGCGGCCACATGCGCGACGATGCACTCCTTGTTGCCCGAATGCCGCCACCATGCCCCAGACCCTGCTTCCCCCGATCTTCCAGCGCCTGGCCGGGGCCAACCTCGCGGCCCAGTCGGCCGAGCAGATCAGCCTGGCCGCGGTGCCGATCGTCGCCGTGCTCGCGCTCGGTGCCGGGCCGGGCGAGATCGGCACGCTGGCGACGGCCCAGACCTTGCCCTTCCTGCTGTTGTCGATTCCCGCAGGGCTGCTCGCCGATCGCTGGTCGCGCCGACGCTTGATGGTGCTGGCCGAAGCCTTGCGCGCGGTCTCATTGATCGCGCTGTTGGGCGCCACGCTTGTCGGCGAACTCTCGCTGACCCTGCTCGCGCTGCTGGGTTTCGTCGGCGCGGCGGGAACCGTGGGCTTCAGCGTCGCCGCTCCGGCGCTCGTGCCCTCGCTCGTGCCCAACGCCGCGTTGGCGGCAGCAAATTCACGGCTCGAACTTGCGCGCAGCATCGCCTTTGCGGCGGGCCCGGCGCTGGCCGGCGCGCTGGTGGCCTGGGCCGGCGCAGCGTCGGCGTTCGTGCTCGCGGCGATGTTGTCGGTGGCGGCACTGGCCTTGCTGCTGCGCCTGCCGGAAGCCGCGCGCGCTCCGACGCGCACGCGGCATGTGATGGAAGAACTGCGCGACGGCGCGCGCCTGGTGTGGCGGCATCCGCTGCTGCGCCCGATCCTGTTCACGGCGATCGCCTGGAACATGGCGTGGTTCGTGTTGCAGGCGGCGTATGTGCCGTATGCGATGCGCAGCCTCGGCCTGGACGCGGGCGCCGTGGGCGTGACGCTCGCATGTTATGGCGCGGGCATGGTGGTCGGTGCGTTGCTGGCGTCACACGTGTTGCGCGCCTTGGCGTTCGGCCGCGCCATCCTGGTCGGCCCGTTCACCTCGGTCGGCGCGGCGCTGGTGATGGCCGCCACGTTGTGGTGGCCCAGCGGGTTGCTCGCCGCGATCTCGTTCTTCATGTTCGGCGCCGGGCCGATCCTGTGGACCATCACGTCGACGACGCTGCGCCAGACCGTGACGCCGGGCGCGATGCTGGGCCAGGTCTCGGCGATTTTCCTCACGGTGAACACCGGCGCGCGTCCGCTCGGCGCGGCATTGGGCGGGGTCATCGGCGCGGCGTATGGCGAGCAGGCCTGTTTGATCGTCGCGGCCATCGGCTTTTGCGTGCAGGCGATCGTGATTGCCGGCTCGCCGGTGCGCACCCTGCGCCAGTTGCCGGTGACGCCGGTGGCATTGAAGTAGCGCGGGGCGCTTTGCTTTCAGCGCGCAGGGTTGTCAACTCATCGAAGGCAACACCATGTGGCATTGGGGTAGCGCGGCGCTCTGTGCCTTCAGCGCCAGGCACGCCACACGAACCCGGCACCGCCGACCAGCACCACCGCTTCCATCAGCCCCGTGTGCACGCCTGCCGGAATCAGCGTCAGCAGTCGGCGTGCGACGAACGCGCCCGGCGTCGTGCAAAAGCCGATGAGCAGGCCGGCGATCGCGAGCGACGCGTCGAGCCGATCGAAGCCGCCGAAGATCGCGACCTTGAAAAGGCCCATGATCACCGAGATCGTGGCGTCGGTCCCGATCAAGGCCGCACCCTGCACGCCACCGGCCATCAGCAGCGAGATCAGGAGCACGCCGGTGCCGGTCATGCCGCCGTTGATGAAACCGAAGCCGGCGCCGGCGCCGACCTCGCCGCGCGCACCGAGCTCGTAGTTCGCGCGCTTCAGCGCTCGCCGCAGCGGGATGCTCGCGAGCAGAAACAGCCCGATCAAGAGCGCGACCCAGCGCGCGTCGAGCAGGGTGTAGCCGTACGCGCCCGCCACGCACGCCGGCAGGCCGAGCAGCAGCACGCGCCGTACGTGCGGCCACTGCACGTCGCGCCAGAACGCGGCGACGCGGCTGCCGTTGTTCAGGACCATCGCCAGCGCCATCACCGGCACGACGTTGGCCACGCCCACCACCGGCGCCAGCACCACCGGCAGCACGAGGCCGGTGCCGTAACCGGCCAGGCCACCCAGGATCGATGCGGCGAACGCCACCACCCCCACCCCCAGCCACTGCAGGAGTTGTGCGTCGCCGAGGGAAAAACCGAGTGCCGTCATCGCAGGGGATGGCTCGCATTCTCGCCGCGGCACAGCGCGCCGCGACCAGTGGTGCTAGGCTGGCGCCTCACAGGGCCAACGCCGACCCCGAGCAACGGCAGCGGGCTGCAAGCGATCTGAAACCATCACTTCAAGGCAAACCATGAAACGCATCGTCCTGTTCGTAATGACCAACTTGGCCGTGATGCTGGTGCTGGGCCTGGCCGTGAACCTGCTCGGGCTGAACCGCTTTCTCACCGAGAGTGGGCTCGACCTGACTTCGCTGCTGGGCTTCTCGCTGGTGATGGGTTTCGGCGGTGCCTTCATTTCGCTGCTGCTGAGCAAGCCGATGGCGAAATGGACGACGCACCTGCAGCTCATCAACGACTCGAGCGACGCCACGCATGCCTGGCTCACCGCGACGGTGCGCCGCTTCGCCGATCAGGCCGGCATCACGATGCCCGAGGTCGGCATCTACGAAGGTGCGCCGAACGCCTTCGCCACCGGTGCCTTCAAGAATTCGGCGCTGGTGGCGGTCTCCACCGGGCTGCTGCAGTCGATGACGCGCGAGGAGGTGGAGGCGGTGATCGGCCACGAAATCACGCACGTCGCCAACGGCGACATGGTGACGATGACGCTGATCCAGGGCGTGATGAACACGTTCGTGGTGTTCCTGTCGCGCGTCATCGGCTACCTCGTCGACCGGGTCGTGCTGCGCAACCAGAACGACGGCCCGGGCATCGGCTACTACGTGACGACGGTGGTGCTCGACCTGCTGCTCGGCGTGGCGGCGGCGATCGTCGTCGCCTGGTTCTCGCGCCAGCGCGAGTTCCGCGCCGATGCCGGAGCGGCACGGCTGATGGGGCGCAAACAGCCGATGATCAACGCGCTGGTGCGCCTGGGCGGGCTCGACCCCGGCGAGATGCCCAAGACGATGCAGTCGCTGGGCATCAGCGCAAGGCCGGGCGGCCTGATGTCGCTGTTTGCGAGCCACCCGCCGATGCAGCAGCGCATCGCGCGGCTGGAGCAGGCCGCGTGATCGGAGCGCGCCGCTGGGCGCAGCGCCCAGCCCTGACGACGCAGCAGCTTGCGCTGCGTGCGCAGGGAAATTCGGCGTGCCATAGCGACGCAGCCATCACCCGAAAAGGCAGATCACGGTCGCGCGGCCCGGGGCCTTTGGCATACGCTTGGCGTTGTGCCAGCCAGCGCAATCCGACTTCGTTCGCCCGCCCACCCCTCGCTCGAGCCGACGTGCTCCGGCCTGCGGCCTGCGCACGCAGCTGAGCTCGAACGTTGGCCCATAGCCACCTTCGTGTCGCACTGCCACACCTGGTCACCACGCGCCTTGGGGCGTTCGACGCTGCCTTGGTTGCTCGCCGCAGCGCTCAGCGTGACGGCGGGCACCGCCGATGCGCGCCGCAGTGGCGCAGTTCGCAGTGAGAGCATCAACCTGGCAGTCATCCACTCCACAGGCGGCCCCACTTGCGATGCAAGGACGGGCAAGCCCATATGGGTAGGCGGCGGCATTCTGCAGGAGAACCTGCGACAGATCGAGGCCCATCCAGTCCTGGGCATTCACTACATGATCGACCGCGACGGAACGGTGCGCAGCAGCGTTCCGGAAGATCGGGTCGCACACCATGTCTATCGCCTTAGCGCACGCTCGATTGCAATTGAACTCGTGAACGACGGTAACGGAGTCGACCCATTCCCGGAGGAACAGCTGGCGGCCCTGGTGGTGCTGTTGAAAGGGATCGAGCAGCGGCACGGCATCGGCCGTGGCGCTGTTCGGCGCCATTCGGACCTGGATCTTGGTCGCCTTGCTTGCGACCGCGCGCAGCGCAGAAAGGTGGACCCGGGTTCCGCGTTTCCCTATGAGGCGGTGCTGGATCGTGTCTACCGCGCTCGGTGAATTGGTCGGGGCCTCATCCTTGCCTGAAGTCAATCCGCTGCGGCAGGGCGCAGGCCGCTCTCGTTTCATTCCGGTCCGGGCGCGCGGCGCCGCTGCGGTCGGCTCACGTCAAACGCCAGGCGTTCCGCGCGACACCCGCTGAAGATTGAACAGATCGGTCGACATCGCTATCAACCGCCCACTTCGTACTTCCATATGTCCGCTGCCCTGTTCCACGCGCCGAAGGTTCTGGAACAACGTCTTGAGGCGTTGGCCCAGGAACTTTCGACACGCGACGATGCTCTGGGCCTGTTGGCATTGGGATCCGTGGGCACGGAACTCGCTCGCCTTGACGCCTGGTCTGACCTTGACTTCTTCGTACTCGTGCGTGAGGGCGCAAAGCAGCGGTACATTGCAGATCTTGACTGGCTCGCAGCCGCGCACCCGCTGGTCTGGCACTATCAAAACACCGCAGACGGGCGCAAGGCGCTCATGGCGGACGGCGTCTTCTGCGAATTCGCCGTGTTCGAGACGCACGAGCTGCGCCAGATCCCCTACGCACCCGGCCGACTTGTCTGGCGGCGCAGCGAGGTCGACCCAGCGCTTGCCTGCCCCGAGCAGCCACTGCCTGCCAGGCACGACTCCGACTGGTGCATCGGTGAAGCCTTGTCCAACTTGATGATTGGGCTTCGAAGGCACGCAAGAGGAGAAAGACTTGCGGCGATGCGCATGATTCAGTTCCATGCGCTGGACCGCGTGCTGGAATACCTGGAGTCGCAGCAGCCAAATCCGCAGGTGGCAGGTTCGGCACGAGATCCGTTCAACATCGATCGACGGATCGAGATGCGCAGTCCACAGGCTGCGCAAACCCTGCCCGTCTGGGCAGGCGGGTATGAACGCACAAGGCAAGCCGCGCTGGCCCAGCTTCAACTTCTTGAGGCGCACGCTGTGGTGCCCGCCTGCGTCGCCGAACAAATAAGGGCGCTGGCCGACTTGCCATCTCCGCCTCTCGATGAAGACGCTTGACGCTCCGCTCAAGCAGCGCTCCGACGCCAAGGCCCGCCGAACGCTGCGCAAGTGAGGCGTGTCTGTGCGCGACGCGTGCAATCTCAGCACGAGCGCGCATGACTCATGGCAATGGTGCTCACGATCGTCCGTCCGCGACGGTCAATGCCCGCTGTTCTTCTATTCCCGTGAGGATGGCCGAATTCAGGTCCAGGTTGCGCATCCGGCAGGCGAAGCGAAGTTCTGGGTCCGGCCGTCGGTAGATTCGGCAAGGAACCCAGGCTCGTCGGGTGTCCCGCTGCGCCAGGCGCAGGCCGTTGTCGAAGCTCCCCTGCGGGAGATCGAAGATGCATGGAACCGTCACTTTAGGGGCTGAAGTCACAAACGTCTCCAAGCACTGCGTCTGGTTGCCACGCGGAGATGCAAGGCTCGCCGTACCATTTGCAAACTTCCCGTGCTTCAGGAAGGCCACCATCGGGCAGGTCTCTGACGTACGGCACCCGACGCAAGATCATCTGTACTGGCCGCAACTCGAGGCAGACTTTTTCATCGAAACCATCCGCAAACCAGAAACGTTGCGTCTCGTGTCGCGCAGCGCTGCCGAACCCTTCGGGTCCAGGGGTGCACACAAGGCTGCGACTGTTGCGAACCCCTCCTGTGAGACGTTGGGTATCGCGCGCGTGCGAAACGCCGGGAGAGAAAGAATGCATCGTCAATTCCGCCAACGCTTCCTGCATGCACTTGCCGCCGCGACGTCGATCCTTCTTTCATGCAATTCCAGCGCGAGCCCGACGAGTGATCTGGTTGCTGCGCTGAGCGAAGAGAAGCGCCAAATCCTCTTCGCAAAATTGATGAAGCGTGAGGGCAAGCGTTGCCCAGTGGTGAACAAGACGTTCTCCCAGGGCAAGTCCAAGGACGGCACTGCGTTCTGGTCAATTTCATGCACCGGCGGCAAGGACTGGCAAATCGTGATCAAGAACGCGTCTGAGGGCGAAATGACGACTTTGGACTGTGCGTTTCTGAAAGCGGTCGGTGGCGACCGCTGCTTCACAAAAATCAGGAAGTAGTGCGCGTCGGAAGCAAGGCTTTGGCCGGCGTCACTGTGGTCCCTTGCCCTGCGGTCGAGCCAAGCGCGTCCGGCCTGCGGCGGGAAGCGGTCACCTGCGGTTTCCAGGATCATTGCCTGCGTCAGCGCCGCGGCAGGCGTGCGATGCACCCTACGAGCGCGAGTCCCAGTGCCGAGCACGCAGCAGTCGCGAGCCAGGTCCACTCCCAGCCGCCGACCTGGCTCGCAACCCAGGCGACGAGAGGCGGCCCGGCGAATTGCCCGAACGCCGACCATTGCTGGACCCAACCCACCGTCGTCGACAGCGTGTTCTCGCTCGGCGCCAGCCGCACCGCAAGTGCAAACAGCGTCGCCGGGATCAGGCCACCGACCATCGAGAACAGCAACACGGCAAGGTAGCGCAACGCCGGTGGCGCAGCGGCGCCGGGTTCGCCCGCGAACGCGGCAATTGCGGCGAGGCCCATCACGCTGAAGCCGATGTTGAGCAGCAGCGGCGCCGCAAAGCCACGCTGCAGCAGGCGGCCCGACGCCACGTTGCCCGCGATGTTGACGGCAGCGGCCAGCGCTGTGAGCCCACCAGTGGCCGCGCCTGACAGGCCGGCCTGCGCGGCGATGACGGGCAGGAAGCCGATCACCGCCAGCCATTGGCCGGAGTAGACGGCGAACGTCATCGCCACCAGCCACGGCCCGCGTGCGGCCAAGGTCTGCCGCAGGCGCGCCGGCCACTGCGTCGGCAGCGCCAGCGTCGCGCCACGTTCCGGCGCGCGCGGCACGGCGCGCACGAGCCACAACGCCATGGCGAGCGAGATGCCGGCGAGCCACCACCACCAGGCACGCCAGCCGGCTGCGGCAATGCACAGCGGGCCGAGCAGCAAGGCCAGCGCGGTCGCGAAAGGCATGTACGCGCCCCAGATGCCGAGCATTGCGCTCAGGCGTTCGCGCGCCACGAGCTGGCGAACCAGGCCGGGCACAGGCAGCACGACGAGCAGAAAGCCGAAGCCCTCGACGGCGCGCAGCCACATCAGCACCGGCACATCACGCGCCCAGCCGCCGAGCGCACTCGCCGCTGCCAGCACGAGCAACCCGCACAGCATGCTGCGCCGCAGCCCCAGGCCGTCGGCCAAGACACCGAACACCACGCCCACGCTCATGCCGGCGAGTTGAACCAGCGACAGCAGGAAGCCGGCCTGCAACAGCGTCAAGCCCAGCGCCTGTTGCAGCGCGGGAATCGCGGGCGGGAGTTTGCCGACGTGCAAGGCAGCGCAGACGCCGGCGAGGATCACGATCAGCGCCGGATCGATTGCAGTGCGGGCAGCGGGGGTCGGGGCAGCCATTGCTGCGAGTGTGCCGTGTCGCAGGCCGGCCCCGCACAATCGCGGCGTGACTGAACTCCACTCTCGGCCGGGCCAGAAGTGTTTCGACCGGCGGCGCCGCCGGTTCTCAGCGGCAGCGCTGGGCACGGTCGCACTGCAAAGTTTCTCCGGCTGCGCATCGCCCGGCGCCGCCACGGCCGCTGCCCAGCCCTGGGAGGTGCGCCTGCAAGGCCCGACACTCGCCCTGCTCGGCGAAGTGCACGACAACGCCGAGCACCATCGCCGGCGCGGCGCCATTCTGCGCCGCGCTTTCGAAGCCGGCTGGCGCCCGGCGGTGGTGATGGAGCAGTTCGACACCGACCGCCAGGCCGACATCGAGCGCAGCCGCAGCGAACGGCCGCTCGACGCGGCGTATCTGATCGCGAATGCAGGTGCGGTGCGCGGCTGGAGCTGGGCCGACCTTGAGCCGATGATCGCATGCGTGTTGCAGTTCGACCTGCCGCTGCTCGCGGGCAACTTGCCGCGCACCATGTCCGCGCGCCTGGCGCGGGAAAGCTATGACGCAGTTCTCGGCGCCGAACGCGTGCGCGAGTTGGGATTGAACGCGCCGCCGGATCCAGCCTGGCAGGCGGCCCAGGAGCACGCGATCGATCTCGGTCACTGCGGCGCATTGCCGCGCGGCGCGCTCGCCGGCATGGCGCGTGCCCAGTTCGCGCGCGACGCGGTGATGGCGCAACTGCTGCGAAAGCACGCGGCGCGCGGTGCGGTGCTGCTGGCCGGCACCGGCCATGTGCGGCGCGACATCGGCGTGCCACGCTGGCTCGCGACGGTTTCCGCGCAAGACCTGCTCGCAGTCGGCTTTGTCGAGGCTGGCGACGAGCCGCCGGCGCCCGGGCAGTTCGACGCCGTGGTGATCGCGGCGCCGGCACCGCGCGACGACCCTTGCGCGGCGTTCAGGGCCAGGCGGGTGCGCGCGGGCGCCTGACCCGGGAGCTGGGAGCCTGGGCAGAATTCTGCCCAGGCTCCTGGCGGCTAACCCGCGAGGCCTTTGTCCAGCAACTGCGCAACCAGCTGGTTCACACCACCCTCATGCCCGGTGGCGCGTTCGTGCAGCCGCTTCAGCAATGGGGCAGGCAGCTTGCAGGCAAACGGCACCAGGCCGGCCGCAGCGTCGCGCGCGCGACGTTCGCGCTTGTCAGCCGCGGCTGCGGCACCCTGGGCAAAGCGGTCGGGCACGGTGCTGGCCTTCATCGTGCCGGCGATCTTCTTCGCCTTGTTCTTTTCGAGGTCGGTTGTTTTCATGCTCATGGCTGGCTTGTCAATCGGTTGCAGTGGCAGCATTGTCACGCCGCCGGATCGTCGAGAATGAACGGGGTTCGGTTGCGCACCCCTTCCGGGAGAAAAACAGAAATGGGCACACTCGAGGGCAAAGTCGCCTGGATCACGGGCGCAGGCAGCGGCATCGGCCTGGCCGGCGCGCAGGCGCTGGCAGCGGCCGGCGCCACCGTCGTCATGTCGGGGCGGCGCAACGAGTTGCTGGCGCAGGAGGCGCAGAAGATTCGCGGCACCGGTGGCGCCGCGGAAATTGAAGTCCTCGACGTGGCTGACGCGCAGGCGGTAAAGAGGGTCGTCGCCGCGATCCTGGCGCGCCACGCGCGCATCGACATCTTGCTCACAAGGAAACGCCGGGCCGCCCCAAGTTTCCTTGATCCCCTCGGGGGGCGGACGACGTATGTCGTCGGCCTGGGGGCGCTCAACAGTGCCGGAATGAACACGCCGAACCGCCTTTGGAAGAACCAGACCGCCGAAGGCTGGCGCGATGTGGTCGGCGTCAACCTCGACGGTTCGTTCTACACGGCGCACGCCGTGCTGCCGGCGATGCGTGAGCGCAAAGACGGCCTCATCATCAACGTCTCGTCATGGGCCGGCGTGTTCCACCCGAAACTCACCGGTGCCGCCTACAACGCGACGAAACATGCGGTGACGGCGATGACGGAAACGATCAACATGGAAGAGGGCGTGAACGGCATTCGCGCCTGCGCCATCTGCCCCGCGGAAGTCGCCACGCCGATCCTGGACCGGCGCCCCGTGCCGCCCAGCGCTGCGGAGCGCGCGCGCATGCTGCAGCCGCAAGACCTGGGCCGGACAATCCGCTTCATCGCCGAAATGCCGGCGCACGCGTGCATCAACCAGATCGTCATCAGCCCGACGTGGAACCGCATCTACATCGAAAACCTGTAGCGCGGCAGCGCGCAGCCCAACCTTTGCCCAACCGAACCGACACTCCATGGTGAACTGGCTCTTCAAACAACCCGGCGCTGCGCACGCTGCTCCGCCCACGCCGCCGGCGCCGCGCAGCGTGCCCGTGAAAACCGGCCCGACGCCGCAACAAAAGGCCGAAGCGCGAGCGCAGCAGCTCGAACAGGCGCGCGCCGAATGGGCGCCGCGTTTGCAGGCGGCGCTGGGGGACGATGCGGCGCTGCTGCGGGTCGCGATGGAAGCGCCGGTGGTCGAGCTCAAACTCGGCGCGATCGAAGCGCTTGCGGGCGAAGACGCGCTGAAGCAGGCCGAACGCGAGATGCGCAACCACGACCGGCGCGCACACCGCGCGGCGAAGCAGCGCCTGGACGCAGCGCTGAAGCAGCGCGAATCGCGCGCGCACGCGGCCACACTGCTCGATGCGGCGCGCGCGCTGGCCGGCGAATCGCCGATTCCGGCGAACCGCCTGGTGGCCCTGGACCGTGCCTGGCAGGCGCTCGATGCGCAAGTCCTCGAACCCGCGCAGGTGCAAGAGTTCGCCGACGTTCGTGCGCGCGTGAATGCCTCGTTGCAGGCACGTGGCGAGCAAGAGCATGCGCAGCAACAGTGGCTGGCCCAGGCGAAGCGGGCGCTGGCCGAATTGCAGCGCGCCTGTGCCTTGCCCGCAGCCGCGGGCGGCGCCGAACAACTCGCGCAAGATTGCGCCGCGGCGCAACTGCTGCGCGATAGCCGCGAACAGGTTGCAGCCACTGCGGCACTCGACATGGCCCTGGCTGCAGCGCTGGAAGCGGCGCAGGTGCTTCAGGCGCGCTGGGCCGAACCAGCACCGCCCGAAGTGGCCGCGCCCGTGCCGGAGCCTGCCCCACAAGCGCCCCTGACCGTAGCGCCCAAATCACCCAGAACGCTGAGCGGAGAACAGTTCGAGGCATTCGAAGCGCTGCTGCAACAGTCGGAAGAGGCACTCGCGCAGGGCCAGCTCGGCGTGATTCAGCAGCGCCTGGAGGCGATCGACGCCCTGCTCGAAACTTTGCGCGGCGCCAGGTTGGGCGATGCGCAACATGGCCGGCTCCAGGCGTTGCACGCCGAACGCGGGCGCCTCAAAGGCTGGCAGCAGTGGGGCGGTGGCCGGGCACGTGACGACCTGGTGAGCGAGGCCGAAGCGCTGGCGCGCGCGACACTCGAGGCCACTGGCCGGCCTGCGCCCGCCGCTTCGTTGCGGGCGCCGGCCGAGGCCGCGCCTGAGGTCACGCCGGGTACGCCGGACGCACCGGTGGCCGTGCCCGAGGCACTGGTGGCTGTGCCTGATGCACCGGTGGCTGCGCCTGAGGCACCGGTGGCTGTGCCTGATGCACCGGTGGCTGCGCCTGATGCACCGGTGGCTGCGCCTGAGGCACCGGTGGCCGCGCCCGAAGCACCGGTCGCTGCGCCGGTGCGCGCACACGGCGTGCGCAAATTGAACCTCAAGGCCCATGCCGACGCGATCCAGGATCTGCGCAAACGCTGGAAGGAACTCGACCGCCTTGGCGCGCCCGCGAACCAGACCCTGTGGAAGCGCTTTGACGCGGCGCTGCATGCAGCGCACGAGCCGGTGGCCGCGCACCTCGATGCGCTGAAGGCGCAGCGCGAGGCGAATCTGGCGACGCGCGAAGCCTTGCTCGCGGAGCTTGACGCCGTGCCTGCCGAGCCGCAATCGCAGGACGAAGAAGTCCTTGCCGCCCATTGGAAGAAACTGGCGCGTGCGCTGGAGAACTTCCAGCGCGCGTGGCGCCCGCTCGGCCCGCTGGAGCACACCGTGCCGGCGGCCGCGCGCAATGCCTTGCAGCAACGCCTGCGCGCGAGCGTCGAGCGCATCGAGCTACCGCTGCAGGCGGCGCGCCAGCTGGCCGAAGGTGTGCGTGAGCAACTCATCGAGCGTGGCTTGGCGCTCCAGGAAGAGGTGAAGCAGCAACCGCAACTGCGCGATGCGATTGCGCGCGTGCGCGAACTGCAGGCGCAGTGGCAACACAGCGCGCGCCAGTTGACGCTGCAGCGCGGTGTGGAAAGTGCGCTCTGGGCACGCTTCAAGGCCGCCACCGACGGCGTGTTTGCACAGCGCGATGCCGCGGCAAACGCGCGCGACGCCGAACTCACGGCGAACCTGGCGGCGCGCGAGGCCTTGCTGCAACGCCTGGAAGGCCTGAGCAGCACCACGCCCACGGCACAGATCGAGCGCACGCTGGACGAGGTGGATCGCGCCTGGCGCGCCGCCGGCGAGCCGCCGCGGGGCACGCTGAATGCGCTCGAGGCGCGCCTGCGCGACGCGCACGCTGCGGCGCTGCGCGCCTTGAGCGCGAGTGTGCACGTGACGTGGCAGGCCACGTGCGACGCGCTGGCGGCGCAACTCGCGCTGTGCGAAGAGCGTGAGGCGGCGCCGCAGGACCCGGAGGGTCTCGCGCAGCGCTGGGCCGCACAGCAGGCGCTGCCGGCCAAACTGCCCGCGGCGTGGGCACAAGCCTTGATGCAGCGCTGGTCCGAGCCGGTCGGCGCTGCCGTGCCTGCCGGTTTCAACCTGGAAGATCTACTGCTGCGACTCGAATCCACGCTTGACCTGCCGGCCTCGGAACAGCAGATCGCGGCCCGCCGCGCGTTGAAGCTGCGTGCGCTGAAGGACACGCTGGAAGGCCGCAGCGCACCGAACAGCGACGCCGCGAAACGCGGATCAGGCTTGAGCGGCGCATTGCGCCACCGCTGCGGCGATGCGGCGTTGCGCGAGCGCCTGCACGCCTTGATTGCGGCACTGCGCTCGGCCGCACCGGGCACGCTGCTGCCGCCCACGGGGCGAAGTTGAGTCGTCGCGCGCGCTGCTCGCGGCACGCGCGGTTTGTGCAACGCGGCCTGCTGCCGGCCTCACAAGGAAACGCCGGGCCGCCCCAAGTTTCCTTGACCCCCTCGGGGGGCTGAGCCCGCACCGAGTGAGCGCCTGCGCGCTCACGAGTGGCTGGCGAAGGCCATCGGGCCTGCAAGCCCGATGGCGGACGACGCATG
>JAEMQF010000326.1 GCA_022758925.1 Burkholderiales bacterium | reverse complement strand
CGTGCGCGTACATGTACGAGGCCATCTTGCCGCCCCGGGTGGACGACAGGCCGCTGTTCACGCTGCAGCCCTTGTCGGGCACGATCATGATGTTCCAGCGCTTGCCACTGTGATCGGTGATCGTGTTGGTCATCGCGTTGGTCATGGTGATTTGCAACGGCGGCACTTGCCGCGTGAAATCCACGCCCAGCGCATTCTGGCTCGCCGCGCGTCCACCCTCGGTGTTGGCGTCCCACTTGTACACGTGGTAGCCGCAGCCCACGATGCAGAAGTGACAGGTCATGTTGGTCTTCTGCGCGTCCTTCGGGGGCAGCGCGATGCGATCCTTGATGGTTGTCGTCATGGCGTGCGCTCCTTATAGGATGTTGGCCTGGCGGCCGTAGATCAGGCCATCGACGCCGACGGCGCTGACGGTATCGGTCTTCGCGTCGTAGTCGAGCAGCACGCGCGGCAGGTCCTCGGTGGCCTGGCCGCAGACCATCTGGCCGCTGTTCTCGGCGTCGAACATCGAGAAGTGGCAGCCGCACTTGAAGACCTTGGTGGCGCTTTCGTACTGCACCGGGCAACCCATGTGCGTGCACAGGGTGCTGTAGGCCACGATGTCCTTGTTGGGGCCGACCCCGCCGGGTACCGGAGAACCCATGCGCAGCGCGACGCAGGGAGAACTGGGATCCGGATAGCTGAAATTCACCGCCTGGTTGACGGGCATGCCGCCGGCCTTGCCGACGCTGCGCTTCGGGTAACTGAGGTTCGTCGACGTGCTGCCAGCCGGCGTGGCGGCGTGGGCTTCGCTGGACACCAACGCGGCTCCGGCGGTACCGACGACAGCGGCCGCGCTGCCGCTGGATTTGAGGAATATGCGGCGGCTAAGCTTGTGCTCTTGCATGGCTTGTCTCCTGCTTATGGTTTGAACGGACGCACTGAACAGGACTGACGATGCAATCGCCGTGCCACGAGTCGGCGCCATAGAAATCAACAACTTACATGCCTCCGCTTAGGGATTGGTCCGGATGGTGTAACGCACGGTCAGGAGGTATGTTACGAAAACGAAACCATCGGAGCGTGGCTTGTACCGCAGGAGACTGATCGCAGGAAGCGCCGCGCTGATCGCGGCTCCGCACTTGGCGCTGGCCCAAGAGCGGCTGCGCATTGGACTCACGGCCGTGATCCTGGCCGACCAGGCAGCGTTCCTGGCGCGTTGGGCGGAATACCTGTCTCAGCGTCTCGACGCGAGGGTGACGTTTGCGTCGCGCGACCAGTACCAGTCGGTACACGACCTGCTGAACAACGGCCAGATCGATGCGGCGTGGACCTGCGGCTATCCCTTCGTCCGCTTCCAGTCGCAATTGCAACTGCTGGCCGTGCCCCTCTACAAGGGGCAGCCCCAGTACCAGTCATACCTGATCCGCCCACTGGGCGGGGAGGTCCGCGTGCGTGGCTGGGGCGACATGGCGGGCAATGTCTTCGCGTACTCGGACCCGTTGTCGAATTCCGGATGGCTTGTCGCCCAGGGCGAGTTCGCCGCCGCTGGCATTGCCCAGAATGACCTCAAGCGATCATTCTTCGCCCACGGCCACCGCAACGTGGCCGACGCGGTTGCCTCCCGCCTGGCAGACGCCGGTTCGATCGATGGCTATGTGTGGGAGACGATGCGCATGCAAGGCATGCCCGGCGCGATGCAGACCGAGGTGATCTGGAAGTCGCGACTGCACGGGTTTCCGCCGCTGGTGGCCGCGTCGAGCACCGATCCGTCGAGGCTCGAGCCGCTGCGCCGCAGTCTTCTCGCGATGGCGAACGACGAGGCCGGACGCGCCCTGCTCAAGGCGCTGAACCTGGACGGGTTCATCGCGGGCCAGCCCGGCCTCTTCGACTCGATTCGGCAACTGGCGCGCAGCGTGCCAGGCTCTGGCGTCACCGCATAGTTGACTCTGCCCATGCTGTCACGGCTCCCCTATCGGGTGCAGATTCCGTTGGGGCTGTCCCTCGCGGTGGTGGTGGCTGTGCTTCTGGTCACCGCCGTGGCGGCACAGATCTTCTCGCGTACGGCACGCGCCGACACCCTGGCGACGGTTGATCGCGCGGCGCAATTGTTGGGGGCCCAGTCATTGCCTCTGCTGGCGGCCGACGACACCTGGCGCGTGTTCGCGCTGCTGCGCAACACCGCAGCACTCATTCCGGGTGCGGCAGTCGCACAGGCCAGGGCCGCCGTGCTGGACAGCGAGGGGCGGGTCTTTGCGAGTTCCGCGCCGCAGTTGCTGCCGACGGCCCAGCCGCTCTTGGGCCACGAAGTGAGCGGGCGACCGTTGCCGGCAGCGACCGCGGTGACGGCCCGAGTGCTTGTCGAGCGCCCCGACGGTGCGATCGCCTTGCTGGATCCGATTCGCAGCGAAGACGGGCAGTTGCTTGGCTTCACCTACATCGAGGTCGATGCAGCGGTGTTTGCTGCCGATTGGGGGCCCCTTGCCAAGCCGGCGCTCATCGGGGTTGGTCTCGCGGTCTTCATGCTGGTGCCGGCAGGATGGTGGGTCGGCAGGCGGATGACCGCGCCGGTAATCACTGTGGCGCAGGTGATCGAGCAGATCGGCCGAGTCGAGCCATCCGAGTTGCGGCAGCAACTGCCGCGCACGACCGACCGCGAACTTGGGCGGATCAGCGCGGCCGTCGAGCAATTGATCTCCGAACTGCAGGTGCGGCAGCAAGCCGAACGGCGGGCACTTTCTGCAGAGCGGATGGCGGCGGTCGGCCGCATCACCGCGGCTGTCGCGCACGAGATCAATAACCCGTTGGGGGGCCTACTGACCGCGACGCAGACGCTGAGCGTCCATGGCGCATCAGAGGAGACACGCAAACGCACCCTCGACCTGCTGCGCCGCGGCCTGAACCAGATCCGCACAACGGTCGCCGCGCTGCTGCCCCAGGCGCGCATCGAAGACCGAGCCCTGGAGATCGACGACTTCGCTGACGTGGTGACGCTGGCATGCCCAGACGTCGCACAGCGCAACGTCCAATTGACAACCCAGGTCGAAGTTGAATCCGCGTTGCGGGTGCCGTCAGCAGCATTGCGGCAGGTCATGCTGAACATGCTGCTGAATGCCGTGTCGGCAGCAGGCGAGCCGGGCACCGTGCACGCCGAGCTCAGAGCGGACGCCGACCGGCTCGTGTTCAGCGTGGCGCATGCAGGCCGTGCGCTGACCCAGGACGCCCTCGACTCAATCGTCACGGCCGAGAGCGGCGATGACCCGCGCGGCCTCGGCCTGTGGGTTTGCCGAGAGATCGCCACGCAATACGGCGGCGGCTTCGAGGTCGACACCCAACACCACCAGGGCACGCGCCTGGTTTTCTGGATGCCCAATCGGGAAATGCATGAAGAGCCTGTTGCTGATTGAAGACGACCCGATCATGGGCGAGTCGCTGGTGCAGCGGTTCGAGCTCGAAGGCTTCGAGGTGAGTTGGTGTCGCCGGCTGGCCGAGGCCAGCGAGGCCTTGCCGTCCGGGTTCAGCGCCGTGATCAGCGACGTGCGGCTGACCGACGGCCTGGCGACCCACTGGTTTCAGGGCCTGCCCGAGGCGCAACGCGCGTTGCCGTGGTTCTTCCTCACCGGCTACGGGAGCGTGAACGACGCGGTGGCGACGGTGCGCGCAGGAGCACGTGAATACCTGACCAAGCCCTTCGATATCGAGCGCCTGGTGACCATGGTCCAGGAAGCCAGCTCACCGCCGGAGCCACCACCTGACGACAGCGTGCTCGGCATCTCACCTGCCATGCGACACGCCGAATCGCTTGTTCGCAAGGTCGCCAAGCAACGTGTTTCGGTACTGCTTACGGGTGAGTCCGGCGTCGGCAAGGAAGTCGCGGCGCAAATGATCCACCAGTTGGGTGACAGGGCCGGCAAGGGCGAATTCATCGCCGTGAACTGCGCTGCGGTTCCGGAAACGATGATGGAAGCCGAGTTCTTCGGCTATGAAAAGAACGCGTTCACCGGTGCGGCCCGCATGCACCGGGGTTATCTTGAACGAGCTGACGGCGGCACGCTCTTCCTGGACGAAGTCGGTGAACTGCCGGCCAGCATGCAGGCCAAGCTCCTGCGGGCGCTGCAGGAGCGCAGCTTCTTCCGTCTGGGCTCCGAGCGTGTCACCCGCAGCGACTTCCGGATCATCGCCGCGACCAACCGGGATCTGCACGCCGACATGGCTGCCGGCACATTCCGCGAGGACCTGTTCTACCGCCTGGCCGTGATCCGCATCGGTCTGCCTCCCCTGCGCGAGCGGCCAGAAGACATCCGCTGGCTGACCGAGCGGATGCTGCAGCAACTGGCCTTGGAACAAGGGCG
>JAEMQF010000331.1 GCA_022758925.1 Burkholderiales bacterium | reverse complement strand
GGCAAAACGCTTCACGCCATCGCGCTCCTGCGCAGGGCTGCCAATCAGCGCCAATGCCAGCGCTCCAGCGGGATGAAAGTTCCATTCGGTCGGCGCGATGATGTGGTAAGTGTGCACGCGATCCTGGACCATGCGCACCTGGTGGATCAACAGGCCGCGTGCGTTCTCGACCCATGCCATGCCTTCCCCGGCGCGCAGGGTCTTCGCTCCAACCGCCGCCGTGGCCCGCCCGGCGAGCAACAGCGCGAGTTCGCGCAGGCGCGCCACGAATCGTGCCGGGACGCGCGTCGCGGACCTGCGCTTCAGCGCGCCGATCAACGGGTCCGATCTGAGCCGCGCCAGCGCGCCGGTTTCGGCGGGCGCGCCGCGCCAGGTCGGATGCCGCGCAAACTCGGGGTCGGCGTCGCACGCCCGCGCGAGTTCGAGCATGCATGCCGCGTGTTCTTGCGCATCGAGCAGCGGGGCGCAAGGGGCGGTCGGCTCGCGCGTGGCTCCGGCCGAGGCATCGTCGTCGCGCACCTGTCGAACGAAGCGCGCTGCTGCCGTCGGCCCGGCATCGAGCCAGCGGTCGAACTCGGGCAGCGACTCCCATGCGAGCCATTCCTCGGCCGCGACGCCGAACGCCGCGATCGCGATGCGCTGCGCGATGGCGCTCGCGCGCGGGTCGGCTGGCGTGTCGACGCTGAAGGCGAGCGAAGCGCGCGGCTCGGCCAGCGTGTCGAGGCTGAAGGCGAGTGCAGCGCCCGACTCGGCCGGCGCGTTCAGGCCGAATCCGAGCGAAGCGCGCGCGGCTGCGACCGCGTCGTCATTCGGTTGCTCGGCGATCCATTGCGGCCAGTCGAGCAGCGTGCGCCAGGCATACTCGCGCACGGTTTCGGCCGACACCGCGGATCTGCATCGCAGCAGCGCATCGGGCGCCGGCTCTGCTGCTGCTGCGGCAGCGGCACAGCTCAGTTCGCTCGCAGCCGCCTGGGAGTGACCACAGAGCGAGAACAGCAGCGGTACGGCGGCGGCGACCTCGGCCCTGGTTCGCCCTTGCAGCAGTGAGCGCGCCACGTCGGGCCGGGTTGAAGTGATGCGCACGCTCCCGATGCGGCCCTGGCTCACGCGCAGGCCGACCCGCAGCTCGCCTTCAGGGCCCACGCTCGGCTCGCGCGGCGGGCCCGAACAGGAAGTCCCGTTTGCTGACAGCCCTTGCAGCCGGCGCCGGCGCGGCGCTGGGCGCAGGGTCGCCCTGCCCGGCCAGGTTTGCCGGCTGGGGCGCAGCCACTTCGGCGTGATTGCGGCTGGCCGTGTCGAACAGCGCTTCGAGCGCGGCCACCGCCGTAGCGCGCGCGCCGCCTTGGTCTGCAAACTCGAACATCGGCGAGAACAGCGAACAAGCCTGGTAGTCGCCGAGCACCGGGTCGCTGCCGCCGATGAACTCGAAGACGCCTGCCGGGAACACGTAGTGCCGGCTCTCGCGCTCGGCGATGGGTTGCCAGTTCGCGCTCACGCGCGGCAGCAGCATCAGATTCATGAACCATGGTGTGACCATGATGCCGAGCCAATGCTCGTGCCAGGGCCTGAACCCGACCGCTTCGACCGACAGCGCGCGGTTCAGCATCGGCATGTCCTGCATCTGCCGCTGCAGCACGCTTTGAAACGCGCGCTCCAGCGCGACGGCAGGCGAGGGTCGGCAGGCGGGCAAGGGGTCGGTGTCGACCTCGCCGCGCCGCGCCAGGACGGCGCCTCGCGCCGGGGGGTGGCGCTGAAGTTCTGCAGCAGCGGTATCAGTCATCGAGCAACAAAAAGCTCTGCTTCTGCGCCGAGCAGTTCGGGCAGGTCCAGTGCGGCGGCAGGTCGGTGAACGGCGTGCCGGGCGGGATCTGCCAGACCTCGTCGCCGACGGCAGGGTCATACACGCTCCAGCAGATCTTGCACTCGAGCCGGGTCCGGGGCCCGATGCCGGCCTCGCGTCCTGTGGCAGCACTCGTGTCGTCCATATGTTCAGGCGGCGATCGATTCGCCCATCCACTGCACCAGGTCGGCCAGGCGCTCGCGCGTCTCGACCAGGTCTTCGCGCGCGGCGATCGCGACTTCGGGCATCGGCGTGACTTCGATCGTGTTCAGGATCAACGTCTGCATGTTGTTGAAGTACTGCACGCGCCAGACGTTGCGTGCAGCCGTGGCGCTGATGCGGCAATTGCCGAAACCGCGCGACAGGATCACGACCGATCCGCCGTCGAGCACCTGGTCGATGTGGGCCTGGTCTTCAGGCGACAACGGCAGCAACGTCAGGTTGATCACATGGGCCGGCGTGAGCGGGCTGCTGCGGTCCATCGCATCCTGCAGCTCGTGGATCAGCGCCGGCACGTTCATCGCGCCGGCCGGCAGTTCGAGCGCGCGCAGCGTCGGCGCAGCACTTTCGCTGGCGATTGCGCCCACCAGCGGCGGGATCGGCGCGGCGAGCAGGTAGTCGTGCAGCAATCCGCCGCCGACATCGAAGTGCTGCTGGCGCCAGGTGCCCGAGAACACGGTTTCCTGGACGCGAATCTGTTGCGTTGTATCGATGATGGCGGCCACTTCGCCCTCGCCGAGTGTTTCGTTCAGCACCCGCAGCGCGTCGGGCGCCAGGTCGACGAGGTCCAGCGCGGGCGGCTCACCACCCGCTTCGAGCCAGTCGTCGAAGTGCGAGAGGAAGGTCTCCAGCACGTCGCGCGCGCCCTCGATGTCGTGGCCCGGGCCGGGCTCGGGCAGGCCGGGCATCTCGAAGGTTGCCATCTCGCGCGGCATGGGCATGTACTCGACTGCCTCGTCGGGCTCGGGCATCAGGCTGCGGATCGGGATCGTCACGGGTCGCATGGGGATGCTCCTCTCAAACAAATGTGGCTCCGCCACTTTGCTTGACCCCCACGGGGGGCGGCCGGCTTGGGCCGGCCTCGGGGCGGTCTTGGTGGCAAGACTGTGATGCACTCTGTCCGGCGGCAAGCACCGGTATGCCGACGCCGGGCGGGCGCGTCGGCTCGGCGGCCAGCAAGCGTTCCAGCTCTTCGACGTAGATGTCCCAGTCGCGAATGCCGTCGACCGCGCCGAGATAGCGGCCATCGCGCAACATCACGAAGGCCGGCCAGCGCGCGAAGCCGTAGCGCGGCAACAGCGCGCGTGACGCTGCTGGTGGCAGCAATCCGACGCGAAAGCGCCGCCCGAACCTCGCGTGCAGTTCGGGCACGATCACGGCCAGGTCGAGCGTTTCCTTGAAGCGCTCGGGATCCTCGGCGAACACGAGCATCGCGAGGCCGCTCAGGTTCGCCCAGGCGTCGAGGCTCTGCGCGTCGAGAACCGCTGCGCCGGTTTGTTCCAGCAGCCGCGTCAGCAGCGGGTGCAGCGGCTGCACAGTGCTTGGTGCGGCAATCGATGCGTCCATCAGAACCCCTTTCGAAGGTGCGCGGGTAGTTCGGGCTTGCGGCCGATCAGGTCGGCGAAGTACTCGTCGACGCGTGCGTCGCCGCTGAGCACTGCCGCCAGCGCCCGGCGCCCGGCGCGCGCGTGCGCAGCTTCGTCGTCGCTCAGCACCTGGCGCGCCGCGCCGTGAAACCCGAGCACCCAGGTTCCCAAGGGCTGGTCGCCGACCAGCATCATGTCGAGGCGTTCGCGCTCGCCGTCGGCCTCGCACCAGGCAAAGCCGGAGTCGAGTTCGACCACGCGCAGCGGCGTACCGATGCACATCAGGCGCTCTCCTCGGTGTACTGCCCGGCGTGCACCTGATTCAGGAAGCGCGCATCACCGATGCGGCAGGCTTCGATCTCGGACGGGCGCTCGCCTTCGTAGCGCTGGATCGCAAGCGCGCCCGGGCTCAGCGGCTCTGCCGGGGGGCTGCTCCGCGGCAGCAGGTCGATACCCCAGGCCGAGAGCTCGGCCACGGCGAGCGCGACGGCCTCGTCGACGCGCTCGCGCACCCGCGGGCTCAGGCTGCCGCCGAGGTCATCCAGCACTTCGGGCTGGACGCCGATGAGCGTGATCCTTTGCGGAAAGCGGCCGCGCAAGCGGGCCAGCGCCAGCAATTCCTGAAACGTGGCCTGGTGCAGGCTCATCATCTGGTCCGACCACACCGGCACCTCATCGTCGCGAAACACGCGCAGCGTGCCCGGGCGCAGCTTGTAGTCGATGGCATCGAACACGAGCACACGCTCGGCCGAGCAGACATGGTCGAGCAGGTACATGCCTTGCGTGCCGCCGTCGACCAGCGACACGTTCGCCGGAACGCGCCAGCGCTGGTGCAGCGCCTCGACCGCACGCACGCCGAAGCCTTCGTCGGCCCACAGCAGGTTGCCGATGCCCAGCACCAGCACGCCGGCCGCAGTAGCCGCAGCCGCGGGCTCCTCCGGGGCCGGCACGGTGCTCACTTCTTGGCCACCCGCCAGCCGCTGAACATCGTGCTGATGATGGTCTCGCCTGCCATCGCGTCCTCGCGTACCACCATGTAGAGGTGGACGATCGTGAACACCAGCAGGTACCACATGCCCAGGTGGTGCAGCGTGTGCACGTTCTGGCTGTAGCCGAAGAGCGGCATCACCCAAGCCGTGAACAGCTTGAAGGTCACGCTCTCCATTCCCTGCGCCTCGCCGTACATCGCGAAGCCGGTGCAGATCATGAACACCGCGCCCAGCACATACATGAAGAACATTCCCGCCGAAGCCAGCGGGTTGTGGCCCTGCCACGGGCGCGCGCGGGGTTTCAGGAACAGGTAGTACTTGGTCTGGTCGATCAGCCCGTCCCACCACTGCGCGTCGAACAGCTTGAGCGGCACCGTGAACAGCTCGCGCGAGAACTTGTTGCCCATGAAAGCCCAGACGACGCGCATCGCGAACATCACCGCGAACAGGTAGGCGGCCGCGAAGTGGGCGAAGCGGATGTAGCCGAACAGGAAATGATCGCTGGCCTCGCCGCCGACCGATTCCATGGGCGAGCCGATCAGATAACCCGTCACGGCCAGCACCACCATGCACAGGGCCGTGACCCAGTGCCAGATGCGAACCGGCGCCTCCCAGACGTAGACCGGAAAGAGCTTGCTGGTTTGGGTGCTCATCTTCGCCTCCTCGGGGTCAACGGACCGTCACCCGCGTGATCTCTTCGCCCGCCGGCGACATCACGTGCGTGGCGCAGGCCAGGCAGGGATCGAAACTGTGGATCGTGCGCAGGATCTCCAGCGGCTCGTCGGCCTTGGCCATCGGCGTGTTCATCAGCGCGGCCTCATACGCGCCGATCTGGTTCTTCGTGTCGCGCGGGCCGGCGTTCCAGGTGGTGGGCACGACGCACTGATAGTTGTCGATCCGGGTGTCCTTGATCTTGATCCAGTGCCCGAGCGCGCCGCGCGGCGCTTCGCAATAGCCCGCTCCCTGCGCCTGGGCGGGCCAGGTCTTGGGCTCCCAGCTGTCGACGTTGGCGGTGGCGAAGTTGCCGCCCTTCAGGTTGGCCATCAGCTTGTCGAAGAAGTAGCGCATCTTGTGCGCCGCCCACGAGCACTCGAGGCCACGCGCCGCGGTGCGGCCGAGCGTCGAGAACAGCGCCGGCAGCGGCACGTCGAGCTTCTTCAGCACCATGTCCACCGGTTCCTTGAACTCGGGCCGGCCCATCGCGTACGCGATCACATAGCGCGCCAGCGGCCCGACCTCCATCGCATTGCCGCGCCAGCGCGGCGACTTGACCCACGAGTACTTGGCGCTCTCATCCAGCGATTCGATCGCGGTCTTGGTGCCCTTGGTGCCCTTGCCGAGCACGAAGTTGGGGTCGGTCACGCCGACGAACGGGTGCAGGCCTTTGCTCTCGTCGGCGTACTTGTACCAGCTATGACCGACGAATTCCTCGATCTGCGCCGGGTCCTTCAGGTCGACCGGCAAGACCTCGCCCAGCTTGCCGCCGATGATCGCGCCGCGCGGCATGAGCAGGCTCTTGTTCGAGTCGTCGTTCGCGATGTCCGGGAAGTCGCCGTAGGCCAGCAGGTTCTGGCTCGACAGGCCGCCGCCGATGGCGCCCCAGTCCTTGTAGAACGAGGCAATCGCCAGCAGGTCGGGGATGTAGACGTTGTCGATGAAGGCGATGGTGTCGTCGATGATCTTCGACACCATGTTCAGGCGTTCCATGTTGATCGCGCCGACGGCCCCGGTGGCCTCGAGGTTGATCGAACAAGGCACGCCGCCGACGAGCCAGTTCGGGTGCGGGTTCTTGCCGCCGAAGATGGTCTGGATCTTGACGATTTCCTTCTGGAAGTCGAGAGCCTCCAGGTAATGCGCCACCGCCATCAGGTTCGCTTCGGCCGGCAGCTTGTAGGCCGGGTGCCCCCAATAGCCGTTGCGGAACGGCCCGAGCTGGCCCGAATCGACAAACTTCTTCAACCGGTTCTGCAAGTCGCGGAAGTAGCCCGGCGACGACAGCGGCCAACTGCTGATCGACTGCGCCAGCTCCGAAGTCTTCTTCGGGTCGGCCTTCAGCGCACTCACCACGTCGACCCAGTCGAGCGCATGCAGGTGATAGAAGTGCACCAGGTGGTCCTGCGCGTAGAGCGTGGCGTGCATCAGGTTGCGGATGATGTTCGCGTTGTCAGGGATCTTGATTTTCAGCGCGTCTTCGACCGCGCGCACCGAGGTCAGCGCGTGCACGCCGGTGCAGACACCGCAGATGCGTTCGACGAAGGCCCATGCGTCGCGCGGATCCCGACCCTTGAGGATGACCTCCAGCCCGCGCCACATCGTGCCGGTGGACACGGCGTTGCGAATCACGTTCTTGTCGTCGAGGTTGACCTCGATGCGCAAATGCCCTTCGATCCGTGTCACCGGGTCGACGATGACGCGCTTGCCGCTGTTGTCGAGCTTGAAGCCTTGGGTTTCGATGACGGCCATGATCAGTTCTCCACCTTGTTCGTGTGGTCGGCCTGGGTCTTGCCGCGATCCGCGGCGCGCTTGATCGC
>JAEMQF010000343.1 GCA_022758925.1 Burkholderiales bacterium | reverse complement strand
TGGCCCCGACCATGACAATGCGCGTGTCGGTCTCGGCGTCGCAGAACTCGCACCTGCTCCGGCGGCTACTGCACCGCGCGCGAATGCGCGACCGCGCCCAGATGCGCCGGCCCGACGCGCTTGGCGTACTTCTGCAGAACGCCGGCGAGGCGTTCACTGGGACGAGGTTTCCACGCCGCGCGGCGGCGCGCGATCTCGGCCTCGTCGGCAAGCCATTGCAGGGTGCGCGCCTGGCCTTCGTTGCGGCTCACGAGCAAGTCGCCGGCGCTGTAGCTGCGTGCCATGACGGCGGCGAAGGCGTCTTCTTCGCACTCGAAGATGCGCGCCGCACCTTCGAAGATCGAACTCTTCAGGCCCGCGACCTTGATCAATGCACCGTCGGCTGCGAGGTTGCCCTTGAGCACGACGACGCCGCATGGACCTGTGCAGCACCGACCGATCGAGGAAGAACCGCATCGGCGGGATCGAGTCCGAGCGCCTGCAGCGCACGATCGACATCACCTTCGCGCAGCCGACGCGCGACAAGCCGGTGAAGGCGCAGCACATCTTCACCAACGCCCAGCGCTCGAAGATCAAGCCGCTGAAGTCGCGACGCCGAGCCAGGTATCGAGGGTCGCCGCGTCGGCGCGCAGCTCGATGCTCGCGCCCTGGTAGACGAGCGCGCCGCGCTGCAGGATGGCCGCGCGGTCGGTCATGGCCAGGACCTTGCGCGCGTTCTGCTCGACGATGATGCTGGTGATGCGCTCCTCGCGCACGATGCGCCCGAGTGCCGCGAGCAGTTCCTCGACGATGAGCGGCGCAAGTCCCTCGGTCGGCTCGTCGAGCAGCAGCAGCCGGGGATTCAGCACCAGCGCGCGGCCGATGGCGAGCATCTGTTGCTCGCCGCCGGAAAGCCGGTTGCCGAGATTGCCGCGCCGCTCGGCGAGGCGCGGGAACATCTCGTAGACGCGGGCCGGGGTCCACGCGCCGGGACGCGCGACGGCCGTGAGGTTCTCCTCGACCGTGAGTGAGCGGAAGATGTTGCGCTCCTGCGGCACCCAGCCGATGCCGGCGTGCGCACGCTGCTCCGGACGCAGCCGCGTGATGTCGTGCCCGCCGAGGCGGATGATGCCGCCCAGGTGGCGCGTGAGGCCGACCAGGCTGCACAGCAGCGTCGTCTTGCCCGTGCCGTTGCGGCCGAGCAGCGCGAGTGAACTGCCCGCCTCGAGCGAGAGCGTGACCTCGCGCAGCACGGTGCCCGCGCCGTAGCCGGCCGAGAGCCGCTCGATCGAGAGCAGATCAGGCATTGACCGGCTCCTCGCCCAGGTAGACCGCCTTGACACGCGGGTCGCGCGCGATCTCCGCGGGCGCGCCTTCGGCGAACAGCGCGCCATTGACCATCACCGAAATACGCTCGGCAAAGGCGAATACCAGGTCCATGTCGTGCTCGATGAACAGCACCGTGACCTCGCGTGGCAGGGCGGCTACCGCAGCGAGGATCTCATGGCGCTCGTCCTCCGGCACGCCTGCCGCGGGCTCGTCGAGGAGCAATACGCGCGGGCGGCAAGTGACGGCGAGCGCGATTTCGAGCAACCGCTGCTTGCCGTAGGGCAGCTGCTGCGTGCGCTCGTGCATGACGTCGAGAAGATGGAAGGTCTGCAGCATCTCGACGATGCTGTCGTCCACCGTGGTGCGGGTGCCGGCAATGCGCCACCAGTCATGGCCGCGGCCCATGCGCTCGGACACCGCCAGGCCGATCGTCTCCAGCGGCGTGAGTGCGCCGAACAACTGGTTGATCTGGAAGGTGCGCACCAGGCCCATGCGTACCCGGCGGTGCGGTGCGAGACGCGTGATCTCCCGCCCATCGAGCAGCACCGCCCCCTGGTCCGGGTCGAGCATGCCGGTGAGCAGGTTGATGAGCGTCGTCTTGCCGGCGCCGTTCGGGCCGATCAGCGCGTGTCGCGCGCCGCGCTCAACCTGCAACGACACGTCGTTCGTGGCGACGAGCCCGCCGAAGCGCTTGGCGAGGCCGCGCGTCTCAAGCGCGAAACTCATGGCTTGCGCTGCGGGAACAGCGCCATCACGCCCCGCGCCCAGGCGGCGAATCGGTCCCGGCCGACGAGCACGATGACGACCAGGATCAGGCCGATCCAGAACTGCCAGTACTGCGGGGTCATCGCCGCGATCCAGTCCTGCATCAGCTTGAAACCCACGGCGCCGAGCAGCCCGCCGTAGAGATAGCCGGTACCGCCGATGATCAGCACCAGCAGCAGGTCGGCCGAGCGCTCGAACGACAGCACCTCGAGCGAGCAGAATGCGGTGGTCTGCGTCAGCAGCGCGCCGGCGACTCCGGCGTACCCCGCGGCGATGGCATAGATCGCCACCAGCCTCACATTCACGGGGATGCCGATCGCGGCCGCGCGCAGGGCGTTGCCCTTCACCGCCTGCAGCGAAAGCCCGAAGGGCGAATGGACGATGCGCCGCGCGACGAGGAAGAAGACGAACAGCACGCCCAGCGAATAGACATAAGCGACGCGGCCCGCAAGGTCGAAGCTGAACCTCCCCAGCAGCGGCGCCATGGTGATGCCCTGCAGGCCGTCCGCGCCGCCGGTGAGACCGCCCAGCTTGTTCGCCAGTTCCCTCAGCACCAGCGCGATGCCCAGGGTGACCATCAGGCGCGTCAGGTCCGAGCCGCGCAGCACGAGGAAGCTGGTGGCGAAGCCGAGCAACGCGGCGGCCGCTCCCGCTGCGAGCAGCGCGAGCAAGGGCTCGGCGATCAGGCCGTGCTTGGCGAGCAGTCCCGCGGCGTAGGCACCGAAGCCGAAGAACGCTGCGTGGCCGAGCGAAATGATGCCGGCATAGCCGAGGATCAGGTCCAGCGACAGCGCGAACAGGGCAAGGATGGCGATTTCCGACAGGATCAGGTGCTTGCCCGGGAGCAGGAAGATGGACGCGGCGGCGGCCACCCAGAAGGCGATTTCCAGGCGCCGCCAGCGCGCGCGCAGCGCCAGATGATCGGCGACCGCAGTGCTGAGGACGCCGCTGGCCATGCTCAGCGCCCCGCCACGCGCGTGAACAAGCCCTGCGGCCGCCAGGTCAGGACCACGATCATGATGGTGTAGATGACGAAGCCGCCGAACTCGGGCACGTAGTACTTGCCGGCGACGTCGCCGATGCCCAGCACGAGCGAGGCGAGAAACGGCCCGGTGATGCTCGAGGTGCCCCCGACCGCCACCACGATGAGGAAGTAGATCATGAACTTCAGCGGGAAGTGCGGATCGAGTCCCAGGATCTCCGCGCCGAGCGCGCCGCCCAGCCCCGCGAGCCCCGAGCCCACAGCGAAGGTGAGGGCGAACACCAGGTTCACGTTGATGCCCAGGCCCCGCGCCGTGCGCGGATCGTCCACCGCCGCGCGCAGCCGGCTGCCGAAACGCGTGAGCACGAGCACGCTTTGCAGCGCGAGCGCCAGCGCGCCGCAGACGACGATGATCATCAGCCGATAGCGCCCGATGCCGACGCCGCCGACCTCGAAGCGTCCTTCGAGCGCCGGGGGAAGGTTGACGAACACCTGTGCCGAGCCCATGACGTAGTCGACGCCGGCCACCGCCATGAACGCCAGCCCGATGGTGAACATCACCTGGTCGAGGTGGCTCCTGGCATAGAGGTGCCGATAGAGCGTGCGCTCCATCACGGCGCCGAGCAGTGCCGGCAGCACGAAGGCGAGGGGCAGCGCGGCGTAGAAGGGCACGCCGATCCGATTCACGAGCACCACCGCGCAGTAGCCGCCCGCCATGGCGAAGGCGCCGTGCGCCAGGTTGATCAGGTTCATCAGCCCGAGCGTCACCGAAAGGCCGCAGGCCAGCACGAACAGCAGCATGCCGTAGGCGACGCCGTCGAACAGGATCGTCAGCACGGGATGACCTCCGGCGCCACCGGCGGCGCGGACGCTACTTGTTCTTCGCCGCTTCCTTCACCGGATCCTTGACTGCCTCGAAAGTGGCGAATTCGACGTTGTAGAGCTCGCCGCCCACCTTCTCGATCCTGCGCACGTAGATGTTCTGCACGATGTCGCGCGTCGCCGGGTCGATGCTGATCGGGCCGCGCGGGCTTTCCCACTGCATGCCCCGCATGGCGAGCACCAGCGCATCGCCGTCGGTCTCGCCCTTGGTCTTCTTCAGCGCCTCGTAGATCAGGTGCATGCCGTCGTAGCCGCCGACCGACATGAAGTTCGGCCGCAGTCCGTTGTGCATCTTCTTGAATGCGGCAACGTAGGCCTTGTTCGCCGCCGAGGGATGCGCCGCCGAATACTGGTGTGCGGTCACCGCCCCGAGCACTGCGTCGCCCATGCCCGCAAGCAGATCGTCGTCGCTGAAATCCCCGGGCCCGATCAGCTTGATGCCGGACTTGTCGAGACCTCGCTCGGCAAACTGCTTGGCGAACGTGGCGCCCTGGCCCGAGAGCACGAAGACGTAGATGGCGTCGGGCGCAGCGTCGCGCGCGCGCTGCAGGAACGGCGCGAAGTCCGGGTTGGCCACCGGCACCTTGAGTTCGGCGATGACCTGTCCGCCCGCCTTCGTGAACGCCTCCTTGAAGGAACTCTGCGAGTCCGCCCCGGGCGCGAAGTCGACCACCATCGTCGCCACCTTCTTGATGCCGTTCTTCGCCGCCCAATCGGCCATGACGACCGCCGATTGCCCCAGCGTGAAGCTGGTGCGCACGATGTACGGCGAGCGCTCGGTGATGATCGAGGTACCCGCAGCCATGACGATCATCGGCACCTTGGCCTGGGTCGCGAGCGGCGCTGCGGCGAGCGCGGCGGGCGTGATGCCGAAGCCGGCGATGAAGGCCACCTTGTCGTTGACGATCAGTTCCTGCGCCAGGCGTTTGGTGTTGTCGGGCACCCCGCCGTCGTCTTTGAGGATCACCTCGATCGTCTTGCCGGCGACACTGCTGCCATGCTGCGACATGTAGAGTTTGACGGCTGCATCGATCTGCTTGCCAGTCGAAGCCACCGGCCCGGTCATCGGCAGAATCAGGCCGATCTTGATCTGTGCCAGCGAAGCGCAGGAAAACACAATGCCCGCCGCAAGCGTGGCCAACCGCAAGTGGCTCGATCTCATGGCTTCTCCTCAGGGGCGCATCAAACAGACGGGGCATAGTACGCTCCGCCTCCTTCGAGGGGCAAAGCGATTTACCCTTACGCCACCTGCGTCGCCAGGAATGCCGGCACCGCCAGCGTGGCGAAAGGCTGCGCCAGCGCAGCCGTGAGTGCGGTGTGGCGGCCTTCGTCGCCGTCGAGATTCATGCTGCCCAGCGTGCGGCCGGCGCGGCGCACCGGCACGCACATGCGCGAGGTGCAGCCAAATTCGGCCAGCGCGGCGCAGTCGCCGAAGGTGGCACGCATTCCCTCCACGCCGCGAATGAAGTGCACCGGCACGAAATCCCCGATTGACGGCATTTCCCAGGTCTGTACATACTGTGCTGACCAAAGATGATGGGAGGGATATGGATCTCACCGCTCTCACGATCAGCGAAGCCGCTGCCGCACTGCAGCGCGGCGACTTGACCGCTGTCGCCTACGCCGAGGCGTTGCTGGGGCGCGCCACGCAGGCCGCCGGTTTGAACGCCTTCATCCACCACGACGCCGCGCAAGTGCGCGCCGCAGCGCGCGCGGCCGACGAGCAACGCGCGCGCGGCGCGAAACCGGGTCCGCTGCACGGCATACCGCTGGCACTGAAAGACAACCTCGACACCGCAGGCACCGCCACCACCGCCGGCACGCCGGGGCTGCGCGCGAACCGGCCGGCGCGCAACGCACCCATCGTGCAAAAGCTCATCGACGCGGGCGCCATCGTGTTCGGCAAAGCGAACCTGCACGAACTGGCCTACGGCATCACGAACAACAACGCGGCGTTCGGTGCGGCGCGCAACCCGTACGACCGGACACGAATTCCGGGCGGGTCCAGCGGCGGCGTGGGCGCTGCGGTGGGCGCGCGCATCGTGCCCGGGGGCATCGGCTCGGACACGGGCGGCTCGGTGCGCATTCCCGCGGCGCTGTGCGGCATCGTCGGGTTTCGGCCGACCCTGCTGCGCTGGTCGCAGGCCGGCATCGTGCCGATCTCGCACACACGCGACACCGCCGGACCGATGACACGCAGTGTTGCCGATTGCGCGCTGCTCGACTGCGTGGTCACCGGCAGCACCGCGCTGCCCGCGCCAAGCCTGAAAGGCCTGCGCCTGGGCGTGCCGCGCGGTCACTTCTGGGAGTCGCTCGACGTGGAAGTGGCGAGTTTGATGGAAGGCGTGCTCGTCAGGCTGAAAGACGCTGGCGCGATCCTGATCGAGGCCGACATCGCCGACGCCGCGCGCCTTGACAACGAGGCCGGTTTTCCGATTGCGCTGTACGAGACGATCGTCGACCTGAACGCTTACCTGGCCGATCATGGCTCGTCGATGCGCTATGCGGACCTCGTCGCGCAAGTCGCGAGCGCCGACGTCAAAGGAATCCTGCAAAGCCTGCTTGGCGAGGGTGCCATCCCCGAGGCCGCGTACCGCGTTGCGCTCGACGTGCAGCGCCCGGCGTTGCAGCGGGCCTACAGCGAGTATTTCGCGCGCCACGACGTTGCCGCCGTGCTGTTGCCGACGACGCCGCTGCCCGCGGCGCGCATCGGCGAAGACGAGACCGTGCTGCTCAACGGTGCGCCGGCGCCGACCTTCCCGACCTTCATTCGCAACTGCAGCCCGGGCAGCGTGGCCGGTATTCCGGGCATCACCCTGCCCGCGGCGCTGACGAAGGCGGGGCTGCCGCTGGGCATCGAACTCGATGGCCCGACAGGCAGTGACGCGCAGCTGCTCGCGCTCGCACGCGCTGTCGAAGCGGCGTTGCCCAGGATCCCGGCGCCGAAGGTATGACAGTTCAGGCGGCATCCCGGCGGGCGCACGCGCGGCGGGATGACAGATCGATCAGCAAATCAACCAGGAGACAAGCATGACCCATCCCTTCATCCCCGCGCGCCGCCGCATCATTTCAGTCGCAGCCGGCACGGCCGTGCTCGGCACCGGCTTCATCCGGCCCGTCTTTGCGCAGCCCAAGGAATTCAAGATCGGCCTGTTCATTGCGCTCAGCGGCCCGGCCTCGCTGTTCGGGCCGACGCAGCGTGCCTGCGCGGACTGGGCCACGGAGATCATCAACAGCGGCGGCGGCATCATGGGCCGCCCTGTCAAGCTGCTGCCCACCGACGCCGGTGGCCCTCCGGCCGAGACCGCCAAATCGGCGGTGCGGCTGATGCTTGAAGACAAGGTCGATCTGTTCATCGGCTCGCACGACAGCGCGACGCGCGAAGCGAACATCGCGACGATCAAGAGCAAGCTGCCCTACATCTATTCGCCGGTGTACGAAGGGGGCGAGTGTTCGCCCAACGTGTACTGCCTGGGCGAAACGCCACCGCAGCAGGCGCAGCCGGCGGTGGAGTTCCTGGCGAAGGAGCGCAAGGCGAAGACGTTCTATTTGATCGGCGACGACTACGTGTGGCCGCGCAAGTCGAACGAACAGGTGAAGAAGTACGTCGCGCAGAACGGCGGAAAGATCGTCGGCGAAGAGTACGTGCCGTTCGGCGCGCCGAACAAGTTTGAAGAGGCGGTGACGCGAATCAAGGCAGCCAAGCCCGATGCGGTGGTGTGCACCCTGGTCGGCGCGGACAACGTCAACTTCAACCGTACGTTTGCCGGCTTTGGTCTGGACAAGAGCATCGTCCGGATCGCCCTGCTGCTGGAAGAGAACACGCTGATGGGCATCGGCGCCGAGAACAGCGCGAACCTGTATTCGTGCATGGGCTACTACGCGAACAACACGGCCGACGCGCCGAAGAAGTTCAAGGCCAGCTATCTGGCGCGCTACGGCGACAAGGCGCCGCAGCTCAGCACGATCGGCGCCGACTGTTTTGCGGCGCTGAACCTGGCCAAAGCCTTGGTCGAAAAAGCCGGCGGAACCGACATGCGCAAGATGATGGCGGCCTCGGAAGGCCTGGCGTTCGACGCGCCATCGGGCCGCGTGACGATGCGCGGCAGGCAGGTCGACAAGGACATGTACCTTGCCACGTGCAAGGGCACCGAGTTCGAAGTCATCAAAACGATCAAGGCGGTGAAGAGCGGCACGGCGTGCAAGACCTGAGGGCCTCGGTCATCCCGGTGAACGGTGGCCCCGTGCCCGACACGAGGGCCGGGATCCACCCTCGGCTGACGCTCCTGGATCCCGGCCTACGCCGGGCTGACGTACCCGAGGCGAGGTGAGGTTCAGCCCATGGAGCCTGTGCTCGTCGCGCAGGGCCTGAACGCGCTCTTTGCCGTCGCGCTGCTCGCCATCGTTGCGCTCGGCTTGGGCGTGGTGCTGGGGTTGCTGGGCGTGCTCAACCTCGCGCATGGCGAGCTGGTGATGGTGGGCGCGTATTGCGCCTATGTCGTGCAGGCGAACGGTTGGCCGTTCATCAGCGCCGTGCCATTGGCCCTCGCCGTGTGCGCCATGCTCGGCTTCGCGATCGAGCGCTGGCTCGTGAGCCCGCTCTATCAGCGCCCGTTCGACACGCTCGTCGTCACCTGGGGCTTGAGCCTGTTGCTTCGCAAGAGTGCCGAGGCGCTGTTCGGCCTGGGCTACAAGAGCTTGAGCGAACCGCTGAGCGGTACGGTCGAGGTGCTCGGCGCCACCTATCCGCGCTATCGCCTGTTGTTGATCGCGGTCAGCGTCGTCGTGCTCGGCGGCCTCGTGCTGTGGTACGGCCGCAGCAGGACTGGCGTGCGCATCAAGGCGATGGTCGACAACCCCGACCTGGCGCATGCGCTGGGCATTCCGGTGAGCCGCTTTGCGAGCGCCACGTTCGTCGTCGGCACCTGCCTCGCGGGCCTGGCCGGCGTGATGGTTGCGCCGCTGATTCCGGTGCAGCCCTTCATGGGCCTGGACTACATCCTGATGTCGTTCTTCGTGCTGGTGGTCGGTGGCCTGGGCAGCGTGGGCGGATTGTTGACGGGATCCGCCGTGATCGGCGGAACGAACAGCGTCGTCTCTGCCATCAGCGACAGCACCGGCGGCTACTTCTGCGTGCTCGCGATCGCCATCCTCTTCCTTTGGCTGCGGCCGCGCGGAATTCATGCGCGGCGTTGAAGGAGGGGCTCGCAGCTGCGGCAGCATCGCGCTGGCGATCGCCGCACTGCTGCTGTTGCCCCTGCTCGCCGGAGACTTCTGGGCCTACCAGATGGGCCTGCTGTACCTCTACGCGATTGCCGCGCTGAGCGTCGGTTTGTGCTGGGGCCGCGCCGGATTCCTGCCGCTCGGGCAAGGCCTGTTCTTCGGCCTCGCGGCGTACCTGTCGGGCCTGGCGCTGATCGAGTTCGACCAGAGTTGGTGGTTGCTGCTGCTGCTGCCGCTCGCCGCGGGCGTTTCGGGCGTGCTGGCCTTCCTCATCGGCACGCTGGTGTTCAGGCGCCGCGGCGAGAGCGGGCCGTATTTTTCGATGATCACGCTGGCGCTGGCACTGCTCGCGAGCCAGATCGCGAACAACTGGGAATCGGTGACGGGCGGTTTCAACGGCTTGAAAGGCATCCCGGGGTTGCCCGGACTGGACAGCTATACGGCGGCTTACTACGTCGCCGCGACGGCTCTCGCAGTCGTCTGCGGCGTCGTCGCCTGGCTCTACCACGCGCCGCTGGGCGTGCTCTGGTCAGCCCTGGCGCACAACGAACGCCGTGTCGTGCTGTTCGGCTTCGACACGAATCGCCTCAAGGCCGTGGCGTTCGGCGTGAGCGGGTTGCTCGCCGGAATCGGCGGCGCACTCTACGCGCCACAGCAGGGCCTGGTGACGCCGCAGCTGTGCGGCTTCGTGCTGTCGGCCGATCTGATCATCTGGGCTGCGGTGGGCGGGCGCAGCAAGCTGCTCGGGCCGGTACTGGGCGCGCTGCTGATCGGCGCTTTCACGAGCGCGCTGCGTGACAGTTTCCGGTTCTGGGAAATCACGATTGCCGTGATCTTCATCCTCGTCGTGTTGCTGTTTCCGCAAGGCCTGATCGGTGTCTTCGCGCCGCTGCAGCGCTGGATGAGCGCCGGTCGACAGCGCGGCGCCGCGGTGCATGCGCCGCAGCGCGTTCAGCCGGGCGGTGCGGCGCAGTTGCGCATCGTTGACGTCGACGTGAAGCTGGGCGAGGTTCTGATCCTCGACAAGCTGACGCTGACGATCGACAAGCCCGGCATCTTCTGCGTCATCGGGCCGAACGGCGCGGGCAAGACTTCGACCTTCAACCTGCTCACTGCGGAGTTGCCCGCCCAGGTCGGGCGCGTGACGTTCGACGGCCGCGCGATCGACCAGCTTCAGACGCACCGCATCATCGGCCTGGGCATGGGACGCAAGCTGCAGATTCCTTCCGTGTTCGCGCACCTGTCGATTGCCGACAACCTGGGCCTGGCGCTGTGGAGCGGGCGCGCCGCGCCGCTCGATCTGTTGCGCCCGAAGCTGCGGCGCTGGAACAGCCCGTTGTTGGATGCGCTGCGCGAGCGTTATGCGTTTCTCGCGGATGCGCAGCGCACGGCGTCGGAGCTTTCCCATGGGCAACGGCAGATCCTCGAACTTGCGCTGGCGTTGCTCGGCGAGCCCAGGCTGTTGTTGCTTGACGAACCCTGCGCCGGCCTGTCGCCCCAGGAAACGGCACAGGTCATTGAAGTCATCCGCTGGGCCAGCGCGCGGCGCGGCGCGACGGTGATCGTGATCGAACACGACATGAGCCTGGTGCGAAAGATCGCCGACCATGTGTTCGTGTTGCACAACGGCCGCCTGCTCGCGCAGGGCAGCGTCGCTGAAATTCAAGCCAACGCTGCGGTGAAGGCGATTTACGTCGGGTCGGAAAAATGAGCGACCCCTCGACCGACGAAGCGCGCGGCGTGGCGGCGCCGCGACTTGCATTCAGCGCGGTGGTGGGCGGCTACGGCGGTCTCGATGTGCTGCGCGGCGTCAGCGGCGCCGTAGCGCGCGGCGAGGTGCTGTGCGTCATCGGCCGCAATGGCGTGGGCAAGAGCACACTGCTGAAACTGCTGTTCGGCCAGTTGCCCTGCGCCTGCGGCAGCGTCAGCTTTGAAGGCCGGGCGATCACGCAGCTCGAATCGTCACAGCGCCGCGCCTTGGGCCTGAGCTACTGCCCGCAAGAGCGCCCGGTGTTCGACGAACTGAGCGTGCGCGACAACCTGACGCTGATGCGCGCCGATCGAACGCTCGGGGTCTTCGAGCCGCTGTTCGAACGTTTTCCCATTCTGGCAAGACGCCTGAACCAGCGTGCCGGGACGCTGTCAGGCGGCGAAAAGAAGATCCTCTCGTTCGTGCGCGGCCTGTCCGAGGCGCAGCCGGTGCTGCTGCTGGACGAGCCGAGCGAAGGCGTGCAGTGGGAAAACATCGAACACATGGCGGCGTTGCTGGGTGAGGCCAAGGCAGCGGGCAGATCGTTCATCGTCGTCGAGCAGAACCTGGCTTTCGCGGAGTTGATTGCCGACGATTACCTCGTCATCGAGCAGGGCGGCGTGGCGCTCGTGGGGCGGCGTGGCGAGGTCGGACGCGAGCAGCTGCTGGCGCATCTGCACGTGTAGGTCGCGTCGATCTCTCGCGGTTTGCGGGACGCCAATCCGCTGACAGTGCCCCGACTGTCACCCATTCACCCAATCACCAAAAGGCTGACCGTGAAGACAAGAGCCGCCGTTGCCTGGTAGTCCGGCGCGCCGATCGATGTGGCACAAGCCGGGCGCATCGAGCGGGCCAGCAGCGCGACTTCGGGGCCGATGTAGCCGACCATCAGGCCGCGTGTCGCGCCGGAGAAGCGCCCGTCGGTGAGCAGCGCGACCTTCTCGCCCATGCCCTGGCCGTAGACGAGCGCGGTGACACCGAGCATCTCGCGCATGCCGGGGCCGCCGCGTGGGCCTTCGTTGCGGATCACGAGCATGTCGCCGGCGCTGTCGCTGCGCGCCATGACGGCGGCGAAGGCGTCTTCTTCGGATTCGAAGATGCGCGCCGGGCCTGGCCAGTCTGGTGCCAGTTTGGCGGTGGTCGCCTCTGATCCCGACTGCCACGCCGATCAGGAGGCGCCGGACGCGTTCAACGTACGCTCGGCCTCGGCGAGGCGGGCCATCATGACCTCGAATTCAGGCGGCGCTGCAATGAACATGGCGCGCATCTGCGCATAGTCGCGCGCCAGGGCAGCAAGCCGTTCGCCGACAGGCAGCAATCGAAACGTGCCTGGCCTGGCCAGGTCGTAGCGAGCCCATTGGCGCGCAAACACCCGGCTCTTCCACTCCACGACACGCTTGCACAGCGCATGGTCTGCGAGCAGCGCGGCGGCGTCGGGATGGCGAAGCAGCCGCTCCATGTCGGCATAGTGCCTCGCATAGCGATCGGGTGTGGCCTGGTCCGCGGGGCGGTGGTGCTCGGCGTGCAGAATGGTCGCCTTCTCCCAGAACGTGCGCGCCAGTTCGAGTGCGGTCACCTGGCACTGCCAATCGGGGAAGGCCGCGGGGAAGTCATCGACGACCCAGGGGCGGACCGCATGCTGCTCAGTGGGCCGCTGATCGGTGAGTGAACCCAGTTCGAGCTTCACTTCGCGGCGGAGGTAGTCGAAGCCAGCCTCGGAGGCCGTCGGGTACTCGAAGTGCACGACCGGCGAACGCGCGACAGCGTCGTCCTCGTAGCGCAGCCACGCTGCGCCTCCCGAACGGTGACCGAGGTGTTCGACGATGGCCTGTTCGAGCCGCGGCATGAGGACGCTGCGGGTTTGCTCACCACACTGCGTCTGCATCTGTGCCAGCGCCGCTTCGCGCTGCGTGCGGCTCTTCATGGCTGCGAAGACGGATTCGTCGGCGCCCACGAAGGCCGGCGACATCGACAGGTCGATGTCCTCGGAGAAGCGGTCGATCACGCCGTACACCTTGGACAGCGACGTTCCGCCCTTGAACACGAGATGGGGCGCCAGGGCCGGGTCGGCGAAGAGCAGCCCGAGCAGCCAGCTGACCCAGAAGTCCTTCTCGACCATCACGCTCGACACTGCCATGCGCGCTGCCGTCTGCGTGAACGCGAGCGCGCGTCGCTCAGGTGGAAGCGCTACGAACTGCAATGCGAGCCTTGCCATTGCACTACCTGGCCGCGGCCAACGCCCGCAGGGTGGGCTGCATCCACCCCGGCGCCAAGGTCAGGTCGTCCAGCAAGGTGCGACGCTCGGCCACGGGAACGCTACGCCTGAGCTTTTCAAGCCGTTGCGGAGTCACATGGTCGGGCCCGAGGCTGCGCAGGGCCTGGATCACCAGGCCGCTGGTACGCCCCGCCGCGGCCATCTGGCGTGGCGTGGTCCGCTTGAGAACGATCTGCATGGGCCCGGCCTTGACGGTGCGGCTGGTGCCGTCGGTCAGGAACTCGACGCGTGCAGGCACCTGGTCGGACAGTCCGAGCAGGTTGGCTGCGTAGGCACCTGTGGGTTGAAGTCGCAGCTTGTCCTTGCCGGTGAGTGCCGCGACCACGGCATCGACCGACGGCCACAAGGTTCCGAGCAATGGGTCTTGTCGAGGCTTGTCGTACAACCCTCGCGACAGCCGGCGCAGTTCGTCGCGCGCGACCAATCGCTGCAAGGCCTTGTCGACCGCAGCGCGGCCACCCAGGCTCGCAAACAGCGCCGGTGTGAACACGGTACCGGGCTTCGCGCGGCGCACTTTGCGAGAGATGGCGGCGTCGATACTCGAATCGACGGCGCGTCGAGGCCGGGCATCTCGCCTGGTGCTGATCTGCGGCGAAGGGGTAACTTCTTTCATGTCCGAAAAATAGCACGTTTTTCGGACAGAAAGAAGACCCGGAAAGGGGCGGCGACTCGTCGCCGCCGGAAGACGGCGGGCCGCACCGACGCGAGCTGAGGCGCAGAAGAAGGTTGAAACGAACGGTGAGACGACGAATTCGCACCTACTCCCGCGGCCACTGCACCGCGCCCGAATGCGCCGGCCCGCCGAGCGCGGCTTCGGGGCCGATGTAGCCGACCATCAGGCCGCGTGTCGCTCCGGAGAAGCGCCCGTCGGTGAGCAGCGCGACCTTC